>JBDTQT010000007.1:0-40897 GCA_039932055.1 Thermoanaerobaculia bacterium
CGCTTGCCGCGCCGGAGCGCGAGCCCACCGCCGACGAGATCCGGTCGTGGTGCGCCCGCGGCCTGTCGTTCGGCGCCGACGGCCTCTTCACCCTCCACCGCACCGACGCCGGCGTGCGCATGCGGTACTGGAACGCCGACGGCCGTCCCGCGGCTCTGTGCATCAACGGCACGCGCTGCGCCGCCCGCCTGGCGCTCCATCTCGGCTGGGCCACGGGAAGCTTCCCGGTGACGACCGACGCCGGCGCCTTCGCCGCGCGCGCCGTCGCCCCGACCGAGATCGCGCTGCAGCTGCCGGCGCCCGAGGAGCTGGCGCGCAGGCGCGTGCTCGAGGTCGGCGGCCGAAGCTACGCGGGTTGGTTCGTAACCGTCGGCGTCCCGCACCTCGTCCTGGTCTGGCCAGAGTCGCTCGCCCTGGCGCCGGTCGCGGTACTCGGCGCGGTGCTCCGGGCGCACCCGGAGTTCGCCCCCGGCGGCACCAACGTCGACTTCGTGCGCTTCCCGACGCCTCACCGGATGGAGATCCGTAGCTTCGAGCGCGGGGTCGAGGCCGAGACGCTCGCCTGCGGCACCGGCGTCCTCGCGGCCACGGCGGTGGGTCTGCTGCTCAACCTCGCCCAGCTGCCGCTCTCCGCCAGCACCCTCGGCGGCTTCACCCTGACGGTCGACGGCCAGACGGTCGACTCCGCCCTGAAGAACTGGTCGCTCGCCGGCGACGCCCGCATTCTCGGCAGCGTCGAGCTCACCCCGGAAGCCGGCCTCCCGGCGCCGCCCGCGCCGCACTGGAGCGCCTGAGACGACTCTCCCGGCCGCCGTTTGCTAAGCTCCCCGGCCTCATGACGCAAGTGTTTCCGCCGGTCGACGAACAGATGGAACTGCTCCGCCGGGGGGCCGTGGACCTCGTCTCGGAAGCGGACCTGGCGCGCAAGCTGGAGCGTTCGCGCAAGACCGGGAAACCCTTGGCGGTGAAGACCGGCTTCGACCCGTCGTCGCCCGATCTCCACCTCGGCCACAGCGTGCTGCTGCGCAAGATGCGGCACTTCCAGCAGCTCGGCCACCGGGTGATCTTTCTCATCGGCGACTTCACCGGCATGATCGGCGACCCGACGGGCAAGAAGGCCACCCGGCCGCAGCTCACCCGTGACCAGGTGCTGGCCAACGCCGAGACCTACAAGCGCCAGGTCTTCAAGGTTCTCGACCGTGAGACGACGGTCATCCGCTACAACGGCGAGTGGCTGACGCCGCTCGGCGCCGAGGGGATGATCCGTCTCGCCGGCAAGTGGACGCTGGCGCGGATGATGGAGCGCGACGACTTCCGCACCCGCTTCCGCGAACAGCAGCCGATCTCGCTCCACGAGCTGCTCTATCCGCTGGTGCAGGCGAAGGACTCGGTCGAGATGGCCAAGATCCCCGAGCTCGGCTGCGACGTCGAGTTGGGCGGCCACGACCAGATCTTCAACCTCCTCGTCGGCCGCGACCTGATGAAGGAAGAGGGCCTCGAGCCTCAGGTCTGCCTCACGGTGCCGCTCCTCGTCGGCCTCGACGGCCACGAGAAGATGTCGAAGTCCCTCGGTAATGCGATCGCGGTCGAAGATTCGCCGAAGGAGATCTACGGCAAGACGCTGTCGATCCCCGACACGCTGATGTGGGACTGGCTGCTGCTCCTGACCGATCTGCCGAAAAGTGAAATCGATGCCAGAAAGAGCGCCGTCACCGCCGGCACGCTCCATCCAAAGCTCGTCAAGCAGGAGCTCGCCCGGCGTCTCGTCGCCGATTTCCACGGTGCGCCCGCGGCTGTCGAAGCCGAGGCGGAGTTCGAGCGCGTTTTCGCGAGTGGCGGTGTGCCGGATGAAGTCGCGGAGTTTGTCTTTGTTGCCGATTCCGGAGCGCTGTCGGCAGTCGGTTCACAAAACCCGGTAAAGGTCGGGCGGCTACTGGTGGAGCAGTTGGTCGGGGCAGGCGTTGTCGCCTCCAGGAACGAGGCGCGGCGCCTGGTCGAACAGGGCGCCGTCGCGGTCGATGGCGTGCGCGTGAGCGATCCGCATGCTTCACTGGCCGTCCGGGCCGATGCCTACCTCGTCAAGGTCGGCAAGCGGCGCTTCCTGCGCCTGCGGGTGCAGTAGTCCTTTCCTGCCGAGCCTCCGGGCGGGTTGATCCCGCCGCTTCACAGTCCCGGCGGAGGACTCGCCAAGTCTTGTCCTACACCTGGCGCCCTTTGTAGTACAATTCGCCCATGCCCACCAGTGTGCGCCTCGATCCGCAAACAGAAGCTGAGCTCGAGCGCATCGCGCGCGTCAAGGAGCTATCGAAATCGGATGTGATCCGGGAAGCGATCCATGCCTACGGCGCTGAACTCGTGCCCACCACTGCCACCAGCCTTCTCGACTCCTGGCGTGATGCCATCGGCACCGCCGCCAGCGAGCGCGGAGACTTGACCACGAACAGTCGCGAGAAGATCCTCGCCAAAGTGCGTGAGCGGCATCTCATCCAGCCACCCAGACGCGCCACCGGGCCCAAGCAGCCGCGAAAGTGATTCTCGTCGACACGGGCCCGCTGGTTGCGCTGCTCGACCGCAGCGATCCACATCATGGCGACTGCCTGAAAGCCGCGGCCGGGCTCCCCGCGAACCTCTCCACGATCTGGCCTGTCCTGACCGAAGCCCAGTATCTCCTGTCCGATTTGCCGGCCGCGCAAGACGGGCTCTGGAAGCTCCTGCTCTCCGGACGACTGGGCATCGCCGCTCTGGACGCCACTGACCTGCCCCGGATCGAAGCGCTCCTGCGCAAGTACCGAGACCTTCCTCTGGATCTTGCCGACGCTGCGTTGGTGCGGGTCGCCGAACGCGAGCGCATCGAACGTATCTTCACGCTCGACCGCAGGCATTTCTCGATCGTCAGGCCGCAACATCGCAGGAGCTTCGACCTGGTGCCATGAACGACTTGGCGCTTCGGCCCGCACTTCGAGGAGTAGGGGTAGAGTAGCTGTCATCGCGAGGGGTGTCCGTCCGGGTCATTCGGACTCGAGGGCGGGCTGAGATCAGACCCTTGGAACCTGAACCGGTTCAGACCGGCGGAGGGAATGCGAACATGAACGTGAATTCCACCAACAGTTTCGGCATCGCGCTGCCGCGCGCCCCCTGGGTCGCGCGCCGCACCGGGGACGCCGTCCCGACGCAGCTCTTCTATGCCCGCGCGGGCCTGATCACCGAAGAGATGCGCTTCATCGCCGACCGCGAGCGCATCGACCCCGAGTCGATCCGTTCCGAGGTCGCTCTCGGGCGGGCGATCATCCCGGCCAACATCCGCCATACCGAGCTCGAGCCGATGGTGATCGGCAAGGCGTTCAAGACCAAGATCAACGCCAATATCGGCAACTCCGCGGTCTCCTCCGGCATCGAAGAGGAGGTCGAGAAACTCACCTGGGCGGTGAAGTGGGGCGCCGATACGGTGATGGACCTCTCGACCGGCAAGAACATCCACGCCACCCGCGAGGCGATCGTCCGCCACTCGACCGTGCCGATCGGCACGGTGCCGATCTACCAGGCGCTCGAGAAGGTGAAGGGCAAGGTCGAGGAACTGAACATCGACATCTACATGGAGACCCTGCGCGAGCAGTGCGAGCAGGGGGTCGACTACTTCACCATCCATGCCGGCGTGCGCTTGAAATACATCCAGCTCACCGCGAAGCGCCTCACCGGCATCGTCTCGCGGGGCGGTTCGATTCTCGCCAAGTGGTGCCTCGCGCATCACCGTGAGAATTTCCTCTACACCCACTTCGAAGAGATCTGCGAGCTGATGAAGCGCTACGACGTCTCGTTCTCCCTCGGCGACGGGCTGCGCCCGGGCTCGATCGCCGACGCCAACGACGCCGCGCAGTTCGCCGAGCTCGACACTCTGGGCGAGCTGACCGAAATCGCCTGGAAGCACGACTGCCAGGTGATGATCGAGGGCCCTGGGCACGTGCCGATGCACCTGGTGAAGGAAAACGTCGACCGCCAGCAGCGTATCTGCAAGGAGGCGCCGTTCTACACTCTTGGGCCGCTGGTCACCGACATCGCCCCGGGCTACGACCACATCACCAGCGCTATCGGAGCGGCGATGATCGCCTGGCACGGCACAGCTCTCCTCTGCTACGTCACGCCCAAGGAGCACCTCGGCCTCCCCAACAAAGAGGACGTGAAACAGGGCTGCATCGCCTACAAGATCGCCGCCCACGCCGCCGACCTCGCCAAGGGCTTGCCCGGCGCGCAGGATCGTGACGACGCACTGTCGAAGGCGCGGTTCGAGTTCCGCTGGGAGGACCAGTTCAACCTCTCGCTCGACCCCGAGACGGCGCGCGCCTTCCACGACGAGACCCTGCCGCAGGAGGGCGCCAAGAGCGCCCACTTCTGCTCGATGTGCGGCCCGCACTTCTGTTCGATGGAGCTCACCCAGCAGCTGCGCGAGTACGCCGGCGAGAAGGGGCTATCGGAGGAAGAGGCGGTCGCCGCCGGCATGGACGAGAAAGCGCGCGAGTTCCGCGAGCGCGAGCTCGTGCAGCTCGCAGCGCCCAAGTCCTGACCCGAGGCCGCTCCGGGCGCGCGACCTTCCGGCCCGCGGTGGGCCCTGTTCTTTTCCGGTCGGTCTAGCCGCGGCGTGGTGAGTGCAGGAGCGTGACGATGGCCGCGAGTTCCGGGGTCATCGCGACCTCGCCCTGCTCGTCGACGACGAGCGCTCCGGCACCCAGCCGCGCGGCGACCGCCAGGCCGCGCTCCCGGCCCAGCACCATGACGGCGGTCGACAAGGCGTCGGCGAGGGTCGGATCGGCGGCGAGGACCGTCGCGCTGCGCAGACCCCGGCTCGGCCAGCCGGTCCGGGGGTCGAGAATGTGGTGGTAGCGCACGCCTTCGACGACGAAGAAGCTCTCGTTGTCCGCCGAGGTCGAGAGCGAGCCGCCGCCGAGCGGCAGCGTGGCGAAGATCTCGTCGCGCTCCCCCCGCGGATCGCGCACGCCCACCTGCCAGGGCCGCCCGCCGCGAGTGCCGCGCGCGTAAACCTGACCGCCGGAAACAATGAGGAAATCCTCGAAGCCGCGCTGCCGCAGAAACGCCCCTGCCCGTTCGAGGGCGTAACCCTTGGCGATGCCGCCGAGCCCGAGCTTCATCCCGGCCTCGGGCAGGAAGATGGTCCGTGCGGCGGGATCGAGGACGATTCGCCGGTAGTCGACCAGGCCGCGGCGTGCTGCGATCGCCGAAGGCTCCGGCACGGTGGGCGAGGCGGCGCGAAAGTCCCACAGACCCCAAAGCGCCGCCCAGGAGACGTCGAAGGCGCCCTCGGTCTCCCGTCCGATCTCGATAGCGCGCGTGACGAGCCCGAAGAGCTCATCGGGCACGGCGACCGGTGCGACTCCCGCGGCGCGATTGACCGCCGAGAGCGGCGAGCCGTCCTTCCACTCGGAGAGCTCGAGGTCGAGCCGCCGGAAGAGAGCGAAGCAGGCGTCGGCGGCGGCGGCGGCAGCGGCGGGATCGGCCCGCTCGGGAAGCGTGATCTGCCAGGTCGTGGACATCGCTTCGCCGTCGAAGCCGGCGAAGCGCGGCGCTTTCGCGGCGCGCACGATCTGCAGCGCCAAAAGGCCGCCGACAGCGAGCAGCAGCACGAGGCCGAGCCTGCCCCGTGATGGGGAGCCCGGGCCCGGCCTAGTCATCGCAGGACTTGTCACATCCGTTGCAGGTTCCCCCGCAGTCGCGTTTCACTCCGGGATTGTGCGGGTCGGCGCGCGCCGCCATGCGCTGCACCAGCGCCCAGACGGCGGCGGCGGCACCGAGGCCGAGAATGGCCCAGAGGTCGCGCATCAGGAGCCTCCGAAGAGTCCGGCGAAGCCCATGAAGGCAAGCGACAGGATACCGGCGATGAGGAAGCTCATCGCCGTCCCGCGCAGCAGCCGCGGCACGTTCGAGAGCTCGGCTTCTTCGCGGATGCCAGCCATGAGGACGAGCGCGAGCATCAGGCCGAGCCCGGAGGCGACGGCGAAGACCAGCCCCTCGACGAGCCCGTAGCCGCGGGTGGTCTGGAAGAGCGCCAGCGCCAGGATCGCGCAATTCGTGGTGATCAGCGGCAGATAAATGCCGAGCGCGCGGAACAGGGTCGGCAGCGTCTTCTTGATGACCATCTCGACGAACTGCACGGTCGAGGCGATAACCAGGATATAGGCGATCAGGGCAAGGTACGGCGCGTGCACCAGGACGTAGGTGTTGAGCACCCAGGTGGCGAGCGACGTGATGATCAGTACGAAAGTGTTGGCGATACCGAGGCGGAAGGCGGTCTGCAGGCGCCCGGAAACTCCGAAGAACGGGCAGAGGCCAAGGAAATAGCTCAGCGTGAAGTTGTTGATCAGCAGGGCACTGAAGAAGATCGTCAGCAGCTTGGCGCTCATCGCGGCTCTCCTCCGGTGGTCTGCGACCGCCGCTGGCTGGCCCGGCTGCGCACCTCGGCGAGCTTGGCCAGGCCGAGAAGCAGGACTCCGAGAACGAAGAAGCCGCCCGGTGGCAGGATCATCACGACCCAGGGTTCGAAATGTGGGCCGAAGACCTGGTGTCCGAGGAAAGTGCCGTTGCCCAGCACCTCGCGCACCGAACCGATGAGCACCAGAGCGAGGGTGAAACCGACGCCCATACCGAACGCGTCGGCGATCGAGAGCAGGATCGGGTTCTTCGACGCGAACGCCTCGGCGCGACCCAGAATGACGCAGTTGACGACGATGAGGGCGATGAAGGCGGCCATCTCGTGATGGGCCGCCGGCAGGAGCGCCTGCAGGGTGAAATCGGCTACCGTCACGAAGGTCGCGATGACCACGACATAAGTCGAAATACGCACCTGACTGGGGATCACCTTGCGCAGCGTCGAGATCATCAGGGAGGACATCACCAGGACGAACGTCGTCGCGATGCCCATGACGATTCCGTTCATCACCGAATTCGTGACGGCGAGCGCCGGGCACATCCCGAGCACCTGCACGAAGGTCGGATTTTCGCGGAAGATCCCCTTGGTGAGCTCGGGGACGAAACGACTCTTCTCGGCGCTCATGGTTTCTCCCCGGCCAGGCCCCCGGGTATGGGGCCGCCCCGTTCGAGATCCGGCGGAACGGCTGCCGGGTTGGCCGGATCTGTACCGCTGCCGGGCAAGCGTGGCTGTGCTGCAAGCGCCGCGATGCGCGGGCGCCAGATGGCGTTCGTCTGATTGAGGATCTTGACCACCGCGCGCGACGAGATGGTCGCGCCGGTGATGGCGTCGACCTGGTTGGCCGCTTCGCCGTGCCCCTTGATGAGCTCGATCAGCGGCTCGACCACGAGCTCGCGGAACTCGCCGATGAACTTGGTGTCCCGATAGATCTTGTCGCCCAGACCCGGCGTCTCGCGGCTCTCGAGTACCTTCATCCCGAGGACCCGCGCGCCGGATGGATCGAGGCCGTAGATCAGCTTGATGGTGTCCTGGAAACCGGCTCCGCTTCCCGGCACCGCGTAGCCGACCAGCGAGTTCTCTGCGGTGTAGCCGGCGAAGATCGATTCGTCGAGCTTGCCTTGGCCAGCGGCGCCAGCGGCGAGTGCCGTGCCGTTCCAGGTGAGACGTTCGAGGCGCACGGTGTCCGGCAGAACCTCGAAGACCGCGCGCTCGAGCGCGGCGCGCTGGTTGGCCTGGATGCGCGGCAGCGTGGCGCGGTAGGCGATGACGATCGACAGGCCGGAGAAGAGACCGGCGATCGTGAGCGTCGCCACCAGGCGCAGCACTTCGCTGCGCGGCGAGCCCGGCGCCGCGCTCATCTCGGCTCCTTCACGGGACGTGAACCGAAGCGCCTTGGTTGCAAGGCGCGATCGATGAGCGGGCTCGCCGAGTTCATCAGCAGGATGGCGTACATGACTCCCTCGGGCAGCCCGCCCCAGAAGCGAATGAGCACCACCAGGACGCCGGCGCCGGCGGCGAAGATCCAGGCTCCGAGCGGCGAGACCGGCGACGTCACCGGATCGCTCGCCATGAAGACTGCCCCAAGAAGCAGGCCGCCGGAGAGCAGCGTAAAGAGGGCGCCCGGGTACTTCTCCGGATGCACCTGGTGGATGATCTCGGCAAGGAGCGCGGCCGCCCCCAACATGCCGGCCGGCAGCCGCCAGTCGAACGCCCGGCGGGCGAGCAGGTAGAGGCCGCCGAGCAGGATGGCGGCGGCGCTGGTTTCGCCGATCGAGCCCGAGACGTTTCCCCAGAAGAGGTCGGTGAGCGGGGTCGCGACGGCGAGGAATTTCATCTGCCCGAGCGGCGTCGCCGCGGTCACCGCGTCGGCGGGCGCATGCAGGAAAGGCAGGGCGAGATTGCCGCGGTAGAGCGCCAGCAGACCCTGCGGCGGCACCCAGGTGGTGAGCGCGATCGGGAAGGCCGCCTGCATGAAGGCGCGGCCGACGAGGGCGGGGTTGAACAGGTTGTTGCCGAGGCCGCCCCAGACGACCTTCCCCAGGGCGATCGCCACGAAGCCGCAGAGCGCCGCCATCCAGAGCGGCAGCGACGGCGGCAGGATGAGCCCGACGAGGATGCCGGTGACGACGGCCGAGAGGTCGCTGAGTTGGGCGCGGCCGGCGAGCGCCCACTCCGTCGCGACGCAGGCGGCGGTCGCCGCCAGCACCACCAGCAGCGCCGAGAGACCGAAGAACCAGAGGCCGGCCGCGAGGGCCGGCGCGAGCGCGATCAGAACGTCGCCCATGATGCGCGGTGTCGATACCTGCGGGTGCAAGAAGGGCGCCGGATGAACGACGAGGCGAGGATCGGCAGCGCCGCTCACTTCTTGGCCTCCGGATTGGCTGGCGGCTGGGCAGCCGCGGCCGCAGCTTGCTCCCGCAGGGCGCCCTTGGCAACCCGGATCAGTTGCACGATCGGGATTCCCGAGGGACAGGCAAAGCTGCAGGAGCCGCATTCGACGCAGTCGGTCGCGTGGTAGCCCACCATCTCTTCGAAGCGGCCGGCGCGTGCCAAACGCCCGAGCCGTGACGGGTTGAGAAACTGCGGGCAAGCCTCGACGCAGCGCCCGCACTTGATGCAGGTGTACTCGGCCGGCAGGCGGGCCTCGGCATCGGTGAAGGCTAGAAGTCCAGAAGTTCCCTTGACGATCGGCACGTCCAGACTGGCGAGAGGAGTGCCCATCATCGGTCCGCCGAGGATCACCTCGCGCGTCGCCTCGTCGAGCCCGCCGCAGTGCTCGAGCACCGCGCGCACCGTTGTTCCGAGCGGCACCAGGAGATTCGCCGGCCGGCGGACGCCGGGGCCCGCCACGGTCACGAGGCGCTCGATCAGCGGCTGGCGGCGATCGAACCAGTCGGCGATCGCCGCCATGGTGGCGACATTGTTGACCACGATACCCAGGTCGAGTGGGAGCTTGCCGCTCGGCACCTCCTCGCCCCAGACGGCGCGGATAAGCATCTTCTCGGCGCCCTGCGGGTACTTGACCGCCAGGCTCATGACCCGCATCGCGGCGCGGCCCGCGATGGGCCGACTGAGCAGAGCGCTGAGCGCGGCGATGGCATCGGGCTTGTTCTCCTCGACGCCGAACACCACCTCCCGGGCACCCAGATGATGCGCGGCGATCTCGGCGCCGCGCACCACGTCGGCGGTGCGCTCGAGCATCAGGCGATGATCGGAGGTCAGGAACGGCTCGCACTCGCAACCGTTCACCATCAGGCGTTCGATCTTCTTGCCTTCGGGTACGCGGTACTTGACGTGCGTCGGGAACGCGGCGCCACCCAGGCCGACCAGACCCGCCAGCTGCAGCTCGCCGACGAAGCTCTCGTGCGAGAGGCCGAACGGATCGAGCGCCACGCCAGCCAGCAGGCGCTGCGGTGAGTAGGGGTCGGCGGCGATCTCGATCGCCGGCACGAGTTTGCCCGACGGATGCGGGCGCGGGGCGATCGCCACGACCCGGCCCTCGACCGAAGCGTGCAGCGCGGTCGAGATGAAACCGACCGACTCGGCGATCTGCTGTCCGCGCGTCACCCGTTCTCCGACCTGGACCACCGGTCGCGACGGCGCCCCTGCGTGCTGCGAGAGCGGCAGCACGTAGCGCTCGACGAACGGCATGCGCTCGCTGGCGAGGCCCACCGTCGCCTCCTTGTGCTCCTCCGGATGGATGCCGTGACGGAAGGTGTGCCCGAAGCTCATGCCGCCCCCGGAGTCATTCCGCCGTTCGCGCCTGTACCGGTGCCCGTGCGCTCTCCGGCAGCGCGACCGGCGAGCTCGATCAGGCGGACGCGCAAGCGCTCGGCGAGGCGCACCCGCAGCTCGCCTTCGAGCTTCGCGAGCTCCTGGCGATGGCGCGCCTCGGCCGCCGCGAGCTCGGCCTCATGCTCAGCGGCGCGCGCCGACCGAACGGCAAATGGATCGACCCGGAGAGCGGTGGAGTTGGAGGGGACTGCCGCAATGCGGCAGCCCAGGGGGAACTCACGGGCCTCCACCGCCCTCCGGGCACGATCCAAAACGGATTCAGAAATTGCGGCGGCGGGCCCTCCAGCGGGCGCCAGGATACGCACCAGGGCGCCCCCGGAACCGGCGGCGAACGCCGTCATCGCCGCGGCGAGCGGCGCGCTGCCGGTACCCCCGGCGACCCCGGCGACCCCGGCGATCGAAGCGTGCGCGACGATCCCTTCCTCGGCCGCCGCCGCGAGCGCCCACCAGGGCGAGCGCGCCTCACCGGCGGGCGCCGGCGCGAGGGTGAAGACGGCCATGGGAAACGGCGCGGCGAGCAGCGCGAACGCTTCGCCGATCTCGGCGCCCCCCGCCGCTTCGTCGATCAGCACCACAAGCGGCGAGACGACCGCCCGTTCAGCGTCGTCGAGATCGGACCAAGCGAGGCTCGCCAGTCGCTCGGCGGCATGGATCGCCTCCTGTGGCCGTTCCAGCTCGAGCCGGGCGCGCCGCAGGACACGAGCCGCGGTGATCGCGCGCTCTGCTTCGGCGAGGGCCAGGCCGCGCGCCAGCGCCAGCGGCGCCGTGACGGCCACAGTCGCTGGCACGCCGAAGGGATTGTCGGGGAAGCGCCGGGCCCAGGCGAGCGCCTCGCCCGGACCGACGACGACAGAGAAGAGCGGGCTCGTCTCCGCGGAGGCCTCGCCCAGCCGAGCGCCGAGGTCGGCGACGGCACGAGCCGCTTCGACCAACCGGCCGAGCCGGGCGACGTTGACGCGTTCCCCTTCGACCGCGCCCGCCAAACGGGTCGCGAGCTCACCGAAGTCGACGGAGCCGCTGCCGGCCGATTCGAGGCCGCGCGCCAGAGCCGTCAGATCGCCATCGGGAAGCGCCTTCCCCAGCGTAGCGTGAATGGCCTCGGCGAGCCGGTCGCTCAGGCCGCTCAACTCGCCGCGACGGGCGGCCCGGCGCGGCGCCAGAGCGCGCGCCAGCAGCGCGAAGGCCTGGCGCACTGCCAACCGGGAAGCGGAGCCGGGCGCGGCGTCATCGAAGCCGGCGAGCGGCGCGACGCCGCCCGGAGTCAACAGCGCGGCGGCGAGCGGCCCGAGTCGCGCTTCGTCGGCGACGCGCTCGACCGCCGAGCTTTCGCTGGCCGGCAGCAGGCGCATCGCGGCAGAGATCGCGCGTTCCGCGGCGACCTCCGCGAAGCCGGAACCCTTCCCCGGGACGAGCGCGCCAGGCGCGCACTCGGCGATGCAGAGACCGCAGCCGGTGCAGCGGTCGGGGTCCACCGCGAGTGCGAGCAGCGCGGCTTCGGGAAGAGCGCTACCGCTGGCGGAGAGGAAGAAGCCGGGCGTCGCCGCGACCTGGAGTGCCCCGACCTCGGAGGCGACCCGGGCAAGCGCCGAGCGCGCTTCGACCAGGCGCTCGGCGGTAAGGCCGGCGGAGGCGAGGACGGTCGCTCCGGCGCTCTCCAGCCAGTCACCGAACCGCCCACCGCCCTTGTCCGTGGCCTCGAACGCCAGACGTTCCGCGAGTTTCGGCACGAACCGGCGTAGCGCTTCCGCCGAGCCACCCGCGGCGGCTGTGCGCCCGACCGCCGCGATGGCCGCAGTCAGGATGCGCTCGATCGGCTGCGCATTCACGATGAGCGCGCTGTGTGGGCAGAGCGTCCAGCAGGCGGCGCACCCCGTGCAAAGGTCCGCCAGGAACTCCGGCCGGCCGCCGAAGGCCGCCGCCCCAACCGGCGACACGCCGGCGGGCAAGGCCCCGACGGCGAGCGTCGCATCGGCCACCAACTGCTCCGCTGCGCCTTCGCCGATCGGCAGGCCGATCTGATCCCAGAAGCGCGCCGAATCGCCCAACGCCCCAGCCTCCGGGCCGCGGCCCGGAAGCTGTGGGGGGACCAGCGGCAACGGCGCCGTCACTTCACGATCTCTGGCGGGCTGGAACGGGCGCAGTATTTCCTCCGACGCCGCGAAACCGGCCAGGATCTCTTCGAGGTCGACTTCGCACTCCTTGCCGGCGGCGCGCAGCTCGCGCTCCTTGAGCTCACGCCCTGCCTGGCTCGCGACCCATGCGGCGAGCGCACCGAAGAATCGCCCACGCGCGGCGCCGGTGGGCAGACCGACGAACTGAAAGAGGTGACCGGAGGTTGGCGGCTCGCCGGGATAGGCGAATGGCGCCGGCGCCCAGATCAGCCAGTCGCGCTCCGGCAGGCCGGCCGCCGGAGGAGCGATTCCCAGCCGCGAATGCAGATGGCCGCCCAACGCCGAACCCAGAAAGCGAGCCGCGTCGCGCATCAGTGCGCGGTCGCCTCGCAGGCGCTCGAAGACGAGCGTCACGGCCGCCTTGGGGCGCAGATCGATCGCGCTGCCGGCGCGCGCAGCCAGATCGTCCCAACCGGGGAGCTCACGGCGGTGCTGGTCGTGGAGCGCGCGGCGCTTGGGATAGGCCTCGCTCGCCGTCGCCGCGAGCCCGAGAACGACCAGCGGGCGAAAGCGCTCGACGAGCGCGCGACAACCGGCGGCGAGATCGGCGGCGAAGAGCGGTGCCGCATTGCCGACCAACCCGAGCGTCGCCACCTGCACCGGTGCAGCGAGGCGAGCGAGCGCCGCGCCCACCGCCTGGGCCAGGGCGCCGTGCTCTCCCGCGCCATCGAGCCGCTCGACGACCGCGAGCCTTCGGCAGCCGTCGCAGAGCGCCACGAGCTCGGTCTCCGGCATCGGAGCGAAACGGCGCAGCGCGAGAACACCGAGGCGCGGACCTGAACGTCCGAGCTCGCCAGCGAGCGCCTCGGCCGTCGCGGCCGTGCCGCCGCAGGCGACGATACCGAGATCGACCCTGTTCAGTCGCTGCCCGGAGATCGCCGGCAAAGGGCGCCCGGTGGCAGCCGCGACCGTTGAAAGTGCGTCGTCGAGTCGGCGAGCGAGATCGCGCGCGAAGAAGAGCTGCTCGCCGGCGAAAGCGGCTCTCGCCCCCGCCGCTCCCATCTCGCCGCCCAGCCGTAGCGCGCGGGCGGCGTCGTGCCAGCGCGGAACGCGCCGCCGATGCTCACCGAAGAGCTCGTTCTCGGCGCTGCCGGAGGAGTGCACACTGTCCGCCGGGTGGCCGAGGAGGCGCCCGACCAGAGCGCTCTCGGGCAACCCGCACTCCTCCACGGCGAAGGCGATCGTCTCGCGGTCGAGGGCCACCACCACCGGTACCAGCGCCGACTCGGCGGCGAGCCCGGCGGCGAGGACATGATCGACCGCTTCGCCGACCGTTCCCGGCAGCAACACCGCCATGCCGGCGGCGGCCGCGACTTGCGCCCCGGCGAGCGTTCCGGAGGCCAGGCAGAGCACGAACGGAGCACGACGGCGCACGGCCTCACGCGCCAGCGCGGCATTTTCGGCGAGCTCGTGGTCGGCGAGAAAGAGCATCACCCGTTCGCCGCCCAGGGCGAGGCCAAGCGCCGTCGCGACCCCTCCGCCCGAGGCGCCAACGAGGGCCGGGTCTCCGGCCAGAGCCTCGCCCACCACCAGCCGCGCGCCACCGCGCTCTGCCAGGGCCGCGACGGCCGCCAACCCTGTACCGACGAACGGACTGCCAGGCTCGACCGGCTGGCGCGAGGCCCCACCGGAAAAGAGACGCCCGACGAGCGAACCGAGCGGAGTCGAATCAGACATGCACCCTCCTTGCCGCAACTTCGTCTTCCTGGAACTGCTCGCCTTCCACCCAGCGAATCGCGCCCGTCGGGCAGCGGAAGGTGGCTTCGGGCGCCGCTGGCCCGCCGGCCGAGAAGTCCACCACCGGGAGATTCCCTACCATGCGCACGAGCCCCGGCGCGGCGTCGGCGGCGCAACGCCCGCAGGCGTCGCAGGCGGCGCTGCAGATCTGCCGCGCTGCCTCGGCGGCGAGCGGAGCCTTGCACTGCACGATCAATCGGTGCGCTACCGGCTCGAGGTCGATGAGGTCGCGCGGACAGGCGACGACACAGTCGCCGCAAGCGGTGCACTTGTCGACATTCACGACCGGCAGGAGCCAGGCGTTCATGTGCATGGCGTCGAAGGTGCAGGCACGCACGCAGTCCGCCAGCCCCAGGCAGCCCCATGAACATTCGAGTCCGCCACCGCCGACCAGATGCGCGGCGCGGCAGCTCGCCTCGCCTTCGTAGCTCGCGAGCATCCGCGCCCGGCCGAGGCCGCCGCCGCAGTGGACGCGCGCCACCCGCTTCTCGGCCTGCCCGACGCCGACGCCGAGGAAGTCGGCGATCGCCTCGAGCCCGGTGGGCGAGGAGACGGTGCAGCGCGACGGCGCGAGGGCGCCGGCGACGATCTGCTCCGCCAACGCGCGGCAGCCGGCCTGGCCGCAGGCGCCGCAGTTCGAGCCGGGCAGCAGGTGCTCGACCGCGTCGATGCGCGGATCCTCATCGACCTTGAAGAAGCGGTCGGCGAGCGCGAGGATGCCGCCGAAGAGGAGCCCGAGTCCGCCCAGGACCGCGGCCGCGCTGATCATTCCCTCGAACATGGTCGCTCAGGCGAAAGCCCGCGCGCGTTCGCGCAGGCTCTCGATGTCGGGCTCCGCGGAATTCCACGGTGTGCCGGGGTGAATGATCTTGGCCGTGCACGCCTCGGCGGCGACGACCAGCTCGCGGTAGGTGCCGCCGCGCGGATTCTTGATGAACGCCTGCTTGTCGGCGTTGTAGGCGAAGATCCCGGGCGACTTGCGGATGCACTCGTCGCACGAAGTGCAGAGCACCGTGTCGATCCAGGCCTCCTCGGCGGCGCTGGCGGCCAATGCAGCGACTGGAGCGACCGCAGCGGGCGCGGCGGGCACGGCGGGCCCAGCGGCCGCGGCGCCTTGCGGGCTCCCTGCCGGCGCCGCGGGCAGCGCTGCGGCAGGCACTGCCGATGCCGATCTCGGCCGCGCCTCCTCCGCCGGCGCCAGGTTCGGACCGAGCTCGAACAGGATGGACACCAGTTGATCGACGGCCCGCTGATCGGCTCCCGAGCGCTCCTGGGCGAGCTCGCTCGCGTGGCGCTGCTCGAGCTCCTCGCGCTGGCGCGCGCGGCGCGCCTCGGCCTCGTCGCGCGCCCGGACGACGGCCGCTTCGACATGCTCGTTGCGCACGCCGGCGAGCTCCTCGAGCATCCGCCAGTAAGCCAACCGATCGCGCGTCGCGATCGCCAGAGCGCGCGAAACGACCAGACGGTGCTGACCGCCTTCAGCGTCCACTCCCCAGACGAACGGCAGGTGGCGAACAGCCTCGTCGGCGTCGAGCTGCAACCAATCGGCGAGCGGCAGGAACTCGCCGCTCGCGGCCGCCGCGCCAGGAGCGCTCTCGGCGAGGGCGAAATGCGACCGCCAGGCCGGATCCAGAAGCGCCGTATCGGCGAAGGTGAAAGCCGCGGCGCTGGGCGCCGCGGTGGCATCGGCGGCGGCATCGAAGCCGCCGGAAATGAGCAGAGGATCGCGGGGCCAGTCCGCCGACGGCTCCGGGTTTTCATCGAAGTGCAAACGCCGGGCCCAGCTCGATCCGGCTTCGGGATCGAAGCGAAAGAGTGGCGCCGCGCGCCCCGCGACCCGCGCCAAAGCGACCAGCCAGGCGTCGAGCTCGCCGCCTGCCGTGTCGGACGCTTCACGCGCGTCGGGAGCATCGATGACGTGCAGGCCGGCGCGCCGGCCGGCGAGGGCGCGGTCGAAGCCGGCCGCGAGCGGCAGAGGATAGGCGAGCGACCCCTGCTGCACGAAAACCTCGCGATGGGCGACTCCGAGGTAGGCGGGCTCGAGGCGATACGACAGCGGATCCTGCTGCGGCGCGTCGCCCGAAAGCACGACGATCTGCACCGGACGGCCCGAAAGCAGGAGCCCCGACAGCGAGGCGAGCGCGCTCACGAACGGTTCGTTGCCGGGGAAAAGAACGAGGACCGGCGGCACCAGCAGGAGCTCCTCGCGCGCCAGAGCACGCCAGTCCAGACGCTCGAGCCAGGCGGAGTGGCGCTCCGGGACGTAGGCCTCCGCGGCCTCGAGGCGGACGACACGCACCGCGCGCGCCAGCTCGACCGCCTCGCGCGTCGCATCGTCGAAGGCGGCCGCGGCCATGGCGCAGAGATCGCGCGCATCGCCGGCGATCCGGGCGGGCGCGCCGAGATCGGTCACGCTTTCGCCGTGAGCCACGATCCACAGTGGCTCGGCCGCCGTCTCGAAGCTCTTCAAGCGATCGCGGGCCGCCTCGAGCCGCTGCCGGCGGGCCTCGGGGAACGGCGTGCCGGCGCGCCGGCGTCCCACCACGTGGGCCAGTTCGGCGGGGTCGACGAAGCGCGTGCCGAGCCCTCCCATGAGCTCTCCGCGTGCGCGCTCGGCGGCCCCTTCGGGGCGCCGGGCGCGATCGGCGGCGAGGAGGGCTTCGGCGGTCGCCGCGAGCTCGTGCACCTCGCCGGCGAAGGCCTCGCGAGCCACTTTCAGACGGCGCCGGGCGGCGAGCGCCATGAGGGCAAGCGGTGCCCGGCGGCCGAACTCGACCAACGTCGCGCCAGCCGCCGATGCGAAGGTGCCCTCGGTCCACTGCGCGCCTTCGGCGAACGCGAGCGGCCGGAGCCAGCTCTCGCCGGCTGCCGTCAGATCGACGAGCAGCGGCCAGCCGTTGCGCACCGGCTTGCCGCGATAGGGCGCGAGCGACACGGGCAACATTCCCGCGAGCGGCGCGAGCCTCACCGCTGGATCGCCGAAGTGGAAGCGCCGGAGCTCGTCGGTTGTCGCAGGGGCCGCAGGGGTCGCCGGGGTCGTCATGGTCGCCACCCTCAGATCGCGAAGCGATCGAGCTCGCGCTCGATCGCCGCGACTTTCTGTTCGCGGCTCATGCCGAGACCGCGCACCGTGTACTGGTCGTAGCGCGGCGCATCGGGGTTGCGATAGAGCAGGCCGATGGCGAGGCGTTCACCGCCGGTGGCGAGGGCGCGCGCCGCGGCGAGATCCGAGGGATCGTGCTCCTGGCGGTTCTTGTACACCCGTTCGACCGCCGGATCGACCGGCACGCCACCGGCATGGGTCAGCAGGAGAATGCGGTCCGGATCGTTGCGCAGCGACTCGAAGATCTTCGGGGTGTAAGTCGGGCAGCGCTGCAGGATGTGCACGAAGCTCGTGCCGACATGGCGCGAGGCGGTGGTGAGCGTCGCCTGCAGGTGCGCCGGATTCCAGTCGACGGTACGGGCGACGAAGGAGACGTTGGGAAAGCCGAGCGTCGTCGCGGCGACGTCGAGCGGCGGCAGGAAGGCGCCGTCGGGATGGGTGTTGGTCGAGAGGCCGAGAGGCGTCGTCGGCGAGGTCTGCTTCTTCGTCAACCCGTAGACGCTGTTGTCGAAGATCATCACCGTCAGATCCATGTTGTAGCGCGCCGCATGCAGCCAGTGGCCGGCACCGATCGAGCAACAGTCGCCGTCGCCCGTCGCCACCCAGACCTTGAGGTCAGGACGACGCGACTTGACGCCGCAGGCGACCGGCAGCGCCCGCCCGTGCAGCCCGTGAAAGCCGTAGGCGTGCATGTAGTGCGGGAAGCGCGACGAGCAGCCGATGCCGGAGATCATGGCGAGCTTCTCCGGCGGCACTTGCTCGTCGCGGCAGATCTTCTGCACCGCCGAGAGCATGGCGAAGTCGCCGCAGCTCGGACACCAGCGGGCGACTCCGCCGTCGTAGTTCTCCAGCGTGAAGTAGCGCTCGGGAACGTCCAGTGCCCAATCCGCAGGTTGTCCGATCATCAGACTGCTCCTCTCGTCCAGCTCTGGTCTCCGCCCGGCAGCCGGCGGCGTATCGCGACGGCGATCTCGCCCGGTCCGTAGGGCTGGCCGCGCACCGTCGACCAGCAGTCGATATCGACCAGAGTGCGCTCGCGCAGGATCTGGGCGAGCTGCGCGCGCCGGCGCTCGAATTCGACGCCCGGGGCGGCCGGCTCGTCGCTGTAGTTGATCTCCACCGTCATCACCCGGCGGAAGCGCTGGAAGATCTTCGCCAGGCCGGGCTCGAGCGGCGACATGAAGCGCAGGTGCAGCGAGGCCACCGATTGGCCCTCCGCCCGCAACTGGTCGACCGCCTCCTCGATTGCGCCGAGCGTCGACCCCCAGCCGACGACCAGAAGCTCGCCCTCGTCGGCGCCGTGCGGCACCGGCGGCTTCAGCGTGCTCGCCAGCGCGGCGAGCTTGCGGCTGCGCATGTCGCAGCCCTCCTGGTTCGAGATCGGGTCGTAGGCCACCTTGCCGTGGCGGGTATGAGCGAGGCCGGTGACGACGTATTCGCCGCCGCGCTGACCCGGGATCGGTCGCGCCGAGAGGCCGGTCTCCGGATCCCAGTCGTACGGCGCCAGCCCCTCGGGCCAGGCCGACTGATCGGGGTCCGGTGCGAGCCAGTCGGCCTCGACCTTCGGCCGCGGAATCGGGGCGACGCCGGTCGCCAGGTTCGAGTCGGTCAGCAGGATGACCGGCGTGCGGAACTCCTCGGCGAGCTTGCGCGCCAGGATGACGAAATGGAAGCACTCCTCGATCGTCGCCGGCGCCAGCACGATCTTCGGCGTATCGCCCGGCTGGCCGTAGAGGGCGGCGAGCAGATCTCCCTGCTCGACCTTGGTCGGCAGCCCGGTCGACGGCCCGCCGCGCTGCACGTTGATGACGACCAGCGGGATCTCGGCCATCACGGCGTAACCCAGGAACTCGGTCTTCAACGCCAGACCCGGACCGGAGGTGATCGTGCAGGCGGTCTTGCCGGCGTAGGAAGCGCCGATCGCGAAGCCGATGGCGGCGATCTCGTCCTCCGCCTGGTGCATGTAGCCGCCGACCAGCGGAAAGGCGCGCGCCAGGTAGTGCGAGACCGAAGTCGCCGGCGTGATCGGGTACATCGCGACCATCTCCATGCCGGCGGCGAGAATGCCCAGGCCGAGCGCCTGGTTGCCGTTCAACACCAGCACCGGCGCGCGCGAAGGCCGCGGCGGTACGTGCCAGGCGACTGGCACCGTAGCGGCCGCGAACGCGGCGCCGCGCCGCAGCAGCTCCTGATTGAGACGCACGACATCCGCACCCTTGCGGCCCAGGACGGCCTCGACCTCCTCGAGCGCCTTCTCAAGCCCCAGGCCGAAGATCTCCGCCAACATCCCGACGACGAACATGTTCTTGCCGACACGGGCGTCGGGTATGACCTCGAGGCAGGCGGCCTCCATCGCGACCTCGATGACTTCGAGGCCCTGGGCGCGGAACTCGGCGACCGCTTTGGCGTACTGCTGCCGGATCTCCTCCTGGGAGTCCTCGGCCCACTTGCTCTCGAGCAGGACGACGGTGCCGGGCCGGAAGGCGGCGTTGGCAATCCGTCCGTAAAGCACCTGCTCATTGAAAGCGACCACGAGATCGGCGCTCTCGCCGCAGTTGGTGATTTCGTGGCTGCCGAAGCGCACCCGGATTCCCGAGGCGCCGGCGCGCGAACGCGCCGGCGGCTTGATCTCGGCCGGAATGATCTCGACCGTCCAGACGCCGTTGCCCAGCTTGGCGCAGACGGTGCCGAAAGTCTGTCCGGCCTTCTGGGCGCCTTCGCCGGAGTCGGAGACGATCTCGACGATGCGCTCCCTCACCTCGGTGCGGGAGGGCGCGACGGCATTCGGCGGTACGGTTTCTCGGGTCGTGGGCATCGGATGTCCTCGTTCTCGGGCCGGCGCGGGCCTAGGAGCTGCGGCCGCCCAGATCGGTGTAGAAGGCTTCGCCGAAAAGGCGCTCCTCTTCGGCCTCGTGGTGGCGCAGGGACTCGCTCAGTTGGCGGATTCCCTCGCCGATCTCTTTCACCGGACCGGCGAGCGCCGCCGCGGTCGCCGCCCGCAGCTCGGCGAGCCGCGCGAGCATCTCGCGATGCTCGTCGAAAAGCTGCTGCAGATTCGGCAGGCGGTGCGCAGCGCCCTCGCTGACGACGGCGTGCAGACCCTGGCTACCCTCCTCACCCGCGAAGTGGTGAACGAGCAGGGTCTCGAGGTCGCCCAGGAGCTTGTCGACTTTGTGCAGATCGTGGGTGTGGACCAGCGACAGCAGCAATTCTCCGAGTTGGCGGTGCTCGTCGTCGATGCGGCGACGCGCAGCCTGGCGGTGGGACGGAGCCGTTTTCGCCTCTCGGGCGGGAGCCACAGGTGCGGAAGGACGTGCCATCGACGGGCCCTCCAGGTCATGTCCCGGTCGCTGCCGGAGACAGGAGAACCGCGAAGCTCCGCAAAAGTGCGGCCCGTGATTCCCCGCAGTCATCCTCGAAGATGCGGGGTCGAGCGACAACACTCGTAAGGGTCGCAGCCGCCCCACCCGACGGGGCGGCAGGCGCCGGCTCCTGCCGCGCTGCGGCTACGGCGCGGGAGCCGGAGGGGGCGCCGGAACCGCTTTACCGCGCAGAACGGCGGTCGCGAAGCGCTCGGCGCCGAACCACTTCGCGGCGGTCGCGCGCAGCTCGTCGAGGCTCGTGGCCTGGGCGACGCTCAAACGCCTCGCCGTGGCGTCGAGCCCGGTACCGAAGAGCACGCCGCGCGCCAGCTCGTCGCGCAACGCTGCGTTGGTCTGCAGGTCGACTTTGGTCGAGCCGGCGAACGACGACTTGGCGGTGGCGAGCTCTTTGGCGCCGAAGCCGTCGCTCGCCAGCTTGCGGAGCTCGGTGAGCAGCGCCTCCGCGGCCTCGTGCTCCTTCGCTGCTTCGGTTGCCAGGTAGGCGAAGGCGAGCCCACCCTCGCGGCGCGGCTGATAGCCGGCGAAGACCGTGTAGGCGAGCGAGCGCCGGCCACGCAGCTCCGCAAAGAGCGTGCCGGCGAGGCCCGAGGTGACGTTCTGCAGCAGCTCGAGGCGCGCCGCCTCGGGGTCGGTGGGCTTCGGTCCGGCGAAGGCCATGACGATCGCCGACTGCTTGCGGTCGCGAAACTCGATCGTCTCGGTGCGCGTCGGCGGGTTCGCCGGAGGGCGCAGCTCCCGCCGCGGCGCTCCCCGCCGCGGCAGCTCCGCAAACGCCTTCTCGACCAGGTCGCGTGCCGTCGCCGCGGCGATGTCGCCGACGACGACGATGGTCGCGTCCTCCGCCGCGAGATTCGCCTTCCACCAGGCGGCGAGATCGGCGGCGGTGAGAATGGCGACTGAGTCCTCGGTGCCCGCTCCCGCCAGGCCGTAGGGATGGGTCGGCCAGAGCGCCGCGAGCGCGAGTGCCTGCGGGCGCTGAAACGAGGAGTCGAGGTTGCGGCGGATCGCCGCCAGCTGCAGCGCCTTCTCCTCATCCACCCCGTCCGCCGGGAAGGTCGGATGCAGCACCACCTCGGCGAAGAGGTCGAGCGCCGGTCGCAGGTTCGCCGCGATCACTTCCATCTCGCAGCCGATCGAGTCGGGGGTCACGGCCGAGCCGAGCGCGGTGCCGAGAAACTCGAATGACCGGTCGATCTCCTCGCCGGAGAGCTTGCCGGCGCCGCGCCGGAGCGCCGAGACCGCGAGCTGGGTGATGCCGGCATTCGCCGAAGACTCGGCGGAACGTCCGCCACCGAGATAGAGCCCGATGGCGACGGATGGCGCCCCGGGACGCTCGCGGACCACGAGACGCGCGCCGTTGGCGAGCTGCATCTCGGTCGCCGGCCGATCGCTCGCCGCCGGCGGCACGGCGGCGAAAGCGGCGGGCAGGGCGATCGGCGCCTCGGCGGGCGGCGCCGTGGCGGCTGGCGGGAGGGCTGCCTCGACCTGCGCCAGCGCCGCGGTGCGATCGAGCACCGGCGTCCCGGCGGGCGCGTAGTGATAGAGCGTCAGGCCTTGCACCTTGAGGAACCGGCGCGCCGCGTCGCGAACCTCGTCCGCCGTCACCCGGTCGAGCGCCGCCAAGCGGTCGCCGAGAAAGCGATAGTTCTTCCTCGCTTCGGCCTCGGCGAGCGCCTGCGCCTGTCCGACGGCGTCCTCGAGACCCAGGATGGTCTGGGAGCGCAGCGAGTTCTTCGCCAGGGCGAGCTCATAGCCGGTCGGTCCGTGCGCCTTGAGGCGTTCGACCTCGGCGAGCACGCGCCGGTCGACTTCGGTGCGCCGCGACTCGTCGAACGAGGTCTGCACGAGGAGGTCGCCGACATCGTCGAACTGCTGATGGAAAGCGTTGGCGGTCGCCGCCGCATCCGGTGCGATGACGTGGCGGAAGAAGCGCGACGAGCGGCCGCCGCCGAGGATCTGCGCCGCCAGGTCGAGAGCGAGCTCGGCGTCGCCACCGATCCCCTGGGTGTGCCAACCCATCACGGAGTAACCCTGCTTCAGGTCACCGGTCGAGCTGCCGTAGCGGAACTCGGTCTGCGCCGGCTCCTGCGGGCCGCGCCGCTTGTCGAAGCCGGCGGTCGCGAGGTTGCCGAAGGTCGCCGCCACCGCTTTCTCGACGTCGGCCGCCTGCACGTCGCCGGCGATCGACAGGATCATGTTCTGCGGCAGGTAGAGGGTGCGGAAGAACTGCAGCAGATTCTCGCGCTGGATGTTGCGTAACACCTCGTTGGAGCCGATCCGCCAACGCTTGATGCGGTGCCGGGTGTAGGAGACCGCGAGCATCCGTTCGATCGACAGCGCCGGCGGATTGTCGAGCTTGCGATTCGACTCCTCGATGACCACCTCGGACTCGCGGTCGAGCTCACCCGCATCGAAGAGCGGATTGGCGATGGCGTCGGCCATGATTTCGAGGGCGCGCCCGAAGCCTTCCGTCGGCAAGACGAAGAAGTAGTTGGTCGAGTCGTAGATCGTGCCGGCATTGGAGTCGCCACCCACCGCCGCCAGCTCCTGCGAGATCTGCTCGGCACCGGGAAACTTCTTCGAGCCCTTGAAGAACATGTGCTCGAAGAGGTGCGCCATGCCGGCGACCTCGTCCGGCTCGTTGAAGTAACCCGCCTTCACCCAGGTGTTGATCGCTACGACCCCGGTCCCCGGCTGCTCGCGCACCAGGAGAGTCAGCCCGTTCGGCAGGGTCGTCTTCTTCACCGACGACAGAAAACCGTCGAGCGGTCCGGGGGTCGGCTGCTGAGCGGCGAGTGGGGCCGCCAGGGTGAGCGCCAGCCCGAGCACTCCCGGGCGAAACCATCGCAAGCTGGTGGAAATCATCGGGGAGACCTCTCCTGTTCTGCGCCGGCCTGAACTCGAGCCTTCATTCTGCTACGAAGATTCGGCCGAGAAGTTGCCGCTCGCAGACTTCGCTGAACGAGCCGCTCTTGCTGCAGTCTGGGGGTGCCGGTCTCAAGTCGCGGCGCGGACGACCGGCAGGGCGACCTCGTTGCGACGCAGGAACCAGAGCGTCCATGGGGGGTCGTAGCGCAACGACTCCACCGGGCCGGCGACCTGCCAGCCGCTCGTCGCGAGCTCGGCGCGCAGTTGGCGCTCCTGCTCCGCGAACCGGGCGACGCTCCAGAGGCCCGAGAAGCGCAGAACGGCGATCTGGCGCGCCGGCGCTTCGCGCAGGGTCACGCCGGGATCGGTCGGCTCGGGCAGGGTCGCCAGAGTCCAGACGCTCGGCATCGCGAACGACATCACCCAGCGCTCGGCGCCTCCCGGAGCCGGCGCCGTGTCGCCGTCCGCCGCCACCGGGCGCATGCCGACTGGCGCCGTCATGGCGATCCTGGCGTTCCCGGCTGGCCGCATCGCCACCGGCGCGGTCATGGCTATCTTGGCGTTTTCACCTGCCGCGCCGCGCACCCGGTTGCCGCCGAAGATGTAGCCGGCGAGACGCCGGAAGGCGGCGCTGCTCACCTCCCCAAAGGTCCCTTCGACCTCGGTCTCGGCGAGCACCACGGCGGCGTACGAACGGATCTCGACCTCGCCCAGCTGCTCGACGACGTCGTAAGGCGGCTCTTCGGTGGCCA
Organism: Thermoanaerobaculia bacterium; assembly: GCA_039932055.1. Taxonomy (GTDB): domain Bacteria; phylum Acidobacteriota; class Thermoanaerobaculia; order Multivoradales; family JAGPDF01; genus JAGPDF01. Next base: position 24,246 of record JBDTQT010000007.1, read on the forward strand.
TGGCGGGAACTCCGATCAGGTGGACGGCAAGCGCCATGCCGGCCAGACGGCGACTTCGCGGGGCAGACCAGAGCGAGCGCGGGGACATCACATTGTTCTCTACGCTCCCGGCGCCGCGGCAGACGGAGCGCTCGGTCTGGAACTACTTCGGTGCCCGCTCGCGCACCGTTCGCACGACCTGCACCAGGGTGACGCCGGCCCCCATGCCGCCGGCAAAAAGCGCCAGGATATCGACCAAGCGGACCCGGTCGCGCATGCCGAGCGCGGCCAAGAGGGCGATCCCGAGCGCGAGCAAGCCGGCGATGATCTGGAGCGGCACTCGAACCTTGTCCTTCATCCTGGCGCCATTATCACGCGAATCGCAGCGGTTCGGCGGCCCTCCGGGAGATCGCGCTTGCCCCCACCCCACAATGAACCGTATCCTTGGGCCCGCGCCCCCAAGCGGGGCGAGCCCCCCACCAGGCCGCGAGGAGAACACCATGACGGACCGCACACCCCCCGACGCCGGGCAGGATTTCGCTTCCCTGCTCGACGCCTTCGAGAAAAAGCAGGCCGATGGCGACAAGAAGGCCCCGCAGGCCCCCCAGGTCGGCGACCGGGTGTCGGTGAAGATCGTCGGCTTTGGCGACGACACGGCCTTCGTCGATCTCGGCCGCAAGGCGGAGGGTTCGATTCCGTTGTCGCAACTGACGGACGACGAAGGCAAGCTCACCGTCGCGGTCGGCGACACGGTCGAAGCGATCATCGCTTCGGCCTCCGACGACGGCATCGTCCTGCGCGTCCGCTCCGGCCGCGGTCCGGCCGCTCCAGCCGAGCTCCAGCAGGCGCACACCTATGGCATTCCGGTCGACGGCACGGTCACCGCGGTGGTCAAGGGCGGCGTCGAAGTGACGGTCTCCGGCGTGCGGGCCTTCTGCCCGATATCGCAGCTCGACCTGCGCTACGTCGAAGATGCGGCGGCGTTCGTCGGCCAGCGTCTCGCCTTCCGCATCACCCGCTTCGAAGAGGGAAAGGGGCGCGGTATGAATCTGGTGCTGTCGCGCCGCGCTCTCCTCGAAGAGGAGGCGCAGGCCAAGGCGGCGGCGGCGCGCGAGCGCCTCCAGGTCGGCCAGACGGTGCGCGGCACGGTGACGTCGCTCGCCGCTTACGGCGCGTTCGTCGACCTCGGCGGTATCGAAGGCCTGCTGCACGTCTCCGAGCTCGGCCACGGCCGGGTCGCCCACCCCCAGGATGTCGTCGCGGTCGGTCAGGAGCTCGAGGTGCAGATCCTCAAGATCACGCCCGCCGAAGGCGACAAGGGGCGCGACAAGATCTCGCTCTCGCGGCGCGCCCTGGTCAAGGATCCCTGGCAGGAAGAGGCGGGGCGCCTGGTGACCGGCAGCCGCCGGCAGGGCAAAGTCTCCCGGATGGAGCTCTTCGGCGCTTTCATCGAGCTCGCGCCCGGAGTCGACGGCCTGCTGCACATCTCCGAGCTCGCCGCCGGCAGCGGCCGCGAGGTGCGCCATCCGCGCGAGCTGCTCAAGATCGGGCAGACCATCGAAGTCTCCATCCTCTCCGTCGATCGCGAGACGCGCCGCATCGCCCTGGGTCTTCCGGCCAAAGGAGACGAGGCCGGGGCCGAGGATCTCGCCCAGGCCCGCGCCGGCAGCGGCGGAACCGGTTTCGGCGCCTTCGGCGACTTCTTCGCCCGCGCCAGCAAGGTCAAGAAGTGATGCTGAGGGGGAGGTAAGATCTCCTCACCATGACCCCCCACATCTCCGCTCGCGGCCGCGCGATGCCGGCCTCTCCGATCCGCAAACTGATGCCGGTGGCCGAGGAGGCCAAGCGCCGCGGCGTCAAGGTCTTCCATCTCAACATCGGCCAGCCCGACCTCGAGACGCCGGCGGTGATGCGGGCGCGCCTCGAGCGCGCCGACAAGGTCTTCGCCTACACGCCGTCGAACGGCACCTCGGAGTACCTCGAGTCGCTGCGCCTCTATTACAGCCGGCTGGGAATCGAGCTCGAGCTCGACGAGCTGATCGCCACGACCGGCGGCAGCGAGGCGCTGCTCTTCGCCTTCTTCGCCTGCACCGCCGACGGCGACGACGCGCTGGTCGTCGAGCCGTACTACACCAACTACAACTCCTTCGCGACCATGGCGGGTGTGCGCCTGGTGCCCCTGCGCAGCAAGGGCGAGGACGGCTTCCACCTGCCGCCGCGCGAAGCCTGGGAGCGCGCCCTCACGCCGCGCACGCGCCTGGTGCTGCTGTGCAATCCGAACAATCCAACCGGCACGGTCTACTCGCGCGAGGAGGTCGAGATGGTCGCCGCCTTCTGCCGCGACCATGGCCTTTTCCTGGTCGCCGACGAGGTCTACCGCGAGTTCGTCTACGACGGCGCCCATTCGACGTCGGCGCTGTCGCTCGCCGGTTTCGAGGACCAGGTCATCGTCGTCGACAGCCTGTCGAAGCGCTACAGCGCCTGCGGCATCCGCCTGGGCTCGCTCGCGACGCGAAACGGCGAGGTCTACCAGGCCGCGTTGCGCATGGCGCAGGGGCGCCTCTCGCCACCGGGTCTGGCGCAGCTCGTGGCGAGCGGCGCGGTCGAGCTCGGCAAGGAGTACTTCGACCAGGTGGTTACCGAGTACCAGGGGCGCCGCGATCTGCTCTTCGACGGCCTGACTTCGATTCCCGGGGTCTTCCTGCGCAAGCCCGAGGGCGCCTTCTACTTCATCGCCCGGCTGCCGATCGCGGACAGCGAAGATTTCGCGCGTTACCTGCTCGCCGAATTCGCCTACCAGCAGTCGACTGTGATGGTGGCGCCGGCGCCCGGCTTCTATGCCACACGGGGGCTCGGCAACGACGAAGTGCGGATCGCCTACGTGCTCAAGAAGGAGGACCTGACGCGCGCCGTCGAGGTCTTCGCCGCCGGCCTCACCGCCTATCGTGCAGCCCGCGGGCTCGGCCCGATCGAAGACCTCCCGGAGACCGCGGCGCGCTCCCGCCGTCCCGACTTCTTCACCCCGGCTGTCTGAACCGACATTCGCGGCGCCGCCGATGAGCTCTGCGGCAGTGACAGTGCCGACTGTCCGATGCTGATCTACGGCGCCAACGGCTATACCGGCGAGCTCATCGCGCGGGAGGCGGTGCAGCGAGGACTCGCGCCAACGCTCGCCGGACGCAATGCACCGGCTCTGGCAACGCTGGCCCGAGAACTCGACCTCCCTTACCGCGCTTTTTCTCTGGACGACGCGAAGACGCTGGAGCAGTCCCTCACCGACGTCGGGGCCAAAACGGTGCTGCACTGCGCCGGGCCGTTCGTGCGCACCAGCCGGCCGATGGCCGACGCTTGCCTCGCGGCCGGAGCGAGCTATCTCGACATCACCGGCGAGATCGCCGTCTTCGAGTCGATCCTGAAACGCGACGCCGAGGCGCGGCGGGCCGGCGTCGTCCTGCTGCCGGGGATCGGTTTCGACGTCGTGCCCACGGACTGCATGGCGCTGCAGCTCAAGGAGCTCGTCCCGGACGCTACCCATCTCGATCTCGCATTCGTCGCCGAAGGCGGCGGCTGGAGTCGCGGCACGCTCGCCACCATGATCGACAGCTTGCCGCACGCCGGCGCCATGCGCCGGAACGGCCGGATCGTGCCTCTGCCGCTCGCCGCCGAAGCGATGGAGATAGAGCTGCCCGTCGGCCGCCGCACGGTGATGACCATCGCCTGGGGAGACATCGCCACCGCCTATCGCACCACCGGCATCCCGAATATCCGCACCTTTGCCGGCGTCCCGGCACGTACGGTTCGGCGTCTGCGCCGCTTGCGCCCGCTCCTGCCGCTCGCCGGTTTGAAGCCGGTCAAGCGCCTGCTCGAGCTCTGGGTGCGGCGATCCGTGACTGGCCCGACGGCGGCCCAGCGCCACGCGGGACGCAGCTGGATCTGGGGCTCGGTGCGCAACACGGCCGGGGAGAGCGTCACCCGCAGCTTCGCCACCGCCGAAGGCTACGCTCTGACCGCTCGCACCGCGGTCGAAGGACTGCTGCGCGTCGCGCGCGGAGACGTGCAGCCCGGAGCGTGGACGCCGGCGCGTGCCTTCGGCGCGCAATTCATCGCCGAGTTCGACCGGTAGACCGCCGCCGGGACGACGGCGCGGCCGTAACTTTCTGCGCGGCGCTCCGTATCTCCAAGCGAAGGCGAGAGGCGCACTCTCTCCTCCAATTTCTCCTTGGGAAGGGCGCCGCGTCCAACGGCGCCCTCTTTTTTGGCCCGCCCGGCGCTCCGACTAGAATAGAGCGTGATGCGCCGCTTTCTCTTGTTGCTCGCCACCGCGGCGGCTGGAATGCTCGGCTGGGCCGCCCTCACCACCCTCTCCACCGGCTCGGCGATCGCCAACTGGGCACCCTGCCCGCGCAACTGGGCCTGGGCACCCTCCTACCTGCCCCGTCCGAGCCCCCTCGACTCCTACTCATTCAGTATCGGCAAGGCGCGCGCCAAGGTCTGCTATGGCAGGCCGGCGCTCGCCGGGCGGACGATGATCGGCGGCGACGCGGTGCCTTACGGCAAGCTCTGGCGCACGGGCGCGAACGAGCCGACGACCCTGCATCTCGACCACGCAGTGCGGGTGGATGATCTGGTTCTCAGTCCGGGGAGCTACTCGATCTACACGATTCCGGGCGAGCGCGACTGGACGGTGATCTTCAATCGCGCCACCCGTCAGTGGGGGCTCGAGTCCGAGTACACGGAGGAAGTGGCGGCGCAGGAGGTCGGCAGGCTCCGGTTGCGCGCCTCGGGACTCGAAAGCCCGGTCGAGCGGCTCACCTTCTACAGCGAACCCTCGGCGACAGCCGCGGTCGACCTCATTCTCGAATGGCAGCAGACGAAGATCCGTCTGCCCTTCGACTCGGGCTACACGGCGCCGGACGCGGACGACATCCCCAGCGCTCCCGGCCCCGACTGAAAATTCGGGCCGACGGCGGCCTGCCGCGACGACGACGGCGCGTTCCCGGCGATCAGAGGATGCCGCGGCCCGGCAGTTCTTCGGCCGCCACCGCGACCAGGGTAGAGACCACGGCCTCCGCCGACCGCGAGCGCGTCCAGAGCGCGGCGAGCGGACGCCCGCTCATCGCCTGCTCATGTCGGGAGCACCTCGCCGATGCGATAGACGCGATTGAACAGCGGCACCGCCATCACCGTGGTCACGACCGCCATGATCACCAGGATGGTGAAGAGCGTCTGGGTGATCAGGCCGCGCTCGTAACCGATGTTGAGCAGGATCAGCTCCATGAGCCCGCGGGCGTTCATCAGCGCGCCGATCGCAAAGGAGTCCTTCTTCGACTCGCCGGCGAGGCGCGCCGCGACGCCGCAGGCGATCCCCTTGCCGGCGACCGCCGCCACCAGCAGCAGCGCCGAGATGCCCAGCATCGTCGGCGAAGCCAGAAGCGAGATCGAGGTGTTGAGGCCGGAGTTGATGAAGAACATCGGCAGCAGATAGACCACCGTGAGCGGGCCGATCTGGGTTGCAAACCGCTCCTGCAGTGCGCCCCGCGGCATCGCGGCGCCGAACACGAATGCCCCGAACACCGCGTAGATGCCGAGCCGGTCGGTGGCCCAGGCCGCGATCATCAGCAGGGTGAGGGCGGCCGGCAGGATCAGCGGCTCGCGCGATGGCAGCGCCTGAAGCCAGGCGAAGAGCTTCGCCAGGAGCTTGCGGCCGACAGTGAACATGAAGAGGCCGTAGAACGCGCCGCCGAAAAGCGCCACCAGGGCGATCGACAGCTTGCCGGTGAAGCTCGCCAGCACGACCGCCAGCAGGCACCAGGCCGCCGCGTCGTCGAGCGAACCGGCGGCGAGCGCGAGGGTCCCCAGGGCAGTCCCGGAGAGGCCGCGCTCCGAGATGATCCGCGCCAGCATCGGGAAGGCGGTGATCGACATCGCCGAGCCCATGAAGAGCGCCCCTTCCCAGATCCTGACGTTGGGCGCGAAGAGCGGGAATCGGTCCATCAGACCCCAGGCGAGCAGCGCGCCGAGGGTGAACGGCGTGGCGATGCCGGCCCAGGAGACGAAAACTGCGCTGCGCAGGCGCTTGCGGATGAGCTCAAGGTCGAATTCGAGGCCGATCAGGAACATGTACAGCACGAGCCCCATCTGGCCGATGCTGTAGATGATCGCCAGGCTCTGCTTGGGAAAAAGCTGGGCGTGGAGTCCTGGGGCTACGAGGCCGAGGAGCGAGGGCCCGAGGAGCACGCCGGTGATCATCTCGGCGACGACCTGCGGCTGACCGAGCGGCCGGACCAGCCATCCGACCAGCCGGCAGGCCGCCAGGATGATCGCGAACTGCAGGAAAAGCGCGATCGACAGCTCGAAATTCGACATGCGACAACCCCGTTCGATGGCCGGTGCGAAGGGGCGCAGACTATCGAACTCAGAGTCGGGAGCACAGCAGGTGGAACGCCGCCCTGGGCGCAGACGACCCTCGCCGGCGTCGCCGAGGCCGCCCATGACGAAGCCTTGACGGAAGTCGTCCGGCGCGCCGATGAGGCGCTCTACCGCGCCAAGCAGGCGGGCCGAAACCGCGTCGCGCGCTCCGCCTGAGCGCGCTTGACCCCCGCTTTCGCCGGGGTATTATCCGGACCTGTCTGCAGCATTTGATTCCGCTCCTGTTCCGCCTGCCGGGGTGGCGATGAACTCTGAGAACATGGGGTGAAGCGATGAGGAGGTCGCCGATGACCGAGGTCGCCACTCCCAGCTCGCCGCGCTACATCCTGGCGCCCTATGTGCCGACGCCGCCCGAGGTGGTCGAGCGGATGCTCGATCTCGCCGGGGTGACGGGCGCAGACACGGTCTACGACCTGGGCTGCGGCGACGGGCGGATCGTGATCGCTGCGGCGAAGCGCGGGGCGCGGGCGGTCGGGGTGGACATCGAGCCGCACTGGGCCGGCGAGGCGACGAAGAACGCGGCCGCGGCCGGGGTCTCCGAGCGCACTTCGTTCGCAGTCGAGGATGCGCTCGCTGTCGATCTGTCGCCCGCAACCGTCGTCATGCTCTATCTCGTCGAGTGGTCGACGCGGATGCTCGATGCCAAGCTTGCGGCGGAGCTTCGACCGGGCGCGCGGATCGTCTCGCACAGCTTCGGGATGGGGGACAGGCCGGCCGAGAAGGCCGAGCGGTGGGTGGATTCGACCGGCGAGTCGCGAACGCTACGGCTGTGGATAGCCGGCAAGGTCGGAGCTGAACCGGTCGACGAGAGCGTCTCCGCCCTTACCCGGCCGAGGTCCGGTCCATTCGAGCTCGCCGACGGCGATGAGCGAGCTGAGCACCAAACCTTCAGGGCGTAACGGGAAGGGCCTCCAGCGATGGGCATCCGCATTCCCGGATGAGCCCGCCGTCTCTACGAGCGCTTCGGCGTCGCCCTCGCCGAACTCCGCTATCTCCTCCGGCTTCCGGATATCGATCGCGACTTCGTGCGGCAATCTTTTGCGCGCCATGGACGTCTCGGGACTTACGAACGGCTCCTCGAATAGCCCGACCTTCAGATCCACAGAAAGCCGGCAGCGAAGAGCGCCCCGAGGAGGGCGAGCGCGGCGACGACGCGCAGGCGGAAGGCATTCGCGCCGAGCGCCGTTGCCACTCCCGCCTTGAATACCGTGTTGGCAATCATGCCGACCAGCAGGCCGCGCGCCGCCGAGGACGCCGTCAGCGCGCCGGCCGTCCCGTCCGCGGACAAACCACGACTGGCGAGTTCGGTGAGCGAGAAGGTGAGAGCGTCCAGGTCCGTGAGACCGAGGAGGGCCGAGCTCGCGACGAGCCCCGCTGCGCCGAGTTGCTCGCGCAGCGCCCCGAGCAGCCAGAGGACGACCTGAAAGAGCAACGCCATTTGGATCGCGGAACCCAGGCGTAAGGGATTCTCCGGCAACCGTGGCGCGCCGACCCCTTGCGGCTTGCGGAACCAGGCGAAGCTGAGCGCCACCGCCGCCGCGACGACCGGCAGGACGAGCGCCGGCGCGAGCGCCCAGGCTACCGCCGGGTTCAGCGCCAAAGAGACCACGCCGACGCGCACCGGCAGGATCGTGCAGGCTGCGACGACGCCGACCGCCAGCGACTTCGCACCCGGAAGGTCACCTGCCTCGCGCCGGCTCTCGCGGGCGAAGTTGAAAGTGACCGCGGTCGAGGAGACCAGTCCGCCGAGGAAGCCGGCCACACTGTAGCCGCGCTCCGGGCCGACGAGGCGCAGCGCGATGTAGCCGGCGAACGACAGCCCGGCGAAGATCAGGACGATGCCCCAGAGCTTCTGCGGCTCGATACCGCCGAGCCTCTCGATAGGCCCGTGCGGCAGGAGCGGCAGCACGACCAGCGCCAGCACGGCGAAGCGTGCTCCGGCCTCGAGACCGCTGGACTCGAGCCGTGCGACGGCGGCGTGCATGCGGCCCTTCTCGACCAGCACCAGCGCCGTGCCAGCGGCGACGGCGCTGGCGACGGTGAGCATGCCGAATCCGGCGGCCGCGCCGGCGCCCAATACCAAGACGCCGGCAACCTCCGAGGTGGCGTCGATCGTGCCGCGCCAGGCCGAGACAAGATAGGCGACGAGCACCAACGCCAGGCCGGCGGCGAAGAGAACGATCCCGACCCTGGGGTCGAAGACGCGGAAGAGCACGGCGGCGAGGCCGCCGGTCAACCCGAGGAGCAGGAAGGTACGAACTCCGCCAAAGCGCGCCGGCTCGCCAGGGCGGCGCCCCGACCATTCGCGCTCGATGCCGACGGCCATGCCGCCGAGCGCCGCCACGGCCAGGTCGAGCAGGATCGTCTGCAGTTCAGAGGTCATCGCACCCCTTGCTCCCGGATGTGCTCCGGTTCGCGCATCGCCTTGCGCACCACCGCTGCGGCGCCGAGCGCCAGGAGCGCCGCGAGGGCGTTGAAGGCGACATCCCGTAGATCGTATATCCGGTTGGGAAGAATGCCCTGGACAGCCTCGTCAATCCAGCCGATCGCCGTCGCCGCTCCCAGCGCCCAGACGTCGATATTCGACACTCGATCACCGGCGGGCCGGCGGGCGACGCTCTCGGCGATCGCCGCCCGCAGAAGCAGCGCCAGGACCCCGTACTCGACGAGATGCAGTCGCTCCTGCGGCACCTCCATGGCGAGGGCAAGGGCGCCGTAGACTGCGCCCGCCAAAGCCACCACGATCCAGGCGGCGCGCGGCGCGCGGTGCCAGGCGAGAGCGCCCACGACTGCCACGGCACAGAGCAGGAAGAGCGCCGCAATGGTGGGACGCAGGAGATTTCTCGCCCGCAGCGCGTCGAGAACGAACTGCAGCGGATAGAGCGCGGCGAGCAGCAGGCTCACGGTGATCCCGACGGCCAGCCAGAGCCGGCGCTCGAGGGGAGTGCGAAACAGGGTCGCGCGCGAGGCCGGATTCACGTCCTCGGGCAGGCCCACCGAGGCCTCAGTCCATCTGCTTGCGCAGCACCGTCGGGATGTCGTAGTCGTCGACATTCGACCAGTTCGGCCCGAAGCCGCCCGGATCGTCGCCGCGCGTCCCCTGCGCCAGGACCTTGCGGTAGAACGGCACCTCGGAGGTGGCCTCGTCGCGCTTCGGCTCGGCGACGGGCGGGCGGCTGCCGGCACTGCTGCCGACCGACGCGGCATAGCGCGGACCGACCGGCGCCACCGAGGCGCCCGGACGAAGTGGCATGGCCATCGCCGCCGCGGCGCGCTCCGGCGTCTCGCCGGCGTAGCGGAAGCCGGTGGCGATCACCGTCACCTTCATCTCTTCATCGAGGCTCTCGTCGATCACCATGCCGGTGATGATGTTGGCGTCGGGATCCACGGCACCCTGGATGATGCGCGCCGCCTCGGCGACCTCGTGCAGCGTGAGATCGCGTCCGCCGGAGACGTTGATCAGGACACCCTTCGCCCCTTCGATCGAGGTCTCCTCGAGGAGCGGCGAGCTGATCGCCCGCTGCGACGCCTCGAGCGCGCGATTCTCGCCCTTGGCGATACCGGTGCCCATGAGCGCCATGCCCATCCCGGACATGATCGCCCGCACGTCGGCGAAGTCGACGTTGACCTCGCCCGGGACGGTGATCAGGTCGGAGATACCCTGCACGGCCTGGCGCAGCACGTCGTCGGCGATCCGGAATGCCTCGGCGAGCGGCGTCCCGCGCTCGACGAAGGAGAGCAGGCGCTCGTTGGGAATGGTGATCAGGGTATCCACCGAATCGCGCAACTCCTCGATGCCGCGCTCGGCGATCTGCATGCGGCGCCGCCCTTCGAAGCCGAACGGCTTGGTCACCACGGCGACGGTGAGAGCGCCGATCTCGGCGGCGAGCGCCGCCAGGATCGGCAGCGCGCCGGTGCCCGTGCCGCCGCCCATACCGGCGGTCAGGAAGATCATGTCGGCACCATCGAGCATCTCCAGGATTCGCTCGGTGTCCTCGAGCGCGGCCTTTCTCCCCACTTCGGGATCGGCGCCGGCGCCGAGTCCGCGGGTGATCTCGCGGCCGAGCTGGAGCTTGAGCTGCGCCTTGCACTTGCCGAGCGCCTGCAGGTCGGTGTTGCCGGCGATGAACTCGATACCGCGCAGGTTCGAGGCGATCATCCGGTTCACGGCGTTGCCGCCGCCACCGCCCACGCCGATCACCTTGATCCTCGCCGGCACCATGTCGGCGTCCAACATCGTCATCGACACCCTGCGTGCCTCTTCGCGGTCATCGAACAGAATCATGATTGTTCTCCCTATCCGGATATTCGGTTACGTTCAGAGCAGGTCCGAGAAGACGTTGCGCAGGCTTCCCATCACACCGCGCACCGAGAAACCACTGCGCCGAGGACGGCGATCGTGGTTCTGTTCGGCGGCGACGGCATAGTGCAGAAGTCCCGCGGCTGTCGACCAGACCGGAGAATTGATGACGTCGACGAGGCCCCCCAGGCCGTGCGGCAGGCCGTAGCGGACGCTGGCGTTGAAGGCCTGACCGCAGAGCTCCAGCAGGCCGTCGAGCTGGGCACCGCCGCCGGTCAGCACAATGCCGCCGCGCAATTGCCCGTCCCAGCCGTTCTTGCCGAGGTCTTCGCGCACCAGCGAGACCAGTTCCTCGGCGCGCGGCTGCAGGATCTCGCAGATCTCGCGCTTCGGTACGACGCGCGGCGAGCCGCCGGCGACGGCCGGCACCGACACGCCCTCCTCCTCCTGCACCATGGAGAGCAGACAGCAGCCCTCGCGGATCTTGATCCGCTCGGCCTCGGCGTAAGGAGTTCGCAGAACCATGGCGAGGTCGTTGGTGAAGTGACCCGCTCCTACCGGCAGCACCGCCGAGTGCTGCACCTCGCCCTCGGCGAAGAGCGCATAACCCGTCGTGCCGGCGCCGATGTCGATGAGCAGCACCCCGAGGTCGCGCTCGTCGGGGGTCAGCACCGCCTCGGCCGTGGCCAACGGCTCGAACACCATCTCGGCCACCTCGATGCCGGCGCGATTGACGCAGGTGAGAAGCGTCTTCGAGCGCGTCACCTGCCCGGTGATGAGATGGACCTGCACCTCGAGCCGGCCGCCGAGCATCCCCAGCGGATCGCTGATGCCGCCCTGCTCGTCGACCACGAACTCCCGCGCGATAGCGTGCAGGATCTCGCGATCCGACGGCAGCGCCGCCGACTGTGCGGCGCCGAGCGCGCGCTGGATGTCGGGTTTCATGATCTCGCGATCCTTGCGCGCCACCGATACCATGCCGCGCGCGTTGACGCAGCGCACATCGGCGCCAGCAACTCCGACGTAGGCGCGCGAGATCTCCACCCCGGCCATGACCTCGGCCTCCTCGCTCGCGGCCTTGAGCGCTTCGACGGCCGCTTCGACATTGACGATGTTGCCGCGCCGTGTGCCCCGATTCGGAGCCGTGCCCCGGCCAGCGACCTCCAGCGCGCCCTTCCCGTCGCGTTGCCCGATGAGCACCGCGACCTTCGAGGAGCCGATGTCGATCCCTACGACGTACTGTTCTGCTTTGGCCATGACCCTGAACCCTCTCTTAGAGTGCGGGTTGAAAGATGATCCGACGATCGAATCGGAGATCGATGAATGCGAGCTTCGGGTAGTGCTGGTCCAGTCTGGGGAGGAGCCTCTCGAGCTCCTTCACCCTCTCCTTGAGAGTTCCGGCGCGCACCAGCAGCGGAAACGCAAGAGCTCCGAGGTAGAGACGGAAGTCGCCCTCGCCCAGGACCTCGACCTCGGAGAGCGTCCCGGCCCACTCCGGCGCGGAGGTCGCGAGCTCGCGCGCCACGTCGAACGCTCCCGCAGGCGCCGCGCCAGTCGCCGGCGAGACCGAGATCAGCAGCAGGTCGCGCGACCCGCGCAGCGGATCGCGCAGGGGATCGAACACCGCGATCGGCCGCCCCTGCTCGTCGAGGTAAATGAGCTTCAGCCCGTCCCGAAGCAGCGCGGCGGGCCGCCGCTCGACGAGCGAGACGCGCAGCTCGTTCGGCAGCCGCTTCTCGACGGTGACGCCCGCGACCCACGGATTGGCCGCCAGGAGCTCCTCGACCAGCGGCAGGGGCAACGACAGGAGGTTCTCTCCCAGCAGCGGCGACAGCGTCCGGTCGACCCAGGCGCGCTCCACGAAGTGGTTGCCGTCGACGCCGAAGCGCGCCAGAGCGAAGGTCGGCGAGGTGAAGAGCCAGAGCCCGAGGGCGAGCGGCCCGCCGACCAACACCAGCGCCTGCAGGAAATGCCGCCCGAGAACGAGCCACGGACTCCGTCGGCGCACCCGGACGGCGCTCGACGGACGACGAAACGGCAGCACGCGCGCTTCGGCGGCCGGTGAGAGGTCGCGCGTGGTCACGGAGCCTCTCCCTTCACGAGGGCTTCCGCCAGGCGATAGATGTCTCCCGCGCCGAGCGTCAGGACGACGTCGCCGTCGTCGATTCCGGTGAGCAGCGAGTAGACCGCGCGCCAGTCGGCACGGTAGTCGACTCTGGGGTGCCCGACCGCCTGCGCGGCGCGCGCCACCAGTTCGCCGGTGACGCCTTCGATCGGCCGCTCGCGCGACGGATAGACATCGGTGACGATGACGTGATCGGCCGCCGAGAGGGCGCGCCCGAACTCTTCCGCGAAGTCGCGCGTGCGCGAGTAGAGGTGCGGCTGGAAGACGGCGTGCAGGACGCGGCGCGGGAAGACCTGGCGCGCCGCAGCGAGCGTCGCCTGCACCTCGGTCGGATGGTGGGCGTAGTCATCGACCACCTCGGCGCCGCGGAACTGCCCGAGACGCTCGAAGCGGCGATGCACACCGCCGAAGGCGGCGAGGGCCCGCGCCACGACCGGCATCGGGATTCCCAGCGCCAGCGCCACGCCGACCGCCGCGAGTGCGTTCCGCACGTTGTGCAGTCCGGCGAGCGGCAGCGCGAGCCGCGCAAGCTCCCCCTGCACGCGATGGCGGACCAGGAACGAGGTTCCGTCCGGCGACATGTCGAGCGCCTCGGCGCGCAGCAGGCATTCCTCGCCGAGGCCGTAGGTGGTCACACGCCGCTCCGCCAACCGCGGCAGGAGAGCGGCGACGTTCGGGTCGTCGGTGCAGACGATGACCTGGCCAAAGAACGGCACCCGGCTGGCGAAGGCAACGAAGGCGTCGCGAATCGCGTCCAAATCCTGGTAGGTGTCCAGATGGTCGCGGTCGATCGAGGTGATGACGGCGAGGATCGGGAACAGCGACAGGAAGCTGCGGTCGAACTCGTCGGCCTCGACCACCATGTAGTCCGAGTTGCCGAGCCGCGCACCGGTGCCGGAGACCCGCAGCCGGCCGCCGACAATGACCGTCGGATCGAGTCCGGCCTCGGTCATGATGGCGCCGACCAGCGACGTCGTGGTGGTCTTGCCGTGGGTGCCGGCGACCGCGATGCCGTACTTCAGGCGCATCAGCTCGGCGAGCATCTCGGCCCGGCGAACGACAGTGATGCCGCGCCGCTTCGCCTCGACTACTTCCGGGTTGCCGGCGGCAATGGCCGACGAGATCACCAGCAGGTCGACGCCCTCGAGGTGGTCGATGGAGTGACCGGTGGCGATCGCCACGCCGAGGGACCGCAGGCGCTCGGTAGCCTCGCTGGCACTCTGGTCGCAGCCCGACACGGTGACCTCGTACTGCAGCAGAACCTCGGCGATACCGCTCATGCCGGCGCCGCCGATGCCGACGAAGTGCGCGTGACGGAGACCCGCGAAGCGATGGAACATCAGGCAGCCCTCCCGAGCGGCGGCAGGAGTGCCTCGATCCGGTCGACGATCGCAGCGGCGGCATGCGGATGGGCAAGCCGGCGGGCATTCTCGCCCATCTTCGCCAGCCGGGCACGGTCACCGAGAAGGTTCGCGAGCTCGAGGCGGAGGCGATCGGCGTCGAGCGCGACATCCTCGATCAGGCTGGCGGCTTCGGCGTCTGCGAGGAGCCGTGCGTTAGCCAGTTGATGGGCGCCGGCGGCGACCAGCGGCAGCAGCACCGATGGCCGGCCAGCGGCGCAGATCTCGGCCAAGGTGATCGCGCCGGCACGCGATACCACCAGGTCGATCGCCGCCATCGCCGCCGGCATGCTGTCGACGAACGAGACGACGCGCAGGCGAGGCGTCTCGAGGCCGGCCGCGCGATAGAGGGCAAGCGTCGCCTCGAGGTGCGTCTCACCGCACTGATGGAGGACCGAGAGCTCCGGCATCCTGTCGAAGAGCGGCGCCAGCACCTCCGGCATCAGCCGGTTGATTCGCTGCGAGCCTTGGCTGCCGCCGAGCACCAGCAGGCGGGGCTTGCCGTCCGCCCGCAGTGGCGGGATGGCGAAAAAGGCGGCACGCACCGGCACTCCGGTGACCCAGGAGAGGCACTTCAGCTTGGCGGCGGTGGCCTCGTAGGCGACAGCCGCGGCGTCGGCGAAGCGCGACGCCCAGCGGTTGGCGAGACCGGCCTCGGCGTTCGGCTCGATCAGAACCGTGGGCCGGCGAGCGAAGCGGCCGCCGAGCACCGCCGGCGCCGAAGCGTAGCCGCCGGTGCCGACCACCAGATCGAAGGCGCCGTCGCGGATCGCCCGACGGGCGCTGAAGGCCGAGAGGGCGAGCGTCACCAGCGCGAGGAGCTTCGCCCAGAGACTCTTGCCGAGGAGCGGCCGCGCCGGCAATGAAACGAACGGCAGCCCGCGCTCCGCCGCGAGGCGGGCCTCCATCCCGGTTGGCGAGCCGGCCATGCTCACGCTCCACCCGCGGCGCGCGAGCTCGTCGCCGACGGCGAGCGCCGGGAAGACATGCCCGCCCGAGCCGCCGCCGGCGAGCAAGACGCGACGGGCCGCGAAGCCCCTCGGAGCGGACTCGTCAGCCATTCTGCGACACGCTCAGCAGAACCCCGCAGATGGCCATGGTGACCACCAACGAAGAGCCGCCGTAGGAGAGGAACGGCAGTGGGATGCCTTTGGTCGGCAGGAGCGCGATGGCAACCGAGATGTTGATCAGCGCCTGCATGACGAGCATCGACGAGAAACCCCAGGCGAGGTAGCGGCCGAACGGATCGGGCGATCGCCAGCCTGCCCGGAGTCCGCGCCAGAGCAGCATGCCGAATAGCGCGACGACGGCGAGCGCCCCGATCATGCCGAGCTCTTCGGCGACGATGGCGTAGATGAAGTCCGATTCTGGATGAGGCAGGAAGTAGAGCTTTTGCAGGCTGTTGCCCGGTCCCAGCCCGAAGATCCCCCCCGAGCCGACGGCGATGAGCGACTGCATCGCCTGGAAGCCGGCGCCCAGGGGATCGCGCTCCGGTTCGAGGAAGGTGAAGAGACGCGCGCGCCGGTAAGGCACCGAGATGACCAGCAGGTAGAGCACCGGCAAGGCGGTCGCCGCGGCGGTGATCACGAAGCGCCAGGACAGCCCGGCGAGGAACAGCATCGTGCCGGCGGTGAGCGCCAGCAGGACCGCCGTGCCGAGGTCAGGTTGCAGCAGGATGAGACCGGCGAGCAGGCCGGTGACGATCGCCGCCGGCAGGAGCACTTCGCGGCTGTTCACCGCGTCCTTGCGGCGGTCGATGAAGAAGGCGAGGAATGGCACCAGCGCGAGCTTCGAGAGCTCCGAGGGCTGCACCGAGATGCCGGCGATGAAGAACCAGCGCCGCGTCGCGTTCAGCTGCGGTGAAAAAAGCACCGCGACCAGCAGGAAGAGCACCCCCGCCACCAGCGCATAGACCACCCGGCGATCGCGGAACTTGCGGTAGTCGATATGCATCACTACCGCCATGACCAGGAAGCCCACCATTGCCGCAGCCGCCTGCTTGACGAGAAACGGGTTGATCGTCGCACCGCGTCCCCGCGCCACCGCGGCACTCGCCGAGTAGACCATCACCAGACCGAGGCCAACGAGCAGCATGACGGTGGTGAACAGTACGCGGTCGTACGCCAGCTTCTTCGCCATCAGTGTCTCGCTTCCGAAGCGCTCCGCGCCGCCACGAGGGCGCGCGCCAGGGCGGCGAACTGCCGGCCGCGATCGACGTAGTCGCGGAACTGGTCGAAACTGGCGCAGGCTGGCGACAGCAGCAAGGTCTCGCCCGACGCGGCGGCGGCCGCGGCCTGCTCGACGGCCGCGGCGAGCGTCTCGCAGCGCTCGCAGGCAACGGCCCCAGCGAGGGCGCGCTCGAGATCGTCCGCCGATTCGCCGATCAGGTAGGCGCGGCGCGCCTTGCGGGCGACGATTT
>JBDTQT010000008.1:0-40410 GCA_039932055.1 Thermoanaerobaculia bacterium
AAGGCGTAGGGGGAGATCGCGTCCATCACCTCGACCTGCGCCATCAGGCACATGTCGAAGCCGATGACGTCGAGCTTCGGCGCGCCGGCCTTCTTGAGCGCCTCCAGGCCCTGGATGAACGGGGCGAGCTTCATGCCGCCTTCGTTATCGGTCTCGTCGTTGAGCATCCCCATCCAGGTGCCGCCGTGGTTGCCCAGCACCAGGCCGTAGTGCTTGGCGGGGAAGTTCTGCAGGCCGAAGGCGACGAAACCAACCAGCGTCTCCGGGCTGGCGGTATCCAGTTCCTTCAGATTGTCGAGGATCTTCGACTTGAGCTTGCCGTTCGTCCCATCCCGCGTGACGTAGAGCAGGCGGGCGTTCGACCAGTTGCCATCGCGCGGGTCGTGGTCGGGCGTGCGATCCAGCAGGACGAGGATGTTGACGTTGTCGGTCGAGCCGATCGACTCCATTTCGTCCATGTCGTCGAGCATGTCCGGCTCGAGATTGCAGTCGGCGTCGAGGTAGTACATGAGGGTCCAGTCGCGCTCGGCGACGGCCCCCCTGCTCTTCGCGATCTTCTTCGACAAGGTCGGCGCCGCGTAGGCCTTCGGCTTCGGTGCCGCCTGCTTCTTGACTAGCGCGGCGGCGGTCGGCTTGGCGGCCGGCGTAGCTGCAGCGAGCGGCAGGGCGAATGCGGCAGCAACAAAGAGGGACAGATACAGGGTTCCCCTGCGCACGGCGGAGAGTTTCATTGCGACTCCTCGAGGTCTGTGGAACGGCGGGCGCAAGACTGTCTCGCGCATACGCAACTGTCAAGCCGCGGAGAGACGCGCTGCCACTGCGGGCAGCGAGGGCGCCGGCTATTTCGCCGGCAGGAGCGCGGTCCAGTTTTCGATCAGGATCGGCGGACGCGTGACGCCCTGGGCAACCGGGACGGTCACCAGGAGCTCGCGCCCGTCGGCGGCGAGTTCGATGTCGAGGGAGGGGATCGGCGCGACGGGAGAAGCCTGGCCGAAAACGAGGCCGTCGCCGTGCGGCTCGACACGGACCGAGGCCAGCGTCGAGTCCGCTTCACGGGCGCCGGGTTCGACATAGAGCAGCTCCCGGCCGCCGCTGCTCCAGCGCGGGGCCTTGCCGCCACGACCCGAGACCAGCCATTTGGCGCCGCTGCGCGCCACCGGTTCGATGTAGATCTCCGCGCGTCCCGACTCGTCCGAGACATAGGCGATGAAGCGGCCGTCGGGGGAGAAGCGACCGCTGTCCTCGTTGAAGCGCTGGTTGGCGAATGGCACTGCGCCGCCCGTGCCGTCGGCCGGGACCAGCATCAGATCGGTTCTGCCGGCCGCCGAACCGACTTCGGCAAGGATCCAGCGGCCGTCGGGCGACCAGTCGACCGGCTCGATGATGAATGGGTCGCGCCAGACGACGCGCTCGGGGCCGCCGTCGGCGGGCCGCGTCGCGATGCGCGGTTCGGTCGAAGTCTCGGCGGCGTAGGCCACCGTGCGGTTGTCGGGCGACCAGACCGGTCCGCTGGCGGGGCTGTCCGGGCTCAGCGGGAAGCGCACGTCGCGTGCGAGATCGTGAATCCAGACAAACTGCCGCCGGCGTTCGGGATCGAAGCGGACGACCGCGAGTCGGCGGCCGTCCGGTGAAAGATCCAGATTCGAGTCTCCCGGCTCGCCGATCGTCGCCAGTCGTTTGCCGAGGCGGTCGGTGCGCACGGTCTGGCGCAGCTGGCCGGTCGAGGGCTGGTGGTAGACGAGCCTGCCGTCGAGCGAGGCCGAGGCCGGGAGGCTCTCGAACCGCGTCGTGTACTCGACGCCATCCGCCAACTCGACCGCTTCGCCCGTCACTGCGAGCCGCTCGAGGTCGAGCCGGCGCGCGACCAGACGATCGCTCTGGAAGAGCAGAAGGAAGGAGGGCGGCGCGAAGCGCGGCGCGGTGTCGCTCGGCAGCAGTCGTTTCTTCAGCTTGCCGTCGAGCGCGCCGACGAAGATGCCCGAGCTCTCGACCCGCTCGGCCTTGATCAGGTAGACGAAATGTTCGCCGTCGGGAAGGAAGCTCGGCCGCATGTGGGCGAGCTCGCCCAGCTTCGCATCGACTTCGGTCACCGCGACCGGGGTGCCGCCGCTGGCGCCGATGCGATAGATCGCGCCCGTCGGGTCGGGGGCGAAGAGGATGGTTCCGTTGCTGCTCCAGCTGCCGCCCCGGCCGTCGCGCACTGCTGCGAGTTGCAGCGGCGGCTGCAGGCCGGCGGCGTCGATGGTCTCCAAATGGCTGCGGAAGAAGCCGATCGAACGGCCGTCGGCCGACCAGAAGGCGTCGTAGGCGCGCGTCGTTCCGGGAAGTTCGCGGATGTCGAACGAGTCGAGCCGGCGGATGGCGAGGCCGTGCTCGCCGTCCGGCTTCTCGAGCCGGAAGAGCAGCGACTGTCCGTCCGGTGAGAGCTCGAGCGGCCCGTCGGTCGAGTTGAACTCGGCCTCTTCTGGCGGCAGGATCTGAAAGCGCGCGGCGGGCCGCGGCCGGTCGTCGCTCCGGCCGCGCGTGGCAAGGGTCCAGGCGAGCCCGGCGAGCGCCAGCGCCGCGATTCCGAGGGCGAGCCGCCCGACGAGACGGGATCGGCCGGCCGCGCTGACGGCGGGCATGCCGCCGCCCGGGATGGCCTCGTCGACCTTGCCCCCGATCTGCTCTTCGAGCACGATGCGCGCGTCGGCGATGTCGTGCAGGCGGTTCTTCGGATTGCGCTCGAGGCAGCACCGCACGAGGCTGCGGATCGCGGCCGGAGTCCCGGCGGGCAGCGCGCGCCAGTCGATCTCGCTCTTGAGCACCCCGGCGAGCGTGTCCGAGACCGTCGGCCCGGCAAACAGCGAGCGGCCGGTGAGCATCTCGTAGAGCACCACGCCGAACGCCCAGATATCGGCCCGCTTGTCGGCCGCGCCGCCGCGCGCCTGCTCCGGCGCCATGTAGGCCGCCGTGCCGAGGATCACGCCCAGCTGCGTGCCGTGGACTGCGGTCAAGGTGGGGGAGTTCATCAGCGTCGGCGAGCGCGCGAGGTCTCCCGCCGACGCCGGGGCCCCCGCCGGATCCATCGCCTTGGCCAACCCGAAGTCGAGGACTTTGACTCTTCCGTCACTGGAAGCTTTTATGTTTTGTGGCTTCAGGTCCCGGTGGACGATCCCCTTCTCGTGCGCCTCCTCGAGTGCCAGCGCCAGCTGCAGGGCAACCGAGAGGCTTTCAGTAAGGGAAAAAGGCCCGGCTGCCAGGCGCTCGTCGAGCGTCGGGCCGGGGACGAGCTCCATGACGAGGGCGTGGGTCGCGCCGCTGGTCTCGAGGCCGTAGATCTGGGCGATGTTGGGGTGGTTCAACTGCGCGAGGAGCTGCGCTTCACGCTCGAATCTGGCGAGACGCTCTTTGTCCTCGGTGAACGCCGGCGGCAGGACCTTGATCGCCACGTCGCGCTTGAGGCGCGAATCGGTGGCGCGGTAGACCTCCCCATGCCGCCCTCGCCGAGCTTGGCGGTGATCTCGTAGGGGCCGAGCTGCTTGCCGATCATCGGATCCAGGCTCCCGGAGAATCGTCCTGTGGAATGGAGAGGGAGAGTAGCACTAGCGGTCGACATGCGTGGCTTCTGCTGCGGGCCGCCGGGTGCCGGGCAGCGCATCGGCTGCGCTAGCATGCGCCTCTAACCGGGAGGTTCCGATGCGCGCCGCTTCTGTTCACCGCTCTCTCGTTCTCGCCCTGTTTGTCGCCACCTCGACCGGCGTGCTCCTGGCGCAAGGCGGGCACTGGGATTGGCCGGAGAAGGCGATGAATCTGAAGGTGCTGCCGGAGGACACTTCGCCCGACCGCCTGCGCGCGACGATGCGCGGTTTTACCGGCGCGCTCGGCGTGCGTTGCACCTACTGTCACGTCGGTGAGGAGGGCAAGCCCCTGTCCACCTTCGACTTCGTCTCGGACAAGAATCCGAACAAGGACCGGGCGCGCGAGATGATGCGCATGCTGGGTTCGATCGAGGGCCACCTGAAGAGGATCGAGCCCAGCGGCACGGAGCGCGTCGGCGTGCGCTGTCAGACCTGTCACCAGGGGCGTGCGCGTCCGACGACGCTCGAAGAGGAGCTCCTCGCCGCTTACCGCAAAGACGGCCGCAAAGCGATCGGGACGCGTTACACCGAGCTTCGCGAGCGCTACTACGGCGGCGGCGGGCTGGACTTCGGCGAGCACAGCCTCAACAACCTCGGCTACCAGCTCCTCGAGTCGTCGGCGCCGGAGGACCTCGAGACGGCGATCGCGGTGCTGCAGTTGAACACCGAGCAGTACCCGAAGTCGGGCAACGCCTGGGACAGTCTCGCCGAGGCCTACGCCAAGGCCGGCCGGAGCGAGATCGCCGCGATCTACTACCGCAAGTCGGTGGAGGTCGACCCCAGGAACGAGCACGCGCTCCAGGAGTTGCGCGCGCTCGCCGCGGGGGAGGCGAAGTCCGGCGGTGAGTGAGGCTGTGGAGAAGGCGGTCATCGATTGCGCCGCCTACCGGGACGGCATCCGCGTCGCGACGCTCGCGCTCGGGGAGATCCCGGCCGCCCTCGCCGACCCGTCTCTGTTCGTCTGGCTGGGACTCTTCGAACCGGGCGAGGCGCTGCTCGAGCAGGTGCAGGGCGCCTTCCACCTCCACGACCTCGCGGTAGAGGACGCGCATCGAGCGCATCAGCGCCCGAAGATCGACCGCTATGGCGAGTCGCTGTTCATCGTCTTGCGGACGGCGCAGTTCGTCGGCGGGCAGGACGATCTGGAGTTTGGTGAGACGCATCTTTTCGTCGGACCGCGCTATGTGGTGACGGTCCGCCACGGCTCGCTCAAGAACCATGTCGGCCTCCGCGGCCGCTGCGAGCTCGAGGCGGAACGCCTGGCGCTCGGGTCGGGCTACGTCCTCTACTCGCTGCTCGACTTCGTGGTCGACCAATATTTTCCGATCGTCGAGGCGCTCGAGGAGCAGTTCGACATCATCGAGACCGACGTCTTCGACGGCGAAAGCAGCCGCGAAACCACGGCCGCGCTCTACAACTTCAGCCGCAAGCTGCAATCGCTCCGCCGCGCCGTGTCCCCGCTGATCGACGTGCTGCAGCGCCTCGAGCGCTTCGAGGGCCCGCCGCTGCCGGAGGCGATGCAGGTCTACTTCCGCGACGTGCACGACCACATGCTGCGCATCCAGGAGTTGGTCGAAAGTCTGAGTGAGATGAACCGCTCCGCGCTCGCCGCCCACCTGTCCCTGCTCTCGGTGGCGCAGAGCGACGAGACCAAGCGCCTCGCCGCCTGGGCGGCGATCATCGCGGTCCCCACCATGGTCGCCGGCATCTATGGCATGAACTTCCGCTTCATGCCCGAGCTCGACTGGCGCTTCGGCTATCCGCTGGTCGTCGGCAGCATGGTGCTCCTCTGCCTGGTGCTCTACCGGCAGTTCAAGAAGAGCGGCTGGCTGTAGCGCGCACCTTAAGGCGTCAGCCGGTCGTAGCCCAGGATGGCGTTCCAGACCAGCGGGTGGCTGCCGATCGTCGAGCCGCGCCAGATCGGATTGATCGCGAAGAGCAGGATGTGCCCTTTGCCGAGCGGGGAGTCGACGACTGCGGCGCGCTGGGCGAGATCGCCGCCGTGATCGAGGAGACCCGAGACGAGTAACTCCTTGGCATCGCCGAAGCGCAGCAGGGCGCGCGGCAGGAGCGCCTCGGGAATGACGTTCGGATTGCGCCGCAACTGTTCGCTGGAGAGCGGCAGACTCTCCCAGCGCTCCGCTTTGGGCGCTTCCGGGGCGGCAGGAAAGCTGCGACCCTGCGGGCCGTCGGTGTCGTCTTTCGCGCCACGTCCGGTCGGGCGCCCGCCGGCGTTCTCGTTGGCAAAGCCGCCGCTCGCGAGCCGTGCGAGCTCGAAGCTCATCCCCTCCGCGCTGTAGACCGAGAGGCGGTCGCCGAAGCCCTCGGTGACCGGCGACGCCGCCGCCCCGGTTGTCGCCTGCGCCGGAAAGCGGGCGTCGAGGATGCTTCCCGTAACCCTGACGGCGCCGATTTCGGTGACCCGCACGCCGGGCGTGAGACCGCTCGCGACGAGCAGCTGCGCGGTGTCCTCCACCGCCACCAGTAGCCCGCCGCTTTCGACGAACCGGCGCAGGTGTTCGAGCCCGGCGAAGCCGAGCCCGGGACGCTGATCCTCCGTGGCGTCGATCTTTCCCAGGTTGGGCGTTTCGGCGGTGGTCTTCCAGGGCAGTGCCTCGCCCCACATTGGCAGACCGGTGACGATCCGTTGCGGCTCGCCGACGCCGACCGGCGGGAAGAGAATGACGTCGTACTGCCCGGCCAGGTCGGCGGTCGCCGCAACGTCCTGGGTGCTGATGTAATCGTAGGGGACGCCCAGGAGATCGAGGCGCTGCCGCCACCAGCCCTCCGTCTGGGTGTTGAGCCAGCTGTGGAGCAGCGCGAGCCGGGGACTGGGGACGGCGCGCGTGGCGACCGACGGCCGCTCTGCGGTGGCGACGATGGCGAGGCCGAGCCGCGTCGCAAGGCCCGCGAGGACCTCGCGGTCGACGCCGCTGACGATCCAGCTGCCGCGGGCGAAATCGCGCGCCACGGCATGGAACGGCGCCGTCGCCGCATCCACCTGAATGCCCCCGCTGGCGGCGTGCGCGGCATTGTCGGCAGCCAGCGCGTAGCGCAGCGACAGCATCGCATCGGCGCCGCGGTGCGGTACCAGGAAGACGGAACCGGTGCCGGTGACGCCGGCCGGCGCACTCGCCGGCCCGGCGAGCAGGGCCATCGGCGCGGCGAGAATCTTCTCGTCGACCACCCGCAGCGCTTCGACATCGAAGAGCTCGCCGAAGCTCCAGCCGGTGTCGTCGTACGGGTGGATCTGGGGATCGTCCGGGCTCCAGTACTGGCGGTCGAGCAGCGCATCGGCGATGCGGCTGTAGGGCTGGTCCATCCGCACGACGTAGGTGCCTGCCGGCAGGAGGCGCGGACCCGGAGCGGCGGCGGCCGACGCCATGCCCGTCACGGCGCTCGCCGTCTCGCCTGCGCGGACTGCCGGTGCTGGCGGGGCCGCAGGAGCCAAGGAGAACGGCTCCGTGAGGCGCCGGATCTCGACGTGCTGACGATCGAGCACCCGCAGGAGCTCCGCCTGTGCCTCGGGCCGGCGGTCATCGGCCGGCAGCACCCAGGCCGCCGGACCTTCGCGCCGCGGCTTTTCGATCGAGCGCTTGGCCTTGGCGTAGAAGTTGGCCAGAAGTTGGCCGCGGTTCTCGGCGGCAAAGGCGAGCGAGACGAGGAGGCCCGTCTGCTGGTAGTTGTTGTTGTTGCGCTGCGACCACTCGACGCGCGGCCAGGGCGGATCCTGCCGGTACCAGGTGCGCGAGTACTGGTCGGGGGCGAGCTCGCGCACCTCGGTGTCGGCGCCGCCGTTGCCGAAGGTCTCGTAGAGGCGGCTGATCGAGTTGTGCATCGCCGCCAGGAACATGAGGTAGCCGGGGCTCCAGGTGTCGAACTCGCCGTGGGTGAAGACGCCGGGCATGCCGAGCTTGGTCATCTCGGCGACGTTGGTCCAGCCGAAGAGCTGCCACTCGTTGGTCAGCAGCGGGTCGACCCAGGCGTTGTAGGGACCGTCGCCGACCGTATTGTCGTAGAGGAACGGCACCGACTCGTGCAGGTCGTGCAGGACCTGGCCGTGCCAGGCGAGGTGGGTGTCGAGGACGTTGCGCGACAGCGAGAGGGTCAGTCCCATGGCGTCGCGGTTGTTGTCGTGCGCGACGTAGTGGCCCCAGTAGGCGAGGCGCGGCCAGCCGGAACCGGGGTGGGCGAGGTGCCAGCGGTAGACGTCGACCATGCGGTCGCGACCGTCGACCTCGACCACCGGCGTGATGAGCGTAATCAGATTCTCGCGGATCTTCCGCACATAGGGGCTCTCGTCGACCGCCAGGCGGTAGGCGAGCTCCATCAGCGCCGTCGGCGAGCCGGTTTCGGGCGAGTGGATGGCGCCGGTGATGTAGTAGACCGGGACGGTCGCCGCGACCAGCTCGGCGGCGCGCGCGTCGTCGAGCCCGATCTCCCGTGGGTCGGCGAGCTGCGCGAGGCGCGCACGGTTCTCCTCGGCGTGGGCGAGGTTCTCTTCGGAGCTGATGGCGACGACGATCCGCTCGCGCCCCTCTTCGCTGATGCCGATCGAGTAGACGCGCACGCGGGGCGTCGCGGCGGCGAGCAGGCGGAAGTAGCGATGGACATCAGCCGAGTAGGGGAGGATGCCGGGGGCGCCGGCGACGTCGCCGAGGACCACCTGGGGCGCGGGGACGCTCTGCGAGGCCGGGAGGTAGTCAGTGAGCGGCGAGTTGAAATCGGGCGCGGTGGTGTAGCGCCGGATGCGCTCCGTGGCATCGGCGTCGATCGGCTGCGTGAGGTCGGGTACGAGATCTCCAGGAAGTCGGGTCACTGCCCTTGGGACCTCGGGCTCGGCAGCGGGAGGGCCGGCGAAGGCCGCCGTGGAAAGTGCTCCGAGCGAAAGACTCAGACAGACGAGAGTTCGGCGCATCGAAAGGCCTCCAGAGCGCGGGCGAGAAGCGCCGCGAGAGAGAAGCGTATCGAATACCGCTCGCATCGGAGCACTTGTCTAGGCGCCGAAGCGTCGGAAGAGCACCGGCACGACGAGCAGGTTGAGGAAGGTCGAGGTCAGGAGGCCGCCGAGGATGACGACGGCCATGGGGCTCTGGATCTCGTTGCCCGGCTGGTCGCCGGCGAGTGCCAACGGGATGAGCGCGAGGGCGGCGGTGAGCGCCGTCATGAGCACCGGGGCCAGCCGTTCGCGTGAGCCTTCGCGCACCGCCTCGTGCAGAGGAGCCCCCTCCTCGATCAGGTGCCGGTAGTGCGAGACCAGGAGCACGCCATTGCGGGTCGCGATCCCGAAGAGCGTCACGAAGCCGACCATCGAGGCGATGCTCAGGGTGGCCGACGTCAGGAGCAGCGCCGCGACGCCGCCGACGAGCGCCAGGGGAAGGTTGACGAGGACGATCGCCACCTGACGATGGTCCCGGAAGGCGAGCCAGAGGATCCCCCAGACAGCGAGGAGAACGGCGAGCGCGAGCCAGCCGAATCGGCGCGCGCTCTGGTTGGCCTCCTCGAACTGGCCGCCGAATTCGATCCGGTAGCCGGCCGGGACGCGGACCTGTTCTGCGATGACGGCAAGCGCCCGCGCGACCGTCCCGGCGAGGTCCGAGCCGGCGACGTTCGCCGAGAGCAGCGCGACGCGCTCGACGTTTTCGCGGCGCACCAGACCGGGTCCGAGATCGAAGTCGGCGCGCGCCACGGCGGAGAGCGGCACGATGTCGCCGGCCGGGGTGGCCATGGGCAGGTCAGCCAAGCGATCCCGATCGTCGCGCAGACGCTCCGGATAGCGCACGACGACGCGGGAGGAGAGTCCGTCCTCGACCAGTTCGGCCGCCTTTGTCCCCTGAAAGAGTGCCTCGAGACTCTGAGCCGCGTCCTGGGCGGTGAGGCCGTGACGAGCGAGCGCCGCGCGGTCGGGGGTCAAGGCGAGTTGCGGCACCAGGGCCTGCTCCTGGTTCGAGAGGTCGACGAGATCGGGTGAGGCCTGGAGAGCGCTCTCGACCTGCCGCGCGAGCGTGCGCAGCGTCGCGAGCTCGGGTCCTTTGATCTTGATCGCCAGGTTCGACTTCGATCCCGACAGCATGTGGTCGATGCGGTGGCTGATCGGCTGCCCGAAGGAGACCACCACGCCGGGAATCGTGGCGACGGCGCGCCGCATCTCGGCGAGCAGCTCCCCCTTCGCACGGCCCGGGCGCAGCACGACCTCCATCTCCGAGGCGTTGGCGCCCTGCACATGCTCGTCGCGCTCCGCTCTGCCGGTGCGGCGGCTGGTCGAGACGACCTCGGGGAAGTCGAGCAGCGCCTCCTCGACCGCGAGCCCGAGAGCGTCGGAGTCGGCGAGCGAGGTCCCGGGCGGCGCGACGATTCCGACGGTGAGCGACCCTTCGTTGAACGCCGGCAGGAAGCTCCGCCCGAGCCACGGGAGGAGCGCCACGGCACCGACGAGGAGGAGCGCCGAGAGGGCCAGGATCGGCCACGGACGACGCAGCGCTTTGTCGAGCGACCCGGTGTAGCGCCGCTGCAGGAGGCGCAGGAGCCGCGGCTCGCCCTTCTCGAGCGCGCGGCTTCCGGGAAGGAGCAGGAGGCAGAGCGCGGGGGTGAGCGTCAGCGACACGAACATCGAGGCGACCAGCGCGGTGAGGTAGGCGAGGCCGAGCGGGCGGAGCAGCAGACCTTCGATGCCGGGCAGGAAGAAGAGCGGTGCGAAGACGACCGCGATGACCAGGGTCGCGAAGAGGATCGCTCCGCGCACTTCCGACGACGCCAGAAAGATCGTCTCGAGCGCCGGCCGGCGC
The DNA here is from genome assembly GCA_039932055.1 of Thermoanaerobaculia bacterium. GTDB lineage: Bacteria > Acidobacteriota > Thermoanaerobaculia > Multivoradales > JAGPDF01 > JAGPDF01. Next base: position 10,406 of record JBDTQT010000008.1, read on the forward strand.
TCACTCTCGGGCCGGCGTTGGTTCTCGCGCAGGCGGCGCAGCACGTTCTCGACGTCGATGATGGCGTCGTCGACGAGCACGCCGATGGCGATCGTGAGGCCCCCCAGCGTCATGGTGTCGATGGCGGCGCCGAAGGCCGAGAAGGCCAGGACCCCGGCGATCAGCGAGGTCGGCAGAGCGAGCGCCGAGATCAGGGTCGAGCGGCCGTCGCCGAGAAAGAGCACCAGGACGAGGACGACCAGGAGCGCTCCTTCGGCGAGCGCCTTCGAGACGTTGCGGATCGCGACCTGAATGAAGTCGGCCTGGCGAAAGTTCTCGCGCTCGAGCCGGATGCCGGGCGGAAACGAGCGCTCGAGCTCGGCCAGCCGGGCGTCGAGCGTGCGGGTGAGGGCGAGCGTGTTCGCTCCCGGCTGCTTCTGCACGGAGAGGATCACCGCCGGTCGCGCGTTGTAGGCCGCCGTGCCGCGCTTCGGCTCGTTGCCTTCGGCGACGCGCGCCACGTCGCCGACGGTGAGCGGGCCGTCGTCGCCGGCCCGCACCACGGCGGCGGCGAAGTCGCCCGGCGTCCGCGCCCGTGTCGCGCCCCGCACCAGGTGCTCCTGGCCGGAGTCGACATGGAAGCCCGCGGCGGGCGAGGCGCTCGCCTGGCCGAGCGCGTCCACCAGCCGCGAGAGTGGCAGTTGGCGCGCGGCGAGAGTGGACGGCTCGACCTCGACCTGGATCTCGCGCAACTCGCCGCCGATCGGCACGACCTGCGCGACTCCCGGAACGGCGAGGAGCGCGCGCCGCACGGTGACCTCCCCGAAGCGGCGGAGCGTGCGCGCGTCGGGCCCGTCCGGGCCCGACGTGAGGGCGAGGAATGTGATCTCGCCCATGATCGAGGAGACCGGCCCGAGCTGCGGCCGGGCGACGCCGGCAGGCAGCTCGGCGGTCGCGATCCGTTCGGTCACGATCTGGCGGGCGCGGTAGACATCCTCGCCCCAGGCGAACTCGACCCAAACGACGGAGATGCCGGCGGCGGAGACCGACCGCACTCGCCGGACGCCGGCTGCTCCGTTCACCGCCGATTCGAGCGGCAGCGTGACGAGCAGCTCGACCTCCTCGGGGGCCCAGCCGGTCGCTTCGGTAAGGATGGTGACGGTGGGGGCCGAGAGGTCGGGAAAGACGTCGACCGGGAGGCCGGGCACGAGCACCAGGCCGGCCGCGATGAGGCCGAGGAAGAGCACGGCGACGGCGCGCGGCGCGCGCAGCGAAAGGCGGATCAGTTGCTGGAGCATGATCGTCTCGCCCCCTTAGTGGACGTGGCCTTCGCCGACGCCCGAAGAGACCAGAGAGGAGCGGCGTACCGCGGTGCCACCGAGAGTCACGATGCGCTCGCCTGGCACCAGCCCGGAGACGAGACGGCGCTCGCCGGCGCGGGCTACGACGCGCACCTCGCGGCGACGCAGGGTCTCGCCCGAAGCCTGGACGTAGACGACGGCGATGCCGGCGTCGTCGATCAACGCCGCCGCCGGCACGACGATGCCACGCTCCATCGTTCCCGCCTGGAGCTCGACTTCGATCGACTGCCCGACCGCCAGTGCCGGTGGGACCGACAGGAGCTCGAAGAGCAGCGTCCGGCGGCCGGAGGCCGGGTCGAGAGCCGGTGAGATCGCGACCAGGCGTGCCGGAAGGTCGGCCCACTCCGGCGCCGTCGAGCCCGTCCCGGTGCTCAAGCTCACCCGCGTCGGGCCAGGACTAAGGCCGGCGACGGCCTCGGGTGCCACCCAGGCCTCGATCCAGGGCGGCCCGCTGGCGATGAAACGACCGAGCTCGTCGCCGGCCTCGACCGCCTGGCCGGCACTCGCCGCAACCGCGGCGACGGCGCCGTCGAACGGAGCACCGATGACGACCGCCTCCGTGCCGCCGCCGCCGCCGCCCCGGGCCCGCCGGGAGGTGGCGGCATCGCGGCGGGTCGCCTCCGCATGTGCCGTTGCGACCGCCAGGGTGGCCTCGGCACGGTCGAGCTCGGAGGCGGAGACGACACCGGCCTTGACGAGCTCGCGGGCGCGCTGCGCTTCGGTGCTCGCCAGGACCAGCTCGGCCTCGGCGCCCGCGACCTCGCCGTCGAGAGCCGCGAGGCTGCGTTCCGGATCGAGCCGGGGCGTCAAGGCAAAGAGCGGCGCTCCGGTGCGGCGGAGCAGCCCCGGATGCGGGAAGGGCGACGCCAGGAGGACGCCGTCGGCGGGCGCGGTGACGATCCGGTCGCCTCCCGGGCGCGAAACGACACGCGCCGGTGCGACGCGGGTCGCGGCGAGCTCGCCCTCGCGGGTCCACTCAGTCGCGAACGGTGTCTTCCACTGTTGCTCCTTGAGGAAGGAGATCTCCTCGCCGCCGGCCGCCGCCGCGGCCTCTTCGGCGCGCTGCGTGGGGAGCGGCGGAGCCACCAGCCCGCCCGGGCTCCCGGACTCGCCGACGCGCACCCGACCGCCGGCGATCTCCTCTCTCCCCGGTGCCGCCTCGACGCGAAAGAGCAGATCGAACTCGCCGGCGCGCTGCGGCGTGACTTCGATCGCGAAGATCCCGGGACGTTTCGCCTGAGTGGCGCGGAAGATCTCTTCGCTGCCGTCGGCGGCGCGGAGAACGATGGCCACGTCGCCCTGGATGAGGGGCGAAAAATCAGCGAGTGCTGTGACGTGGGTGTGCGATTCGGCCGCCTGGCCGGCCACGAGCGGATCGACTTCGGGAAAGATCTCGTAGATCTGCCCCCAGGCAGTCACCGCCCACGGTTCGGCTCCGGACGTCTCTCCATGGCTGTGCGCCGCATCGCCGCCATGCTCGTGCCGGGAGCAACCGAGGAGTGCCGCGAGGAGACCGACCAGAAGCCAGGCGAAAGCGCCTCGAAACCGCGCTGCACGACGATCCAGCGGACTGCATCGAACGACCATGGGAGCTCTCCGGACTCGAACCTGCGCCAGACGAAGGCGCACGGCTCTACACGAGCCGCACGCCGGCGAGGAACTTCGGGCGGGCTCAGATCCGGAAGATGGAGAGACGGGCGAGGAGCGGCGGGCCGCTGGCCTTCGGCGGTCCGGCGAGCACCCTCGCGGCGGGCGTGTGGCCTTCGAAGTCGACCCGCGAAACCGGTATTTCTGACGCAGCGACGTTCGAAGGCTGTGCGACCGCATCGATCCCGCGGCGAATCGCCACGCCACCGGTACCCGCGACGGTCGAGTGTTCGTGCGGGAGATGGCCAGCGGGGTCGACCTGTCCCTGGGCCGGGAAGCCGCGGAGCTCGCCGGCTTCCGGCATCGCTTCGTGGTCGTGCCCGACCGGGTGTTCGAAAGCCACATGCAGCGCCAGGGCGCCCGCCGCCAGGGTGGGAAGCAGCCAGACGAAGGAAACAGCGGCGGTGAGGCGGCGGCGGGCGTTCACGAGAGGCGCATTCTCGCGGCTCTAACCGCACAGGTCAACCCGGCGCCGCCGGAGCCTCGCCCACGGGCTCCGCCGATCGCCGTCGCGCTACCGTCGGCCGTAGCGGCCGGCGTAGACGCCGAGGCAGCGGTCCTGGACGACGTCGAGGCCGGCGGCGAGGAGGCGTTCGGCGGCTTCCTCGTCGCGGATGCCGCTCTGCATCCAGAAGACCCGCGGGCGGCGCTCCGGCGGCAACGCCAGTACCGCGTCGGCGACTTCGGCAACGTGGTCGGCGCGGCGGAAGACGTCGACCAGGTCGAAGGGCTCGGGCACGCTGCCGAGATCCGGATAGCTGGGCTGGCCGAGAATCTCCTCGTAGGTCGGGTTCACCGCCAGCACGCGGTAGCCGCGCTCGCGGAGCATCGCCGGGATCGAGTACGCGGACTCATTCGGACGCTCTTCGCCCTTCATCCCGACGACCGCGATCGAGTGCATGCCGCGAACGATCGCCGCGAGCTCCTCCTCGCCCTCGACGCGATGACCGCGCGAGGTTTCCATGGGGCTTGTCATGCCGACATCTTACGACTTCCTGGCCTCGCCGCCCCCGCGCCGTGTTCGCCGTCGTGGCCCGCTTCGCGGGCGGCTTCCGACCCGGTTCCCGCGGGGTCCGGCGAGCGCGGGCGGCGACGGAACCTGACATAGTGAACGACAGCGTCCGGCAGAGGATCGGACGCGAAGGTCATGCAGCGGACGCAGTTCGGCGTGCGTGCTGATCGCCGATCTGGGCCCAAAGGACCACGACTCGACGCTCGCAGGAGGTATCTTGAGAGACCAGAAATCCTTTGCCAAGCGCCTGCCCAAGGCACTGAAGCGCACCGCCGGGCGCACCGAGGCACCGCAGGTGCCGGCGAACATCCGCACCTTCGGCGTCGATCTGAGCCAGGAGGAGCGCGACCGTATCCGGCTCGGCCTCGGCGTCAAGCTCGGCAAGTATGCGACGTCGATCGAACGCGTCAGCGTCCGGGTGCTGGATGGGAACGGGCCGCGCGGCGGCGTCGACAAGTTGTGCCGCATCAAGGTGGTGTTGAGCGGACTTCCGAGCGTGGTCTTCGAAAGCCAGGCGCTAGCGCTGAAGACCGCGATCAACGGCGCACTTGCCGGCATCGAGCGGGCCGTACGTCTCAATCTGCAGCGCCGACAGACGGTCCCCGGTCGCGCAGCAACCCGGCGCACCCCCCGCCCGGGCGGTTAGCGCCTCCCACGGGAAGGTGCCGGGAAGGCGCGACCGAGGAGCCGCGACAGATCCAGATGAACCGGCCGCCGCCGGGCACGAAAAGCCTGACGCCTTCTCATGCCTTGACTCGCCGCGTTCGCCGACAGCGCTTCCGGGCTACGATTCTCCCTGGACGACAGGAGGTTTCATGCGAGTCGTGGAGTGTGTTCCGAACATATCCGAGGGGCGGCGCCCCGAGGTTTACGAAGCGGTGGCGAAAGCGGCAGGTGCGGTGCCCGGGGTGACGGTGCTGGACGTCGATCCCGGTGCGGAGACGAACCGCACGGTGATCACCTTCGTTGGCGAGCCCGAGGCGGTGCTCGAGGGCGCCTTCCAGCTCATGGTCGCGGCGCTCGAGCGCATCGACATGACCACGCATCAGGGGGCGCACTCGCGCATCGGCGCGGTCGATGTGGTGCCGTTCGTGCCGGTGTCGGGGGTGACGATGGCGGAGTGTGTCGAGCTCGCGCGCCGGCTGGGGGAGCGCGCCGGCAGAGAGCTCGGCGTTCCGGTCTATCTCTACGAAGCGGCCGCCACTTCGCCGGCGCGGCGCAATCTGGCCGACGTTCGTGCCGGCGAATACGAGGGGCTGGCGGCGAAGCTCGCCGATCCGGCCTGGAAGCCGGACTTCGGCCCAGCGGCCCTGGTGCCGCGCTCGGGAGCGACGGTCATCGGCGCGCGCTCGTTTCTCGTGGCCTACAACGTCAACCTGAACACGGTCGACAAGCGCCTCGCGACCCGGATCGCGGGTGAGATTCGCGAGAAGGGCAAGAAGCGCCTCGACGCCGCCGGCAAGCCGGTGAAGGACGCATCGGGAGCGGAGATCTGGGATGCGGGCCTCCTCGCCGGCATCAAGGCGGTCGGCTGGACGATCCCGGAGTTTGGTTGCGCGCAGATCTCGATCAACGTCACGGATCTCGAGGCGACGCCGCTGCATGTCGTCTTCGATACCTGTGACGAGCGCGCGCGGGCGCACGGCCTACGGGTGACCGGCTCGGAGCTGGTCGGACTGGTGCCGCGTACGGCGCTCCTCGACGCCGGACGGCACTATCTCGCCCGTATGGGCCGTTCGACCGGCGCGCCGGAGAGCGCGCTGATTCATGTCGCGGTGCGCACGCTTGGCCTCGGTGAGGTCAAGCCGTTCGACCCGCGCGCGGCGATCATCGAGGAGCGGCTCGAGCCGCCGGCACCGCTCGTCGGCATGACGCTCGCCGGCTTCGCCGACGAGCTCTCGTCCGACTCGCCGGCGCCGGGCGGTGGCTCGGTGGCGGCCTACGCCGGGGCGCTCGCCGCGGGTCTGGCGGCGATGGTCGCCAACCTCTCGCACCCCAAGCGCGGCTTCGAGGCGAAACAACCAGCACTCGAGCGCGTCGCGGTCCGCGGCCAGGCGCTCAAGGACCGCCTGCTCGCCGCGGTCGACGCCGACACTGCGGCGTTCGACCGGTTCCTGGCGGCGCTGCGGATGCCGAAGGAGAGCGCCGAGGAGCGCACCGCGCGCGACGTCGCGATGATCGTCGCGACGATCGCGACCATCGAGATTCCGCTCGGCACGCTCGAGGCATGTCCCGAGATCGTCGAGCTCTGTCTCGAGATCGGCGCGATCGGACTCCAGGCCTCCCTCTCCGATGCCGGCACCGGCGCGGCGATGGCGCGCGCGGCGGCCTCCGGGGCCTACCAGAACGTCTGCATCAACCTTCCCGGGCTCGCCGATCGACCAGCGGCGGCGGTCTTGCGCAGCCGCGCCGACGCTGCCTGGGGCCGGACGAAGGAGCTCGCCGCGAAGGCTGAAGAGGTCTTCGTCGACGGCCTGCGGCAGGCGGCGGACTAGGGCTCTAAGGCGCCGGCGGTGCGCAGAGCGCCGCCGGCGTCGTCCGCATCGTCCGATCCAGGAACTCCTCCCAAAGACGCTCCCAGACGTTCCAGTCGTGGCCGCCGGGAGCGGTGTAGACGCGCTCGGGCGGCAGGAGCGCGGCGAGCATCCGGTTCGCGCGGTCGAAACCGTCGGCAGTTCCCCAAGCGAGATGGAGCGGTACTCGAGGCTCGGGCTGCGCCGCGCTGGTCCAAGGCCCGAGCCAGCTCCAGAGCTCTCTGCCGACATCGTTCTGGTCGAATGTCGTCGGCGGGAGCCACTTCGCCGGTCCGCCGGCGCGCTCGATCTCGTCGATGACGGAGGTTTCGCCGAGATAGGGCGCGATGGCGAAGACGCCGGCGAGGTCCTCAGGGTGGTCGCGCAGGTAGAGGAGGCTCCCCAGGCCGCCGAGCGAAGGGCCGGCGATCCAGATCGTGTCGTAGCCGGCGGCGCGGGCGGGGGCGATGACATCGGTCCGCAGCCGGTCGACCACGGTTCGGGCGCGGTAGTAGCCGAGGTGGGTGTCGACGGCGACGAGGTCGAGCCGGAGGTTGCGGTTCTCGACCGCGCGGACGAAGCCGGCGTCGCGGAACTTCTCGGGTTCATCCAGACGGCCGGGGAGTAGCACGACGAGGCAGCGTCCGCCATCGGTCGCGGCGCTACGCGCCAGATCGATGGCGCGCAGCGGCACGGTCGCCGGTCGGAGCGCTGCACACCCGCCGGTCATCGTCAGGGCGAAGAGCAGGATCGACGTCACGACGAGGACGAAGAGCGGCTTTTCGGTCGGCCAGGAGGCGACCGGGACCGGCGCGCCGGGAGCGGCCGGGGAGGTCAGGCTGGGGCGTGGCGAGGCGACGGGGGCGTTGAGGTCGGTGGTGGTCATATGTCTACCGATACGCAGGGCGGCCGCGGTCCGGGACAGCCCGGCACCGCGACGCGAGGGCCGCGAAGGGCGGAAGATACCATCCAATCTGCGCCGGTCCGGCTGCGGGCCGGCAGTTTCGGTAAGCTCCTCCTTTCTGGCGGCCGCGATGGACGCCCTGGACTGCGCCCGCTCTGGGCGCGCGGACTCGGAGGAGAAGGCGATGCGAACCAAAGTCATGACCAGCTGCGTGCTGCTCGGTCTGTTTGCCCTGGCGGGGGCGACCTGGGCGGCGCGCGGGGACGACAGGGAGCGCAAGAGCAAGAACGGCAAGGCGGATGGCACCGCGGGCGGCGCCCAGATCGTCCTCGAATACGGCCGGCCGAACGTCGCCGGGCGCCAGATCTTCGGCGTGCTTGTTCCCTATGGCCAGGTCTGGCGGGCCGGAGCCGACGAGGCGACGACGATCGCCTTCGACAAGGACGTCGCGATCGAAGGCAAGCCGCTCGCCGCCGGCCGCTATGCGCTCTTCCTGATCCCCAGCGAAGGCGAGTGGACGGTGGTCTTCAACAAGATCGCCGACCAGTGGGGCGCCTTCAAGCATGACCCGGCGAGTGACGCGCTGCGCGTCACCGTCAAGCCGGCGGCCCACGACAGGGTGGAGACGCTCGAGTACGCGATCGCCGGCGATCGCGTCGAGATGCGCTGGGACACCGTCGCGGTCGGCTTCTCGGTCAAGGCGGCGGACTGATGCTCGCGACCCGGGTACGATCGACCATTCTCGCCGCGCTGGCGCTCGGCGCCCTCGTCCTGACCTCCCCGGCCGCAGGTCAAACCCCGCCGCCCCCGCCGCCCCCGCCGCCCCCGATGGCTCCGATGGCTCCGATCGCCACGACGGCGCTCGGGGAGCCGGCTTCGTCGGCGCCGGACTTGGCCGAGCCCTTGGCGGAAGGCGGTGTGCGTCCGGTCGCCGAGCTTCCGTACACGCCGAGCCTCGAGCCTGCCTTCATGGACCGCGCGGTCGACCCCTGCGTCGATTTCTATGCCTACTCCTGCAACGGCTGGCGGACGCTCAATCCGATTCCGCCCGACAAGTCGCGCTGGAGCGTCTACGGCAAGCTCTACAACGAAAACCAGCAGTATCTCCGGAGCCTGGTCGAGGAGGCGGCGCAGAATCCGCAGACCGAGAACGCCGAGCTGCGCAAGCTCGGCGACTACTTCGGCGCCTGCATGGATCTCGCGGCGATCGACAAAGCCGCCCTCAACCCCATCCGCGCCGATATGACGGCGATTGGCAAGCTCAAGGAGCCCTCCGCGCTCGCGCCGCTCCTTGGCCCGCTCCATCTCGCGGGGCGGGGCCGCGGCCTGCTCTTCGGCTTCGGTAGCGAGCAGGATCCGGGCGACGCCTCGCAGCGCATCGCCGTCGTGCAGGCGGGCGGCCTCGGGCTGCCGGACCGTGACTACTACATCAAGACAGACGCGGCCTCGGTAGCGTTGCGCGCTCAGTACCTCGAGCACACGGCGCGCAACTTCCAGCTGATGGGCGAAGCGCCGGAGTGGGCTGCCGAGAGCGCGGCGATCGTCCTGGCGATCGAGACCGATCTGGCGCGTGCCTCGCTGTCGCGTGTCGACCGGCGTGATCCGCGCAAGGTCTACCACCGGATGAACATCGCGGCGCTGCAGAAGCTGACGCCGAGCTTCCCCTGGAAGGACTATCTCGCCGCCAGCGGTGTCGCCTCTGCGGCCCCGGGCTTCGTCGTCGACGTCCACGAGCCCGAGTTCCTGAAGGCGATACAGGTGATCCTCGCCAAGCGCCCGGTCGCCGATCTCCGGACCTACCTGCGTTGGGCGCTTCTGCGCAGCGCGGCGGAAGACCTCTCGGCGCCCTACCGCGACGCCGACTTCGACTTCTACTCGAAGACGCTGCGCGGGGTTCCGGAACCGCCACCGCGCTGGCAAACTTGCGTCGAAGCGGTCGATCGCGACCTCGGCGAGGCGCTCGGCAAGGTCTTCGTCGAACGCCTCTTCACGTCGGCGACGCGGACCGCGGCCGAGACGATGGTGCGCGGCATCCGCGAGGCGATGGGCGAGCGGGTGAAGGCGCTCGACTGGATGAGCGAACCGACGAAAGCGAAGGCGCTCGAGAAGCTTGCGGCCATGCGCGACAAGATCGGCTACCCGGAGATCTGGCGCGACTATTCGGCGGTCGTCGTCGATCGTGCCGACTATTTCGGCAACGTCCGCCGGGCGACGGAGTTCGAGAGCCGGCGGCAGCTCGCCCAGATCGGCAAGCCGATCGATCGCGGCGAGTGGGGCATGACGCCGCCGACCGTGAACGCCTACTACAACGCCTCGATGAACGACATGAACTTTCCGGCCGGCGTCCTTCTGCCGCCGCTCTTCGATCCCAAGCTCGACGACGCGCCCAACTACGGCAACACCGGCGGCACGATCGGCCACGAGCTGACGCACGGCTTCGACGACGAAGGACGGCAGTTCGACGCCGCCGGCAATCTCAGGGACTGGTGGACGCCCGAGGACGCGAAGCAGTTCGTCGAGCGTGCGCAATGCGTGGTCGACCAGTACGCGCAGTATCCGATCGTCGACGACATTCGCATCAACAGTCACCTGACGCTGGGGGAGGATGTCGCCGATCTTGGCGGCACGATCCTGGCTTGGGAGGCGTGGAAGAAAGCGGAGGCCGGCAAGGCTCTGGAATCTCGCGACGGCCTGACGCCGGAGCAGCGCTTCTTCGTTGGCTACGCGCAATGGGCGTGCGAGAACCAGCGCCCGGAGCAGTTGCGTCTCGCCGCGGCGACCAACCCGCACTCGCCAGGTGTCTGGCGGATCAACGGCTCGGTCGCCAACATGCCTGAGTTCGCCCAGGCGTTCTCCTGCAAGCCCGGCCAGCCGATGGTGCGCGCCAACGTCTGCAAGATCTGGTGACAGTGCGGACCTAGCGGCGAGGAATCGAGGCCCCCGATGCCCTGGCTGATCGACGCCGCGAATCTGGGCGGAGTACTGGGCGGGGCGGCGGGGGCGCGCAACAGCCAGGCGATCCTGGCCGCGCTCCTGCCGTGGGCGCGTGAACGCAAACAGGTGGTGGTGGTCTTCGACGGGCCCGAGAGCCCCGGGATGGCCACCCGCCTGGGCGGCGTCGAACTCGTCTGGAGCGGCACCCGCTCCGCCGACGAGGTCATCACGAAACGGATCGGGGCTCTCGGCAGATCCGCAAAGTCGTGGACCGTCATCACCAACGACCAGGCCCTGACCCGCCGCTGCCGCAACCACGGCGCCAAGGTCGAGCCCGCCTCGATCTTCGCCCGCCGCACCTCGCAGCCGCAGGCGAGATCGAAAGCCGCCGTGAGCGCCCGCGCCGCCGTCGACAAACCCTCTCCGAACGCCCAGGAGATCGCCCATTGGCGGGCGGTCTTCGGCGACAAGAAGAAAGACCAGTAAGGGAAAAGCGGTTCACGGCTCCCTGGCTGGTTTTCGCGGCCCGTTGGTGACAGATGCCCCGCTCTCGCGCCGCTCGAGCGCACCCTGGCCATGGGTGGCGAACAGGTCCGGGACTTTGCGGGGCTCCAGCCCCTGCAGATGAGGCGGCGAGTCCTGTCGCGGCATAGGATTCGATGCGATGAAGTTTCCACGAGTGATTCGGCACGAGCTTCCTGTTCCGCTGGATGCGGTGCCACCGTTTCGTCCGACATATGAAATTCCCGGCGAGTTCGTCAACGATCAGCATCGTTTCTATTCGACCTGCCCGGCCAACGAGCACCTGGTCGATCTGGGTATCGACGGCTGGCTGCGGCGGGAAGATGCCCTCAAGCTCTACGAGTTGGCCTATTTCGCGCCCGGGCCGATTCTCGAGATGGGTTCGTATCACGGGCTCTCGACATCGATCCTGGCGCGGGCGGTAGCGGATTCCGGACCCGACAGGAGCGGCCGGAGGATCATCTCGGTGGAACTTGACCCAGCGGCGCAGGCGGTTGCGCGCGGGCATCTCGAACGGCTGGGTCTCACCGGCAACGTCACTTTCGTACAGAGCGACGCCCACGCCTACTGTCTCGAGGCAATTGCAGCGGGAGAGCGCTTCGCCTTCGCCTTCATCGACCACGACCATGCCTACGCTTCCGTGCTGCCGGTCTGCCGCGAGCTGCCGAACCTCATGCTCCCAGAAGGGTTTTGCCTCTTCCACGATTGGCTCGACGCACGGAATTTCCAGCCTGACGAGGCCGACTACGGCGTTTTCGGTGCCACTCGCGACGGACTGGCGCCACAGCAGTTTTCTTTCTATGGAGTTTTCGGTGTCACTGGGCTCTACCGGAGAGAGCCGTCCGTGGCTGGCGGACCGATAGAGCTAGTTCTTCCTTCTCGTGCGGAGGAGTGACGCCGGTTCTTCCTTGCGCTGTGGAAGCTCCATAGCGCGGTAGGATGACCTCGGTTTTTCCTTGTACCGTGGAGGCGTGACGATGCTCTGGTGGGCGTGGCTGCTGGTCGGGTTTCTGCTGGTCGCCGCGGAGCTCCTGACCCCCGGCGGTTTCTATCTCCTCTTCTTCGGCCTCGCCGGGATCGCGGTCGGGCTGCTCAGCTTGGCCGGCGTCGCCCTGCCGGCCTGGGGGGAGTGGCTGGTCTTTACCGTCCTTTCGATAGGCGCGACGCTGGTCTTTCGCAAGCCGCTCCTCGAGCGACTGCAGAAAAAGATGCCAGCGCAGCGCGGCGACGAGCTCGAGGGCGAGATCGCGACGCCGGTCGAAGCGATCTTCCCTGGCGCCGTTGGCAGGGCGGAGCTGCGAGGCACGAGCTGGAGCGCTCGCAACTCCGCGGCCCGGCCGCTCGCCGCCGGCGAGCGCTGCCGCGTCGTCGGCATGGACGGTCTGCAACTTCTTCTGGAGCCCGAAAACCCATGAACTACGTTTCCCACTTTCTCGCCCTTGCGGCCGCCCCCGAAGGCAATCCCCTCGCCTCCCTGATGACCATGTCGGTGATCGTCCCGGTCGCCCTGGCGGTCCTGGTCCTCATCATCATCGCCAAGACCGCCGTCGTCGTGCCGCAGCAGTCGGCTTTCGTCGTCGAGCGGCTGGGTCGCTACGCCGGCACTCTCGGCGCGGGGTTTCACTTCCTCTTCCCGTTCATCGACGTCCTGCGCTACCGCCTGTCGCTCAAAGAGCAGGCGCTCGATATCCCGGAGCAGGTCTGCATCACCCGCGACAACGTTCAGGTCGGTGTCGACGGCGTGCTTTACCTCAAGGTGATCAATCCAGAGCGCGCTTCCTACGGCGTCCAGGACTACTTCTTCGCCATCTCGCAGCTCGCCCAGACGACGCTGCGCAGCGAGGTCGGCAAGATCGACCTCGACCGCACCTTCGAGGAGCGCGGCCACATCAACGGCCAGGTCGTCTCCGAGCTCGACAAGGCCTCCGAGCCCTGGGGCGTCAAGGTCCTGCGCTACGAGATCAAGAACATCGTGCCGCCCAAGGACGTGCTCTCGGCGATGGAGAAGCAGATGCGCGCCGAACGCGAGAAGCGCGCGGTCATCCTGACTTCGGAAGGTGAGCGCGATGCGCGCATCAACGAAGCCGAAGGCGAAAAGCAGCAGGTCATCAAGGCTTCGGAGGCCGCCCGTCAGCGCCAGATCAACGAGGCCGAGGGCCAGGCGCAGGCCATTCTCGCGGTAGCGACCGCCACCGCCGAAGGGCTTCGCCTGGTCGCCGAGACGATCCAGAACCCGGGCGGCCGCGAAGCGGTCCAGCTGCGCGTCGCCGAACAGTGGGTCACCCAGTTCGGCAACCTCGCCAAGGCGACCAACACGGTGATCGTGCCGGCGCCGGTCGGCGACGTCGCCGCCATGATCGCCACCGCGATGAACGTCTTCGCCGAGACCAAGCCGCGCGGCTGAGAAGCGCGAGCCGGGGTCGGCGACTCCCTCTCGAGGACTCGCCCTGGTCTATTCCCCCAGCGCCGCGTAGCGGACGAGGTTGTAGCGGGTGGCCTGGGCGTCGCGCATGCGCTTGCCGATCGCCTCGTGGAGGTCGGCCTTCCAGCTGGTCCAGCGGGTGAAGAAGGCCTCCGTCGCCGCCGGGTCGCCGGCGAGCTGGAGCGCGAAGGTCTCGGCGAGGAGACTCGCGATGGTGGCGGCGTACTTCTCGTCGTGAATCTCGAGGAACCCGCTGGCGTTCGCGGTGAGCAGCCCATTGTCGAGGAACCAGTTGAACTGCACCAACTGCATCAGCTGATACGGCTGGTCACGGCGCGGGCGGTTGTCGTTGAGGACGCGCAGGATGCCGCTGGCGCGCACCGCAGCCAGGCGCTCCGGCGAGGCGAGCTTCGCCGCGGCGAGCTTCTCGAAGGCGAACAGCGAGACCAGGTCGGACTTCATCTCTTCGACCGCGTCGGCCCAACCCTGGAGTGCCTGGTCGAGGCCGCGCCCGTCGCGCGTCACCTCGGGTCCCAGATAGTGGCCGATCTCGTGCCAGAGGGTGCGCTGAAAACCGCCCGAGCCGTCGTCCCCGGCGAGCGCGGCACGCGACGCGGGCGCCAGCGCTGCGTTCCAGCGCCGCTCGGCGTTGGCGAAAAGGTCGGAGTTCTTGAGGATGTTCTCGCGCATCAGGATGATGCGGCCGTAACGACGCGAGAACAGCGGGTCGTTGGGCAGGTTGGTGGCGGTATTCGTGCCGCGCGCCTGGCCGAAGTCGGCGATCACCTCGTAGACGCCGATCGGGATCTCGCTGCGCACGCGCTTATGCGGCGCAAAGGGGAGCGCGTCCTCGATCGTCTGCAGGCTGCCGAGCGACTTCGCGAGCTCGGCGGTGGCCGCTTCGTCACGCAGCAGGAGGCTCATCGAGGGGAACGCCTTGACGCCGAAGAGGGCGTCGTCGTAGGTCTCGTACGAGCCGATCTGGGCGTTCAGCCGGCCGAAATGCCCGGTGACCCAGCTGGCATCACCGCTCTCGTAGTCGTTCGACAGCAGGTCGCGGCCGCGATTGCGCAGATAGCCCGCGAACTCGGCGTCGTCCGCCTGAACAGCGTCGGCGGCGTGCTGGAGCGCGAGATAGGCGGTAGCCATCGGGCGCGCCCAGGCGACTGACTGCGGCACGGCGTAGAGGCGCTGTGAGTCGGGATGTTCGGCGAGGGCGGCGAGCTTCGTCGCGAGAAAAGGCTGCAGCCCGGCGATGAGCGGCACACGCTGCAGCGTTTCGAGATCGGCCGCCAGCGCCTCGGCGGTCGCCCGCCGGACGACGGTGCGGTCGCCGAGAATCGCCTCGCGCTCCTCGGGGTGGGCGACGAGAAAGCTTTCGACCTCGGCGGCGGTGATTCCCGCCGGATAGACGTTCTTGCCCGGCGTCTCCGCCGCGACCGCGAGAAAGGGGACCCGCCGGTTGTCGAGCGTGGTGGCGATCGGACCCTGGAAGAGCCGGAAGAGCCGGGCGGCGTCGGACTCGACGGCGCCCGGGGCGCGCGCCTCGCCGAGCAACCGGTTGCGCTCGCCCTCCGCCGCCGGGTGCCGCGCATCTTCGTACAGCCGCTGGAAGATGCCGCCGACCTGGAGGAGCTGCTCTACCGCCGTCTTCTCCCCCGGGGTGAGGTGCGACAGGTCGGGAGCGAGGCGCAGGGTCGCTGTCTTCTCCAGGATCGCAGTGCTCTCGGTCGCGGAGAGAACTGCTGCCGGCTCCGCCGGCGGCGTCGAAGCGAGTTCGGCCGCGGTGAGGAGCGCCGCTCCGGCGAGCGGCAGCAGAACGAAGAGTCGGGCTCTCATTCAGTGTCCTTTCGCCTTCGCATGCGCGAAGAGATATTCGGCGGCGACCTGCGCATAAGCACGGACGCCGGTCGCGAGCGCCGTTTCATCGACATAGAAGAGTGGCGAGTGGTTGCTCGCCGCCGTCGCGACGTCGGCTTTCGGGGTGACGCCGAGGAAGAGGAAGACTCCCGGCACCTTGTTGGCGAACAGCGAAAAATCCTCCGAGCCGGTGATCTTGGGCACTTCGCGCACCCGGCCGGGAGCCACGCGCTCGAGCGTCGGCAGCAACTCGTCGACGAACGCGCTGTCGTTCGCGGTCACCGGATAGCCGGGGTCGAAGGTGACCTTGGCGGTGGCGCCGTAGCCCGCGGCGACGTTCTCGACCATCCGCCGCATGCGCTTCTCGAGGTCCGCGCGCATCGCCTCGTCGAAGGTGCGCATGGTGCCGACCAGCCGCGCCCGATCGGGAATGATGTTGCTGCGCACGCCGGCGTCGAACTGGCCGACGGTGATGACGACCGGTTCGTGGGTGAGATCGGACTCGCGCGACACCAGCGTCTGCAGGGCGATGACGATGGCGCTGCCGGCGACGATCGGGTCGACCCCGGCCCAGGGCTTGGAGCCGTGGGCCTGCTTGCCCACGACGTCGATCTCGAAACGGTCGCCGGCCGCGAGCATCGAGCCGTGGCGGTAGCCGAGAATGCCGCTCTCGAGGCCGGCGAAGGCGTGGATGCCGAAGACCGCATCGACCTTCGGGTTGTCGAGGGCTCCCTCGGCGACCATGCGTTCGGCGCCGGCGATCCCCTCGGCGACCGGCACCCCCTCTTCGGCCGGCTGGAAGAGCAGCACGACCTTGCCCGGCAGGCGGTCGCGCAGGCCGGTCAGGACTTCGGCTGCGGCGAGCAGCATCGCGGTGTGGGTGTCGTGGCCGCAGGCGTGCATGATCGGCACGCTCTTGCCTTCATAGGTGCCGGTAGCGACGCTCTTGAAAGGCAAGTCCACCTGTTCGGCGACCGGCAGGGCGTCCATGTCGGCACGCAGGGCGATCGTCGCTCCCGGGAGCTTGCCGGCGGTGCCCTCGATGACCGCGGTGACGCCGGTGCCGGCGATCGCCCGCGGCTCGAGACCCATCTCCCGCAAGCGTTCGCTGACGAACTTCGCCGTCTCGACCTCGCGCCCCGAGAGTTCGGGATACTCGTGGAAGTGGCGCCGCCATTCGATCATCTTCGCCTTCACCGCCGCGGCGCGGCGGTCGATCTCGGCGGCGAGCGGATGCGCCGCTCGAGGTTCGGCGGTCGCGGCTCGCGCCGGAGATGAGATCGGGATTTGAACCGCGAAAAGCGCAGTAAGGAAGAGTAGCCCCGGGGTGCAAGTTGAGATCGGTTTGGACATGGGCCTACGCTATGACAACTTGCTGCCCGCTCGCTTTCGCTTCAGGGGAACGCGCAATGCCGTCAGAGGTCCAGCTCTTGCCGAAGCGTAGGGTCGCCCAGGGGGCTGGCCGCCGAAGGCCTCGCCAGGGAAGAACAGGTTCTGGCCATCCTGCATGTAGAGAACAGGGAAGGAGGTCAGGCTGTCTTTCGCATAGCCTGGTGGGTAGAAGAGGCGGACCTCGTGGGTACCGGCCGCGGGGACGAGGCACACGCTGGAGGTGGTGAAACCGTGGCAAGGTGACCTGCATCGTAGAGGAGACAAAGGGGGTCTATCGATGCGATTTCGACGTGCAGGGTCCGTCTGGCTGCTCATTCTCGCGCTTGCCGCTTCCGCCTCTGCCTTGACGCCGGTCAACCGGACGCTCTTCGGTGGTGTCGCGATCGATGGCTGGGATCCGGTGGCCTACTTCACCGACTCAAAGCCGGTGGAAGGAAACAAACAGTTCACCTTCGAGTGGAACGGTGCGATCTGGCATTTCGCCTCGGCAGCTCACCGGGAGCTCTTCGTGCAAGCGCCGGAGAAGTACGCTCCCCAATACGGCGGCTATTGCGCCTGGGCGGTTTCGCAAGGCTATACCGCCGATATCGACCCGCAGGCCTGGAAGATTGAGGGTGGGCGGCTGTTCTTGAATTACAGTCTCGACGTGCAGAAGAAGTGGGCGGTGGATATCCCTGGAAATATCGTCAAGGCGGATGCCAACTGGCCGAAGCTCCTCGCCGGCAACTAGGAGAGCACGTGGACGAAGATGTCGTCGCATGGAGCGCCACCGTGGAGCACGAATCCGACGAGCGGTCCCTGCTCGCCGCTCTGCGGGCCGGCGACGACCGGGCCTACGAACGCCTGGTGAGTGAGCACGGAGGCCGGATGCTGGCAGTGGCGCGGCGCATGCTCCGCAACGACGAAGAGGCTCAAGATGCCCTGCAGGAGGCCTTCGTGCTGGCCTTTCGCGGCCTGCCCCGATTCGAAGGTCACAGCCGGCTGTCGACGTGGCTTCATCGCATCGTCGTCAACGCTTCGCTGATGAAGCTGCGCAGCCGACGGGCACGCCCGGAGGAGTCGATCGAGCCGCTCCTCCCGACCTTCATGGAGGACGGGCATTCGACCCACGCCTACGGCGAATGGCCGGAGGTTCCGGACAGGGTCCTCGAGCGCTCCGAGGTCTGTGGCCTGGTTCGCGCCTCGATCGATCGTTTGCCGCCGACCTACCGCACGGTGCTGCTGCTGCGCGACATCGAGGAGCTGGACACGGGGGAAGTCGCGGAGCAGCTGGGCATCTCGGCAAACGCGGTGAAGATTCGTCTGCACCGGGCCCGCCAGGCGCTGCGGGAGCTTCTCGATCCGCATTTGAGACAGGGGGGCGCGTGAGATCTCGTATCGGCAAGACCGCGCATTATCGCGGCGAAGAGTTCATTACCTGCCAGGAGGTCATCACCTTCCTTCTGGAGTACCTTTCGAAGGACCTTTCGCCCGAAGAGGAGCAGCACTTCGAGCGCCACCTCGCGATCTGTCCGTCCTGCGTCGCCTATCTCAAGGCCTACAGGCAGACGGTGCACCTCGGCCGGGTCGCCTTGCGGCGGGAGGTCGACGCGAAGCCGCCGGAGCTCGGAGTCGAGCTGGTGCGGGCGATTCTCCAGGCGCGTGCCTAGGACAAATCAGGTGGCGGGGAAGGTTGAGTGGTAAGCCTCGCTGGCGCTCCGGCATCGAAGCCCCTGACTCTCGTGGACATGGAGTGAAGTGATGACGATCGAGCGCGCGCGGCTCGCGGAGGCGAAGGCGGGCAGGAAGGCCTGGCGCAGGTGGGGACCTTACCTGGCCGAGCGACAGTGGGGAACGGTGCGCGAGGACTACAGTCCGGACGGCTCGGCGTGGGGCTACTTTCCGTTCGAGATGGCGGCGTCGCGCGCCTATCGCTGGGGGGAGGACGGCATAGCCGGACTCTCGGACGACCAACAGCACCTGTGCTTCTCGATCGCACTCTGGAACGGAGCCGACGCGATTCTCAAAGAGCGACTCTACGGCCTCGCCGGGCCACAGGGTAATCACGGCGAGGACGTGAAGGAGCTCTACTACTACCTCGACGCTACACCCACGCACTCGTATCTCGAGATGCTCTACAAGTATCCGCAGGCTGAATTCCCTTACACCTGGCTGGTGGAGGAGAATCGCCGTCGCGACAGGGGGCAGCAGGAATTCGAGCTCCTGGACACCGGCATCTTCGACGAGGATCGCTATTTCGATGTCGGCGTCCGGGTCGCGAAGGCCGACGACGAAGATCTCCTCATCGAGATCACGGCGACCAACCGCGGTCCGGAGGCCTCCCGGCTGGTGCTACTGCCGCAGCTCTGGTTCAGAAACGGCTGGTCCTGGGGCGACGGCGTGGAGAAGCCCGCCATGGCGGTCGTCGGCGGCGCCGTGCGCGCCTGGCATCCCGAGCTGGGCACGATGTGGTTGCAGTGCGAAGGCGCCCCCGAGCTCCTCTTCTGCGACAACGAGACCAACAAGGCGCGCCTCTGGGGAAGTGAAAAGACGCCGGGCTACTTCAAGGACGGCATAGCGGAGCGAGTCGTCGGAGGCCGGATCGAGGCGGTGAATTCGCGGGCTACAGGCACCAAGATGGCGGCGATGTACGACGCCGAGGTGCCGGCGGGCGGTGCCCGAGTGGTGCGCCTCCGCCTCTCGCGCGCGCTCAAGCCGCGCCCGTTCGACTCCTTCGGCGAGGTGCTCGCGACACGCCGGGCGGAGGCCGACGCGTTCTATGCCGAGTTGCAGCAGGGAGTCGCCGATCCCGAGGCGCGTCGCGTTCAGCGCCAGGCCTGGGCGGGAATGCTGTGGAGCGAGCAGTACTACAGCCTCGACGTACCGCGCTGGCTGGCCGGCGATCCGGGACAGCCAGAGCCGCCCGCCGCGCGTCTCGAAGGGCGCAACCACGAGTGGACCCACCTCAACAACGCCGACATCATTTCGATGCCGGACAAGTGGGAGTACCCGTGGTACGCCGCCTGGGACCTCGCCTTTCACTGTCTGCCGCTGGCGCGTCTCGACCCGGAGTTCGCCAAGAACCAGCTGATTCTCCTCGCCCGGGAGTGGTTCATGCACCCGAACGGTCAGCTTCCGGCCTACGAATGGGCGTTCGGCGACGTCAATCCTCCCGTGCACGCCTGGGCGGCGTGGCGGGTCTACGAGATCGACCGGGAAGCCTCCGGGCGCGGCGACCGCGCTTTTCTCGAGCGCGTCTTCCACAAGTTGATGCTGAATTTCACCTGGTGGGTCAATCGCAAGGACGTCGAAGACCGCAACGTCTTCCAGGGCGGATTTCTCGGCCTCGACAACATCGGAGTCTTCGACCGCTCCGCCGAGCTCCCGACCGGCGGCCACATCGACCAGGCCGACGGAACGGCCTGGATGGCCATGTACTCCCTCAACCTGATGCGGATCGCTCTCGAGCTCGCGCTCGAGAATCCGGTCTACGAGGACATTGCGACCAAGTTCTTCGAGCACTTTCTCTACATCGCCGCTGCGATGAAGGATGTGGGGGGGCGCGAGATCGACCTGTGGGACGACGAGGACGAGTTCTTCTACGATGTGCTCCACACCGGGAAGGGCGACGCCCGGCCGCTCAAGGTGCGCTCCATGGTCGGCCTCATCCCCCTGTTCGCGGTCGAGATCCTCGACGGCGACCTCCTCGCGCGGGTACCGGAGTTCGCCGCCCGTTTGCAGTGGTTCCTCGACTACCGGCCGGACCTCGCCGACCTGGTCTCGCGCTGGC
Source organism: Thermoanaerobaculia bacterium (assembly GCA_039932055.1). Lineage (GTDB taxonomy): Bacteria > Acidobacteriota > Thermoanaerobaculia > Multivoradales > JAGPDF01 > JAGPDF01. The sequence continues at coordinate 30,721 of JBDTQT010000008.1, forward strand.
AGCAGCCCGGCGAGAAGGACCGGCGGTTGCTCTCTCTGTTGCGGGGACACCGGATGAAAGCGGTGCTCTCCCGTCTGCTCGACGAGAGCGAGTTCCTCTCCGACTACGGCGTGCGCGCGCTGTCGCGGTTCCACCGCGAACACCCATTCACGATAGAGGCTGGCGGAAGGTCTTTCTCGGTGGACTATGAGCCCGGTGAGTCCAACTCCGGCCTCTTCGGCGGCAACTCGAACTGGCGCGGACCGATCTGGTTTCCGGTCAACTTCCTGATCATCGAGGCGCTGCGCCGATTCTCCGCCTACTACGGTGACGGACTCACGGTCGAGTGTCCGGTCGGATCGGGCAAGATGCTGACGCTCGCCGAAGCTGCCGACGAGCTGGCGCGCCGCCTGGTGAGTCTCTTCCTTCCTGATGCACAGGGACGCCGTCCGGTCTTCGGCAGCTGGGAAAAGATGCAGCACGACCCGCACTTCCGCGAACATCTGCTCTTCTTCGAGTACTTCCACGGTGACAACGGCCGGGGCGTCGGCGCGAGTCATCAGACGGGATGGACGGGTCTCGTCGCCGAGCTCATCCGCTGAGGGCCGGCGAGGTGAGGGGATGGGTCGGATCGGCGACGGAGCCGTCGCCCGAGCCGGATGGCGAAAGTGCCAGCAGGCGAGAGATAATTCCGCCGGGAGGTCGTTCATGACTCGACTCTTTGGCAGGATTCTCGCCGCCGCCGCCGCTGCCGCCGTACTGGCTCCGGCCTTCGTTACCGCCCAGGACCTCGATCCGTCGCGGCGCAAGAGCCCTATGGGGATGGCCCGGATCACGCTCGGCGATGCTTATGTTCGCCTCGTCTACGGTCGTCCCTACAAGCGCGACCGCGAGAATATCTTCGGCTCCAGGGAGAGCGGAGCCGTAGTGCCCTACGGCGAGATCTGGCGTACCGGCGCCAACGAGGCGACCGAGATCACCGTCAGCCGGGATGTCCTGATCGGAGGCAAGAGGCTCGCGGCGGGCACCTATTCGGTTTTCTCGACGCCCGGCGCGGAGAGCTGGACATTTCACTTCAACGCGCTTCTCGGTCTGGACGGCACCGGCTACTTCGACGCCACGGCGGGAAAGTTCACTCCAGCTGACCTCCCTCCCCATGACGTGCTGGTCGTCGAAGCCAAGCCGGTGACCGTCGCCGTCGCCAACGAAGTCGACCAGTTGACGTTCGAGTTCGAAAAGACGGCGGCCGGCGCCGACATGATCCTGCGGTGGATTCGCACCGAAGTTCGACTGCCGATCGCGCCAGGCAAGTAAGGACGCCCGCCCGCGGGCGGGAAACCGTACCGGCCACCGCCGCATCGTATTCCTGTCGGAGGGGTGCGCATGAAGGTCGAGACGGTTTCACGCGGCGGGTCCGAAGGACGAAAGGCGAAGGCGCAGGTCGCGGGCGACCTGTCGCTCGACTTCGATCGCGTGGCGCTCGGCGACTTCGAACACGCGGCGAGCCTCGAATGGATCGAGGCCAACGGACTCGGCGGCTGGGCGAGCTCGACGGTCTCCGGCGCTCATACCCGCCGGTATCACGGCTTGCTGGTGGCGGCGACCCGGCCGCCCGCGGGCAGGCGGGTGTTGCTCTCCCGCCTGGAAGAGACCGTCGTCCTCGGGGGCGACCGGATCGAGCTCGGAGCGAACCGGTTTCCGGGCGCAGTTCATCCCCGGGGTTTCGACAACCTCGTCGCGTTCTCACGCGAAGACTTCCCGAGCTCGCTCTACGCGGTTTCCGGCCTTCGGCTGCGCAAGACGACCGGCGCGATTTCGGGCGAGAACACGACGGTCATGGTCTACGAGATTTTCGATCCGGACGGAGCCGCGGTCGGCGAGGGATCGGGCGGCGCCGTTCTCGAGCTGCGCCCGCTGTTCGCTGGCCGTGACATCCACTCGCTGGGCAGGGCAGAGCCGGGGCGGACGTGGGCCGCGGTCGACGTCGCGTCTCCCGCCATTCGATTTTCCGCCGGGAAGGACGAAACCGACGTCTACATCGAAGTTGCCGGCGGAGAGTTCCGGAGCGCGGGCAGTTGGTACTACAACTTCGAGTACTCGGAGGAACGGGAGCGCGGTTTCGATTTTCGCGAAGATCTGTTTCAGGCGGGCGTGTTCACGGTGCACCTGGAGGTAGGGAGGCCGGTAGGAGTCGTCATTTCCAGCGAGCCGCGGCCGGGCCGGAGCGCGGAGCGCCTTCTCGCCCTGGAACTGGAGCGGCGTGAGCGGCTCGTCCGTCTGGCTGGGCCGGAGAGCGGCTTTGCGCGCCGTCTGGCCCTCGCCGCGGACCAGTTTCTGGTTCGTCGCGGTGTGCCGGAGGAGAACCGCTCGACCATCATCGCCGGCTATCCGTGGTTCCCCGACTGGGGGCGGGACGCGATGATCGCGTTGCCCGGTCTCTGTCTCGAGACCGGGCGCTATTCGACCGCGCGTGAAATTCTGCGCGCTTTCGGTGCGGCTGCCTCCGAGGGAATGCTGCCCAACCGGTTTCCCGAAGCGGGGGAGGATCCGGAGTACAACACCGTCGATGCCACTCTCTGGCTCTTCGTCGCGGTCGACCGATACCGTAAGGCGACGGGCGATGACGAATTCGTGCGGGGCGAGATGCTGCCGCTGTTCGACGACATTCTCTCCTGGCACGGACGCGGAACACGATTCGGCATCGGCGTCGGCGGCGACGGCCTTCTCCGGGCGGGAAGTCCGGGAGTGCAGCTGACCTGGATGGACGCGAAAGTGGGTGACGACGTCGTCACGCCGCGCCACGGCAAGCCGGTCGAAATCGAGGCGCTCTGGTACAACGCGCTGCGCATCACCGCGGCGCTCCACCGGCGCTTCGGTGACGCCGAGCGCTCGGCGATGCTCGGCAAGCTTGCCGGTGTCGTGCGCGATCGCTTCGAAGCGGAGTTCTGGAACGAGGCCGCTGGTGGGCTGTTCGATGTCGTCTCGGAGGCCGGCATCGACTCCACCTGCCGTCCGAACCAGATCTATGCCCTGTCGCTGCCTCATCCGCTGCTGCCGCGCGACAAGGCGGCGGCGGTTCTCTCCACGGTGGAGGCGCGGCTGCTGACGCCACGCGGGTTGCGCAGTCTCGCGCCGGGAGAGCCGGGCTACTGCCCACAGTACAGCGGAGATCCGGAGAGGCGCGACCGCGCCTATCATCAGGGAACGGTCTGGAGCTTCCTCCTCGGCGCCTACATCGACGCGCTGGTGCGCTACCGCGGCTCGGCCGGCCGGCGCCAGGGGCGGCAGCTGCTCACCGGCTTCGCGCCTCACCTTCGGGAGGCCGGAGTCGGAACGATCTCCGAGATCTTCGATGCCGACCCTCCGCACCTGCCTCGGGGCGCCTTCGCCCAGGCCTGGAGCGTCGCCGAGCTCCTGCGCGCCGCGCGCAAAGTGGGCTTGAAATGAGTCGGCTGCACTGGCGGGAATGGGTGATCGAGGCCTTTGGACTGGGTGCATGCATGCTTTCCGCGAGTCGATCACCGACCCGTTCGCGCGCCGGGCGGAGCGAGAACCGGGGCAGCGCGCAGGAGCGTCTGAATCAGGTCTTCGGGCGCGATGTCGCTGCCGACTGGCGGGCTCGGCTATCGTACGGATCTGCTGCTGCGCGACCCCGACGGTCTCGGGCTGCTGCTCACCCGGCGGGGCGAGTGGGCGAATTTCATCACGACCCGGCTTGCCGGTAAGGAGAGAACGCGAAGATGTTCGACTTCTCAGACAGAGTAGCCGTTGTCACGGGAGCCTTCGGGGCGCTAGGCGGCGTGGTTGCCCGCAGGCTCTTCGCGGTTGGCGCCAGCATCGCGCTCGTGGACCGGAACACGGAGCGTTTGCCGGCCTTGTGGCCGGAAGCGGATGCGACGGAGGGCCGGATTTCTTTCCATTCTTGCGATCTCGCCGACGCCGAGGCCGTCCGAAGGATGACGGAGGAGATCGCAGCCCGCTTTGGGCGTATCGACCATCTGTTCAACATCGCCGGTGCCTATCGCGGCGGCGAGACGATCGAAGAGGCTCCCGACGCGACCTGGGAGCTGCTGTGGGAGGCAAACTTTCTGTCCACGCTGCATCTCTGCCGCGCCGTGGCGCCCGGCATGCGAAGCCGTGGGAGTGGCTCGATCGTCAACGTTGGCTCCAAGGCGTCGCTCGGCGGCGACGCCGGCGACGCCGCCTACAGCGTCGCCAAGACCGCTGTCGTTCGCCTCACCGAGAGTCTCGCCGCGGAGGTGAAGCGTGAGGGGGTGCGGGTGAACGCGGTGCTTCCCGGCACGATCGACACTCCGGCCAACCGGCACGCGATGCCCGACGCCGACCCGCGGCAGTGGGTGGACCCGCGGGCGCTCGCGGATGCGATGCTCTTCCTGGCCTCGCCGCTTTCGCGCGCCGTCACCGGAGTGGCCCTGCCGGTGTTTGGACTGGGTTGAAACCACGGCGTCGATCGGGCATCCAAGCCGTACTGGGCGCGCTGGTCTCGCATCTGACGCGGCTCGGCATCGAAGTACAGGGTGACGGCGGGCTGCTTTTCGCGCTCGCCTGTGTCGTTTTCGCCGGTAGCTCTGCCATTCTCTGGTTGCGCCGCGGCGAGCTGCCCTGGGTCGGCGAGCGCCTGATGCCGAGGGGGAATCAGCGCCTCGCCTGAAGCCTGAAGCCTGCGGCGCGGTCGCGGCGGTCAGCGTCCGAGGCGGAGCGTAAGTCCGGCGCCCTGCGGTTCGAGAGATAGAACCTTGATGCCGCCGCGGGAGAGATCGACAACGATGTGGATCTCGTTGCCAGCAGGGGTGACGTGAAAGCCTGTCCGGACTCCTCGCACCAACAAGCTGCCACCCCGAGGCTCCGGTCCGCGATAGGGATTGTCCATCCCCTTGAGTTTGATCAGGACGCGCGGGTTCTCGCCGCCGATCTCCGAGTAGCTGAACGAACCGGTCGCGAAGACACCGTCGCCGGCCAGGACAAGCACGGTCTCTCCCGGCGCCTCGCTCGCCTCGCGCCATTCGATGCCCGTCAGGCGCTCGGCGCGGGCCGCGGTCGCCGCCGGGGCGACGGGCACCTCGGTCGCCTCGGGTGCGGGCGTCGTCGGCGGGCGCGGCGCCTCGGCTGCCGTGGGTTGCTCTGCCGCGGCGCCGGCAGCTTCGGCGCTCTCCTGCTGCGCTGCGCCGACGTCGGACGGCTCCTCCGGCGGCGCGCTCGAGGGCGCGGAGTGCGGTGGCGCCGCGGCGGCGGAGGTCGAGCCCGAATCGACGCCGATCGCTTCGGCGAGCGTCGTTCCCGGTGCCGGCGCCGCGTTGAGCGGTTCCGGCTTGCGCACCGGCGCGGGTGCGGGCGTCGGCGCAGGTGCAGTGCTGGCGGTCGCGGAGCGCTGGGTGAGCCCGTTCGCGCCCCACTGCTTCCAGGCCAGATATCCGCCGCCGGCGACCAGCGCCAGGACGAACAGCAGGCCGAGCCAGGCGCGCGATCCGTCGCGCCTGCTCGAAGCGGCGGCCGCGGCGCCCATCAGAAGCAGCGGCGGCTCGTCCTTCAGCGCCTCGCGGACGATGGTGGCGGTCTGGGGATCGGCTTCGTCGAGCGGCGAGAAGACGGAGAACGCCCGCTTACTGTCGGCCGGGGTTATCGGAGCCGTCGGAGCCATCGGAGCCATCGGCGCGACTGGAGCGGTCAAAGCGACGGGAGCCATGGCAGGCGTCGGTGACGGCGACCGGTTCGGCAAGCGCTCGAGCGCCGCGAAAGCGTAGGGCTCGGCGGGCGGCGCCTGCGCTGGTGGGAGAACGTCTGCCGGTTCGCCATAGATGTCGCCGTCGTCGGCGAGCCCGTCGTGGTCCCCCGGCGCCGGTGTCCTCGGTGGCGTCGCGGGAACCGGAGCGATCGTGGGTTGAGTCGACACCCTCACGGACTCCGTCTCGAAGGAGAAACCGCTCGAATCGAGCAGCGAATCTTCGGTGAGCGACTGCTCGAGGTACTCGAAGAGCGCTTCGGCAATGTGGTCGCGGCTCTGGCTGTCGAGCTGCAGGAAGCGAATGCCGACCCCCGCCGGCTGGCCGGGGCCGAGATACTTTTCCCGCACCCAGACGACCTCGCCGCCGCCCTGAACGGGCTTCCTCTCGGCGCCGAGATTGAACTCGAACACCAGCTGGGTGCCGAGCGGCGGTGGCGCGGGATGTTTGACGAACATGCCGGTCGCCGAGACGTTGGCGGCGAAGCCGTTCTGATAGGCCACCGTGCCTTGAAAATGCAGGCGCACGACGGCATCGAGCGGCATGCGGGTCGAGCGCTGAAACTCGCCAGAGACGTTGTCTTCGGACTCCATGGGCACGGTCCAGTTTATGCCGAAAGCTTTTCCCAGTCCGACTCGTCGGCGTCGAGCGCGATGGCCAGACCGCCGTTCGACCCGGCGAAGACCGGATCGTCGACGATGGTCACTTTGCCGCCGCCGACCTCGGCGAGGCTCTTCTCGAGCGCCGCGCCGAGGCCGCGAATGCGCGAGCCGCGTCCGGAGAGGATGACGTTCTTGCGCACGTGCTCCTGGTACTCGGGTTCGACCGCCGCGAGCAGATCGAGCATCGTCTCGGAGAACGGGGCCACCAGGCTCTCGCAGGCGAGGCGCATCTCCTCGGTGATGTCGACCTTCTGCGCCTTTCCCTGGGAGGGGGCGGAGACTACGACCTTCTCCTTCTGGTCGCCGACGAAGCCGGACTGCTCCTTCCAGCTGCGCACCATGTGCTGCGAGAACTGGATCCCTGGATGACGCTCGGCGATCAGCTTGGCGAGGAGATCGTCCACCGAGTCGCCCGCTCTGGTCAGCGTGCGTTGGTCCTCCTCGGTCGGATAGTGGCCCTTCATGACACAGAAGTCGGTCGTGCCGGCGCCGATGTCGATGATCAGCGTGTGGAGAAGCGCCTCGAGCCCGTAGGCCACCGCGAACGGTTCCGAGACGATGATCAGGCCGTCGACCATGCCCTTCATGACCTGGCGCAGCTGCTGCTTGTTGACCCGCAGCGTCTCGGCCGGAACGCCGACGACAGCGCGCACGCGCGCGCCCTTCTCCTCGCCGCCGTCAGTGCTCTCCGCTGTCGCCAGGCCGATCAGGTGGCCGAGGATCTCCTTGACCGCCGCGATGTCCTTCTCGGAGCCCTCCTTGATCAGGCCTTGCTCGAGCGGGCGGTGGAGGTCAAGGAGACTGCGATTCTCGATCGCTTCGGCGCCGATCAGCACCGACTTCTTGACCACCTTCCGGGCCACCATGTCGACTGGCCACCCGACGTAACTGTCGACCACGAAATGGCCGCCGGCCGAGGTGGAGATCGCGCTCTGAGAGGTGCCGAGGTCGACTCCGACGGAAAGGTACTTTTCTTTGGCGCTCATCGATTCCCCTATCTTCCTGCCAGTTGCTCCGTGGCGAGAGAGTATGTCCGAATTCCATCGAAAAGCGCGCGCGCCAGCCGATCGCGATAGTCGGCCTGCGCCAGCAGGCGCGCCTCCTCGGGACTCGAAAGCGAGGCGACCTCGGCCAGGATCGCCGGCATCGCGGTCTCGACGAGGACGAGGAAGGGGGCCGAGCGCACGCCGCGGTCGCGCACTTCGTGGCTGACCTCGCGCACCGTGGCGACCAGCCGGCGCTGCACCGCCGCCGCCAGGCGTCGCGATTCCTGCTGGCGCAGATCGCTGTAGATACCGTCGAGCAGCTGTCGCACGTCGGAGAGCGAGTAGCCCGACTCGCGGTTCTCGGAGCTCGCCAGCTCGGTGATGAACGGGTCATCGGACGGCCCGAGATAGTAGGTCTCGATACCGCGGTTGGCGCGCCCGTCCTTCAGCCAGTTGAGATGGATCGAGACGAAGAGGTCGGCGTGCGCCTGGTTGGCGAAGCGGACGCGATCGCGCAGATAGAGCTTGCTGTCGGCTTCGCGGGTCATCGAGACCTCGAATCCGGCGCCCATGAGCAGGAGTGCCAGCCGCTGCGCGATATCCAGTGTCAGCACTTTCTCCGTCATTCCGACCGGCGTCCGTGTGCCGTCGTCCGTCCCGCCGTGCCCGGGGTCGAGGACGATCCGGCGGACCGCGACCGGAAAGAGGCGCGCCGCCAGCCGGGTGGGTACGGCGCCCACCTCGGCATCGATGTCGAATTCGGGCAGCGCCGGCCCCCCCAGTCCGGTGGCGATTTCAGGTGTGCCGCCCGCGGCAGGGAGTGCGGCCGGGCTGGCCGGCAGGCTGGACGAGGCCGGTCCGTGCAGCACCGCGTAGGGTGGAGAAGGAGCCGCCTCGGCCAGGAGTGATGGGCGCGCTGCCGCTGCGGGCGCACGGAACCAGATCGCCCAGGAACCGGCGGCGGCGATGGCGAGACCAGCCAGCACGAAGAGGAGCCAGCGGGTGACAGGAGGGCGCCGATAGAGCTTGCGGCGCGGCAGATTCTGGATGGCGCGGACGTTTTCTTCCACCGCCCCCGAGAGGAGGCGGCGTTTGAGCCGCGGATCGATCCCGCGTCCGGAGGGGGGGCCCGGACTGCCCGAAGAGGCCGTCACAGCGGAGAAAATGCTAGCACCCCGGAGCCGCGATCACCGGAAGGGGAAGGCGGCCGGGGACGCGCGGCCCCGGTCAGTCGGCGCCGTGCTGGATGCGCTGCAGGGCGGCGGCAAGGGCGCCCATGCCGGTCGTCTTCTTCGACTGCTTGAGGAACGACTGGTAGTCCGACTTCGAGCCCTCGAGCGTCTTGCCCTCGATGGTCAGCGAGATGCGCTTCTTGCGTCCGTCGACCTGGGCGACCTGCAGCGTCACCTTCTTGCCGACGCCGTAGGTCCGGCCGACGTTGGCGCCCTTGGGCAGACCCATCTCGGAGGCTGGCAGCAGGCCGGTGAGCCCGGGCTCCAGCAGAATGAAGGCGCCGAACTTCTCGACTTTTTCCACCGTGCCGGTGACCTTGGCGCCCTCGGGGTACTTGCTCTCGACGCCGTCCCAGGGGTTGCCCTGCGGCGTCTCGCGCAGCGCGAGCGAGATCCGCCGGCGCGCGATATCGACCTCGCGCACCCAGCCCTCGAGCATCTCGCCGGGGGCGAGCTTCGGGTCCTCCGCCTTCATGCCGGGGGCGAGCTGCGAGACGTGCAGCAGCCCTTCGACGCCCGGCTGAAGCTCCACGAACCAGCCGAACTCGGACTTGCGCATCACCTTGCCGGTGAACTTGCCGCCGTTGGGGAATTGCGCCGCGACGCCCTCCCACGGATCGGGTTCGAGCGCCTTCATCGACAGCGAGACGCGGTCGCCGCCTTTCGGCAGCTTGATGATCTTCGCGGTCACGTCATCGCCGACTTTGAGCACCTCGTTCGGGTGGGTGACGCGGGTGCGCTTGAGCTCCGAGACGTGGATCAGGCCCTCGATGCCGCCGAGATCGACGAAGGCGCCGAAGTCGGTGAGCGAGATCACCTTGCCGGTGACGGTCGAACCGACGGTGAGGGCGGCGCGGGTCTCCGCGGTCTTGTGCGCCCGCTCGTCGCGCAGAACGGCGGCGTGCGAGACCACCAGCCGGTGGCCCTTCTCCTCGACCCGGAGGACACGGAAAAGGAAGCTCTGGTCGAGGTACTGGGCCGGCTCCTTCGGCGCGCCGAGCTCCATCGAGGAGCGCGGACAGAAAGAGGTGATGCCGTCGACGACGACGTGGAATCCGCCCTGGTTCCAGCCGATGACCTTGCCCTCGAC
>JBDTQT010000009.1:0-37483 GCA_039932055.1 Thermoanaerobaculia bacterium
GTTGCCGGGTGTGTCGCGCCAGGGATCGAGCGTGATCACCACGACCGCCGCCGCGGCGGGCGGCAGACCCTCGACCGCGGCATGCAGGGTGCCGATGAGCATCGGGCAGACGGTCACGCAATGGGCAAAAGCGAAGGAGACGAGCACCGTCTTGCCGCCGAGCGCGGCGAGATCGACAGTCGCTCCGGTCTGGTCGAGGAGCCCCAGTGCCGGAGCGGGATCGAAGGTGCGGGGATAGCCGTCGGGCAGCCGCTCATCTTCGGCGATCGGGGCGTACGCCGCCGCCGCGCGGCGTGCGCCGTCGACACGCCGCGCGACCCAGAGACCGCCGGCGAGAAGGCCCGCCGAGATCCAGACGATGAGCGCGATTCCCCAGGAACGGCGCGCTGCCTGACGGAGGGACGCGCGCAACTCCCCGCCCCAGACGGCGAGCAGGAAGCCGAGCATCGACAGCGGGCCGAGGACGAGCAGTACCCAACCGTAGCGGTCGGGCAGACCGGAGGGGGTCGAGCCGAAGCAGACCGCCCGCGCCTGATCGAGCCACGCCGCCGGCACCGGCAGGGGGGCGAAAGCGAGCACCCACCAGCCGACCGTCACGCCGAGCCACAACAGGAAGGCTCCGGTGGCGAAGCGCGGCGACTGGAGCGCTGGATTGGACACGGTCGGCATGCTCCGGACTCCGTTCAGCCGATCTTCCAGATCATCGACAGGACTTTCCAGTTGGCGAAGTAGTAGAGGATGAAGACCGCCAGGAAGACGAAGACCAGGATGATCGTACCCGGCGCTCCGGCACGATGGACGACATCGGCGTTCTCTCCGCTGTGCGACTGTGGCGGCAAGCGGAGCACGCCCTGCGGCACGCCCGACATTCCGGGAGTGAGGTTGGCGAGATCGAGTTTCTCGCCGAAGAAGACCGACTTCACCGCGATGGCGATGAACAGCAGCACGGCGATCGAAGTGATGATCCCGCCGATGCCGATACCGGCGAGCAGGAGATCGACGACCGGGGGGAACTCGAGCGTGAACGGCGCCTTGGGAAAGGTGATGTCGGCGCTGCGTCGCGGCACCCCGAAACTGCCAGCGAAGGTCATCGACATCGAAAGGATGACGATGCCGATCGCGAAGAGATAGGGCTGCCACTTCGCCGCTCCCCAGAACGCCACCTTGCGGCGGAAGATGAGAGGGATGAGGTAGTAGGTGAGCGCCATGAACGAGAGTGCCGTGCCGCCGACCACCGTGACGTGGAAGTGGCCCGGAATGCGCAGCGTGTTATGGGCGATGATGTTGATCTGCTCGGTGCCCTGGGTGACGCCGGTGATGCCGCCCATGAAGCCGAAGATCACCAGCGAGAGAAACGTTCCGGAGAAACCGGGATCCGACCACGGGGCCTTCTTCAACCACTCGAAACGCCCCTTGACGTAGCCGCGCAGACGCATGCCGGTCTCCATCCCCGCCGGCACGGTGAAGCCGTGGATCATCGACGCCAGCACCGCGAGGTACATGGCGTAGCTGGTGTTCCAGACTTTCCACGCCGGTCCGAAGCCGGGGTCGACCAGCAGATGGTGGGCGGAGGCCATCGAGATGAACAGGACATAGAGCACGAAGGCCCAGCGGCTCACCTTCTCGTTGAGCACGACCGCACCGATCGTCAGGCCGCCCATCAGGTACCAGACCGAGACCATCGCCGCGACGTTGATCTGCTGTGACGCGTGGCCGAGAGCCCAGAAGAGCAGGCGATAGACCTCCGGGTCGAGCTGGATCCACCCGAGCGACCAGAGGAAGGCCGGAATGAACGTGGCCGCGCCGTGCAGCAGCGTGATGACCGAGATGATTGCCGCCGTGAGCGCGCCGAAGGAAACCAGCGGCAACGAGCCGGTGTAGCTCTTCTCGCGTTTGGCGACCACCAGGGCGGCGAAGAAAAGCAGTGTTGCGATGAGCGCCCCGACGGCGAACAGGATGATGCCCAGGTAGTAGAGCGGATGCGCCTTGAGCGGCACATACGAGGTAAAGAGGACGTCCGCCCGGCCCCAGAGGACGATGACGTCGACCAGGAGCGCGCCGACGAGCATCAGTGCGAAGCCGGTCCAGGCAAGACGCGGTGCCGGTTGTCGCGAGCCGAGTACGATCGGTCCGGCGAAGTAGAGAATCGCCATCTCGAAGAAGATGATGAAGAAGATCAACATGTTGAGGCCGTGCAGGGTCAGAATGCGGTAGTACCAGACGGGCTCGAGCAGATGCACCGCCTGCCAGCGGGTGAGCGCGAGCAGCAGGGCGGCGACGACGCCGACCAGCAGGAAGACGACACCGGCGACGGCGTTCCAGCGCACCAGGGCCTCCGAGTCGGAGTTGACCTTGAGGCCGGTCACCGGGCAGAGACGGGAAGCGAAGCGCTCGATCACCGAGCCGGAGGAAGGGGCGCCGGCGACACCGCCGGCTCCCTGGGACGCTGCCGTGGTGTTCATCGTGCCTCCTGGGAGATCGCCTGCGCGACCTGTTTGGCCGGCCGGACCACGATGCGGCCCAGCATGTTGTGATGGCTGACACCGCAGAACTCGTTGCAGACGATGCGATACTCGCCCGGCCTGTTGGGCTTGATGGACAGACCGTAGTCGTATCCCGGAACAACCTGGAAGTTGATGTTGGCAGGGTAGAGGCTGAAGCCGTGGTTGACGTCGAGCGACGATAGATGGAGGGTGTAGCTCGCCCCCTCCTCGAGCTCGAGCGCCGGGTACCAGCGCCACATCTGGCCGAGCAGGTAAATGTCGCTGCCGGGCGGCGGCGCGACGAGCGGGATACCGTTCTCTTCGCCGACCTTGTAGTCCTCGACGAAGGTGAAGACGCGCGCAAGGTAGGCCTCGGGAGTCACCCGCGTGCGGATGCCCGAGGGGTTCTGCCCGCCGCGGATGTGCCAGAAGGGCATCATCGCGAAGAGCACCATGCACCAGGCGAAGGCGATCGCGACCCAGAGCTTCTCCTGCTTCCCTGCGGGGCGCCACCAGACTCCTTGCGGCGCGACAACTCCGGAGTGGAATTCCATGGCGGGCGCTCCTTACGGCAGCTTTCCGGCGGGCAGGGAGAAGATCTCCCAGAGCCCCCAGCCGGTGTAGAAGAGGAACATCACGGCGAGGCCCGCGGCGAGTAGCAGAAACGGCCTGTCGAAAAGCCGCTGACCGAGCGGAATCGTCTCGGTGGTGTTGCCCGAATCGTGCATGGCTCCCTCCTTCGCGGGAAGACTTCGTTCGCGTTGGCGGAAACTTAGGAGAAATCAAAAAACCGCTGCATGACGGGCGTCATACAGCGGTCGAATAGCGGCGAGAAACCTCGCGGAGGAGCTGGCGGAGCGGCTCTACCAGCTGTTGCGGCGGCGCAGGGCGTCGACCTGGGCGACGTGGTGGCGGCCGTGCCAGGCGTAGATCGCGACACTCTGGTCGAGGCTGACTGGGCCGAGGTCCGGGTGGGCGAAGCTGCGGGCGAACATCTCCGGCGGCAGGGCGCCGAGGAAAGCTCCCCAGCGCGCGTGCAGCGCCGCGAGCAGGGCGAGCGAGAGCTCGATGTCGGCGCTCCTCGCCTCGGGAAGCTCGGCCCAGAGCGCCTCCTTGTAGAGCTTGATCGCCGGATGCTCCTCGGTGGCCGCGAGCTTGTGGCGGACGTAGGCGTTCATGTGGCTGTCGGGCAGGTGATGGACCACCTGGCGCACCGTCCAGCCGTGCTCGCGATAGGGCGTGTCGAGCTGCACCGGGGAGAGCCCCGCAGTCACCCGCCGCATCTCGGCGGGACAGGCGGCGAGCTCGGCGAGGAACTGTTGGCGAGTCTCCGCGGTGTAGGCCGTCGGGGGCGTGAAACGGCCGATCGGGTATCGCAGGACCTTCAAGTCGTTCGGTTCGTTCAATGTTTTCTCCTCGAGCAGCGTTACGGTTCGAGCCGGGCGCCGGTCCAGTCGGCCGAGGCGAGCGCCCGTGCGGAGACTTCATAGACCACGACGCGCACGCCGTCGAGCAGACTTGGATCCTCGCGCAGCCAGCGGACGCGATCGCCGAGGTCGTTGGTCGCATACCTGGCGCTGCGGCGCACCGGCCGATCGAGGGCGAACGCGAGTTGTTCGGCGAAGCCGGCGCTCGCGCCTCCGGCGAGCGCGGAGAAGACCAGCGCATAGCTGTCCCCGAGCAGGAGGATGTCGCTATCCGTGGTCTTCCCGGCATTCCACGGTACTTCGCCGAGAGCCAGGATCTCGTCGAGCTGCACACGCTCGTTCGGAAAGAGCGCTTCAGTCGCGCTGGCGGCGCCGCCGGCGTTGGCGCCGAGCAGACGCGTCAGCTCGCCCTCGAATTCGTGCGCGAAACCGCGGCGACGAAGGCCCGCCGGCGGGCGCGGCGGCAGGTGGGTCGCAGTGGCGAGGAAGCGTGCCAGACCGGCGGCGGCGACGCGCATACCGGCGGCGTTCCAGTGCGTGTCGGTGCGGAAGTAGACGAATTCGCCGGCTGTCGCTGCTGCGCGCAGCTCGGGCAACGCATCGTAGACCGGCAGCCCAGCCTCGCCGAGTCGGCGGACGAGCTGCGGAAAGGAGGCGTTCTCGATCATGCCAGTGCTCGTCCCGCCGACGGTCGCGGCGGCGAGGGTGCCGAATCGGGCGAGTCCCTCCGGATGAACCTGCGCCTTGACCGGCACCGGGAAGAAGACGAGCTCGATGCCGCGCGCGGCGAGCTCGGCGCGCAGCTGGAGGAGGCCGGGCAGCGGATCGGGCTCCGGGACGCCGTAGCGTGCGCCGAAGGTGCGGCGCCGCGCGAGCTCGCGCGGCGAGAGAAACGGCGGACCAGTCAGATAGTCGAAGCCGGTACGGAAGTAGAGCCAGCCCCGGCGTCCCACGACGACCTGCGAGTTGCCGTAGCCAAGGTAGAGCGCGAGCAACCTCTGAGCCGCCGGTCGCAGCGCCGCCGAAAGCGCCGACTCGCGGCCGAGGCGGTCCTCGAGCGCGGCGATTGCCGAGCGCAAAGCATCATTCGCCGCCAGGGGGCCGAGGCGTCTCCAGGTGTCGAGAAAGGCCGCCGGCGTCGGAATCGGCTCGCCGCCCGCGAACGCCGTTGCCTCGCCGCGCCAGCCGCGCGCCCCCTCGAGCGCGGAACCCACGGCGATCACCGCCAGGAACACCAGGATCAGCGCGAGGCTGCCGGCGAGCGAGACGCGGGTCGCCGCGACCTCGGCGATGGCTGCCTCCTCACGGGAGAGATGGGGTGGCGATGTCGGCATCAGAAGATGTAGTAGATGAATGGGTTGTAGTCCTGCGTCGAGAGCGCGGCGATGGCTACCACGAGCATGGCGAGGGCGAGCGCGATCTTCACCGGGCTCAGATCTCGCGTCCATGTCCAGCTCTGCTCGGCGCCCCAGACGACGATCGCCGCGACGAGGAAGCTCAGGAGAAGGTAGGGACTGAGCAGCAGGCCGGAGAGGAGGGGCGCCGCCGCCTCGGCCTCGCCGACGCCGACCATTCTGCCGAGGTAGGCGAGGGCCGCCGGCAGATCGGCGGCGCGGAAGAAGACCCAGCTCACCAGCACGAGCCCGAAGGTGGTGACGACGCGCAACGCCTTCGGCATCCAGCCGTAGAGCCGCTCGATGCCGACGGCGCGTTCGACCGCGAGGAGCGAGCCGTGGAAGGCCCCCCAGAGGACGAAGTTCCACGACGCGCCGTGCCAGAGCCCGCCGAGCAGCATCGTCAGGCCGAGATTGATGTAGGTGCGTCGCACGCCCTTGCGGTTGCCACCCAGCGGCACGTAGAGATAGTCGCGCAGCCAGGTGGAGAGCGAGATGTGCCAGCGGCGCCAGAACTCGGTGATCGACTGCGAACGGTAGGGCGAGTCGAAGTTCCTCGCGAAGACGAAGCCGAACATCAGACCGAGACCGATCGCCATGTCGGAGTAGCCGGAGAAGTCAAAGTAGATCTGGAAGGCATAGCCGACGACGCCGTGCCAGGCCTGGAGGACGGTCGGAGCGCCGGCGTCGAAGACCGTGTCGGCGATCTGCCCGCAAGGATTGGCGAGCAGAACTTTTTTGGCCATACCGACCGAAAAGAAGGCGACGCCGCGAGCGAACTTGGCCAGGGTGTGCGTCCGGCTGGCGAGCTGGTCGGCGACCTCCGAGAAGCGGATGATCGGCCCCGCGACGAGCTGCGGAAACATCGAGACGAAGCAGGCGAAGTCGATGAAGTTGCGCAGCGCCCTGGCCTCGCCGCGGTAGACGTCGATGGCGTAGCTCATGGACTGGAAGGTGTAGAAGCTGATGCCCAACGGCAGGGTCACGCGCAGGGCGATATCGAGGTTCGCGGCGTCGATGCCGAGCGCGGTGGCGACGCCGTTCCAGCTGTTGACCGCGAAGTTGAAGTACTTGAAGAAGCCGAGCAGCGAGAGGTTCGAGGACAGCGAGAGCAGCAGCGCCAGGCGTTCGCGGCGGGTGCGCGGCCGGTCCTTCGGCAGGACGGCGATCGGCGTCCGGCTCCACGGCGTCGTACCCACCATGACCAGGCCGGCGACCCAGTCGATCGCGGTCGAGATCAACAGGAGGATCGAGAACGCGGGATTGGCCCAGCCGTAGAAAACATACGAGAACAGCGTCAGGACGAAGTGTTTCAGCCGGCGCGGGGAGACGTAATAGCAGGCCAGCGCCGCCGGCAGGAACCAGAAGAGGAAGAGCTGAGAGCTGAAGACCATCGATCAGAGTCCCGAATTCATCCGGGTGGCGCGAGACGCAAGCTCGTCCAGTCGCCGAGCGCGAGGGCCCGCTCGGCGAATTCGAAGATGACGACGGTGCGGCCGTCGAGCTTGTGCGGCTGGCGGAGCCACTCGACGCGGCGGGCGAAGTCGGCGCCGGCGTCGTTTTCCGCCAGCATGTCGACCGGACGCTGCAGGTGGAAGGCGATCTGGGCAGCGAAGTTCGCGTCGCCTCCCTTGCGCCGATTGCGAATCAGCAGACGGCTGAAGCTGTCGCCGACAAGCAGCACGCTTCCTTCGCCCCGACGGGAGCTGAATGGTCGCGTCCCCGGCCCGTCGACGGTCTGAATCTCGAGCGATTCGATGAGGTAAGGGTTTCGATCGGGGTCGAGGCCGAGCAGGTCGGCGAGGTCGGCGCGACGGTTGAAGCGGCGCTTCTTGCGGTGGAACCGCTGCAGCGAGCCGAGCTCGAAGCGGCTGGCGAGGAGCTCGGAGAGCCCGGCGGCGACTTGATCGATGCCGGCCGGACTCCAGTGACTGTCGAACTGCATGTACGGCTTCTCCTCGCGAATCTCCATTCCGCGCAGGATCGGTGTGGGATCGAAGAGCGTGACGCCCGCGCGCCGGAGGCGGGCGAAGAATTCCTCGCGGGAGGGGTTGTCGATCGCCTGGCCGTCACGCACGCGTCGGCCGACGAAGCGTTCCCACGCGATGCCGAGCTTCGTCGGTACCGGAACGATCACGAAACCGATGCCACGCGCCTGGAGGTCCGCCGCCAGGCCGAGAATCGCAGGCACCGGATCGGGAGCGAGCGCCCGATGCCGCGAGGCGCCGCGGATGCGGCGCGCGAGCGCCGCCGGCGCCAGGAATGGGGGTCCGGTCAGATAGTCGAAATCGTCGCGGAAGAAAAGCCAGTCCTGGTCGCCGAGCAGGACCTGCGAGTTGCCGTAGTGGAGCCGGCGGGCGAGGTACCCCTGCAGGGGTGCGCGCAGCGCCGTCGCGAGGCGTGACTCACGATCGAATCGGTCCTGGGCTTCGCCGTCGGCGGCGCGGATCGCTCCCGTTGCCGCGAGCGCGCCCCGCTCCCGCCAGAGCGCGCGCAGTTCGATGAGTGAAGGAAAGTCGAGGCGGGACTCGCCGCGCAGCAGATTGGGCAGGCCGCGGAATCCCGCGGCGACCTCGAACGCGGCGCCGCTGAGGATCACCAGCAGAAACAGCACGGTCAGCAGGGGGGCTGCGACAGGCGAGAGCTGCGTCCTGCCCATTCCAGCCAGCGCCTCCTCTTCGCGGGTGGTTCCGGCGAGCAATGAGGCCATCGAGCGGAGAAGTATACGAAGTCGGACGCTCAGGGTGCCGCGCTCGAAGCAGGATCTGCCGTCGCGCCAAGATCGAAGTAGAGCGCCAGGCCGGCGTTGGCGGGCAGGCGGTCGCCGAGGAAGAAGGATTCGAGCTGGGGCTGCACCGCGAACGGCTCGAGGATCAATCGGCGGCTGGCGCCGGCCGCCGGCGCCTGGATCTGCTGGCCGTCGAGGATCGCCCAGCGCACGACGCGAATCCGTCGCACGGCCGCCGCGGCTCCTGCAGCCATGGGCGGGCCGGCGAGTCGCTTTACGACCTCGTACTCGTCCACCACCAAGGCCTCGCGGTAGGGGGAGATCTCGTCGAGCGAAGGAGACGGCGACGCCGCGAGGAGCCGGGCTAAGACAATCGTCCGCGGCACGCTTGCGCGAAGGTTGACGAGGGCACGCACGCGAGCGGCCTCGGCGGCGATCTCCGGCGGGGTGAGCGGCCGGTTCCAGATGGCGATCTCGGAAAGCGTGCCATGCCAGCGTTCGCCGCTCGCGGGCTCGGCGCCGAAGCCGAGGAGTCGCGGACGCCAAGGGAAGAGGTCGCCTGGCAAGGCGATCGTCGCGGCAACCTCGGGGGTGCGCGCGCCGTCGACGAAGGCGTCGAGCCGGCCGGGAGAGAAGGTGAAGGCGAGATATGCCGGAGCGGTCGAGGCCAGATGCGCGACCGTGATCGAAGCGCCCTCCTTCGCGCTGTCCGAGGTGCGCAGGTCGAGGACGATCCGATCGCCCTTCTGCCGCAGGACGAGGTTGCGGGCACGCGGCCCATCGGAGAAGGCGACGAGCGGCCCGTTCTCGGCGAGCGACGCGGGGGTGACGAGGACCGAGATCGTCCACTGATGCTTTGCCTGCAGCGCCGCTGCGAGACGGCTGGCAGATTCGTCCCCTGCCGAGAACGATCCTCCGCCGAGGGCCAGCGCGCCGTGGCGGTCGGTCCAGGCGACGCCGTGCGGTCGCAGGATCTCGCTGGCGCTTGCCGGCGTGACGCGATTCTCGGCATCCGCCGTCCGCCAGAGGAAGACGAGTCCGCGCTGGAGCTCAGCCGGGCTCGACGGGGCGCCGCCGGCCTTCGCCGCCATGGCGGGCGGGGCCTTGGCGGGGTCCCGCGCCCGCCCCGGTCGAGCCGGACGGTAGAGGTCGGGGAATCGATCGACCGCCGGATCGGGTGCCACCGGCGTCGCCTTCCCCCGCGGTTGCAGACCGTCCGGATCGAGCTCGACGACGAAGATGTCGTAGTCGGCGCGGAAGTGGTCGTGCTCGCCGGCCGAGGCGCCGACGGCGAGCAGCGAGGCGTCGTTCGAGAGCGCCGGAAAGTAGAGATAGCCGCGCCCGGCGGGAAAGTGGGAGTCCCCCTTCTCGAGGATCGTCCAGCTGCGCCGGGTGGCGAGCTCGAAGGCGTCGATCGGACCGCCGGCGCCCGCCGACCAGACGGCGAAGCGGCCATCGTCGCAGAAGGCCGGTTGGCAGCCGCCGAGCGACGGGCGGGGACTCACGGGCTTGCCGGCGACGGAGTCGGAGAAGGTCGGTGTGTTGCCGGTGGCGATGCGGCCGCCCGGGGCGACGAGCCAGCCCTCACTGCCAGCGGATGGGGGAAGCAGCTCGGCGGTCTCGCCGGTCGATAGGCGGAGTCGCTGCGTCGCGTTCCGGCCGTCGAGGTAGACCAGCTCGTCCTCGCCCCACCAGACGACGGCGCGATGCTCGCCGTAGTGCCGTGCCACTGGGACGAGGACGCGGTCGCGTCCGCCGTCGGCGTCGACGAGGTGGAGCGCTCCGGCGTCCGGGCCGTAGCGCCGGGCGCCTCCGGCCAGGCTGAGGTAGACCAGGCGGCTGCCGTTGGGCGAGAGCTTGGCGCAACAGTGGTCGCGTCCCGGCTCGTCGGCGGAAAGGAGATGCGGCTCGCCGCCGTCCAGATCCTGGCGCCAGATCCGGAACGCGCCCGAGCGGTTCGACTCCCAGACCACGAATCCGGCTGCGCCCGCCGCGCCATTCGCCAGGCGCGGCGTCAGCGCCCCCGCCAGGCCCAGCAGAAGAAGCAGGGCGAAAGCGGAGGGGGCGGCCCTTCGGCCGGGGAGGAGCGTCGCGGTGCTCAAGCCCGGCATTCTACGATCCGGCCGCGGTGGCGGGAGGAGTACCATTCCACCATGCCCTCGCGATCGAGCCTTGGACTCTCCGTCGTCGCCATCGCCGGTATCTGCACCCTCTTGCCCGGTGGCGTCCCCGCCTGCCGGGCCGCCATCGCCAATCCGCCGCACGAAGACTTCTTCTTCCTCGCCGAGCATCTGCCCGAGGGTGCGGAAGAGGCTCGGTACTTCTCGCTCCCCTGGCCCGAGACGAACCTCGAGCCGGGAGGCTGGCACCCCATCGTCGGATTGGGAGGCGCCGACGTCGGCGCCGGATTCGCCCGCGCCCGCGGCGGTCTCGCAACGCTCGGCGTGAGTCACGCCTGGAGCTCCGCCTGGGCGCTCGAGATCTTCGGCTACTACGGCAGCTTCGATGTCAGTGGCGACAGCGGTGAAGACGTGCTGCGCGAGTTCGCGCTCGCCGACGTGCCGCTCGACCTGCCCGAGCGCGCCCGGTTCAGCGATCCTCGTGGCAAGTTTCTGCATTCGGGCTTGGGCTTCGCGGTGGCCCGCACCGGCGCGGGCAAGCGGCCTTGGACCCTGCTCGGCGGCCTGCTGCTCGAACGCCTGGAGCTCGACGGTTATCGCTTCGACTACGAGCTGCTCGGCGGGGCGGACGCCGGCGCCAGCGGTGTGCTCGATCTCTCCGGCAGCAACGCCTTCGTGACGCCCTACGTCGGCGTCAGCGTGGCGTTGCCGCTCGGCCAGCGCTGGCTGGCGCTGCCGCGCGCCCAGCTCGGCGTTCCTCTACCGTCCGGGGACCTCGACAACCGGATGACGGGGCCCGGCTTCGATCTCTCGACGGCGTCGACCGGCGCCACTCCCGGCAAGATCGGCGACGGCTTCTTCACTCTCGGCGCCGGGCTGCGCGACCGGGTGAGCGGGCTCGACGTCGATCTTGGCGCGACGCTCGCCTTTCCGCTGATCCAGGGCCTGACCCACCCCGGCATCGATCGCGCCTGGCTGTTGTCGGTCACCTGGTACGGCCGCTGAGGCGGCTGCCGCCCGGCATCGAGGGCGGGATCCGGCTCAGAGGCCGGTGACGCGCACGACCTCTTCGAAGGTCGTCAGCCCCTCGGCGAGCTTGCGCAGGGCAGACTGGCGCAGGGTGCGCATGCCGTTCTTGACCGCTTCGCGCTTGATCTCGGGGGCGTCCCGGCCCTCGACGATCAGGTGCTTGATCGACTCGTCGATCGGCAGGATCTCGAAGATGCCGCAGCGCCCGAGGTAGCCGGTGCCGCGGCAGTCGTGACATCCCTGGCCCTCCTTGACCTTGATCTTGCGGCCGGCCGGGACGGTGAGGCGCAGCGACGCGGCCTCTTCGTTCGACAGCGTGCGCTCGGTGATGCACTTGGTGCAGATCTTGCGAACCAGGCGCTGCGCCATCGCGCCGATGAGCGTCGAGCTGATGAGGAAGCGCTCGACGCCCAGGTCGACCAGTCGCGAGATCGAGGTCGAAGCGTCGTTGGTATGCAGCGTGGAGAAGACCAGGTGGCCGGTGAGCGCCGCCTGGATCGCATACTGCGCCGTCTCGCCGTCGCGGATCTCGCCCACCATGATGACGTCCGGGTCCTGGCGCAGGATGTGGCGCAGGGCGCCGGCGAAGTCGATGCCGACCTTGGCCTGGACGGCGGTCTGATTGAACTCCTCGAGCACCATCTCGATCGGATCCTCGATCGTGGTGATGTTGAGCTCGCGCGTGGCGATCGACTTGAGCGCCGAGTAGAGAGTGGTCGTCTTGCCGCTGCCGGTCGGTCCAGTGACCAGGATGATGCCGTGGGGGCGGGTAATGAACTCGTTGAATACGACCGTCTCCTCGGGGTAGAAGCCGAGGCCGGAGAGGTCCTGCATCAGGACGTCCGGGTCGAAGATGCGCATGACGATCTTCTCGCCGAAGGCGACCGGCAGGGTCGAGACCCGGAGCTCGATCTCCTTGCCGGCCCGGGTCGTCTTGATTCGGCCGTCTTGCGGCCGGCGCTTCTCGGCGATGTCGAGGCGGGAGAGAGTCTTCAGGCGCGAGAGGATCGCCGCGTGGACGATCTTGGGGATCGACTGGATGTCGTGCAGGATGCCATCGATGCGGAAGCGGATCAGCGAGAACTCGCGCTTGGGTTCGACGTGAATGTCGGAAGCGCGGGTGTCGAAAGCATGCTGCAGCATGAACTCGACGGCATTGACGATGTGCTGGTCGCTCGACTCGATCTCGGACTCGTTCTTCATCCGGACGAGCTGTTCGAGGTTGCCCAGGTCGATGCCGGCCGACAGGTCGCGCTCGGCGCGCTTTACCGAATGCCTGAGGCCGTAGAACTCGGTGATCGCGCGCAGGATGTCGGGCTCGGAGGCGACGACCAGTTGGAGGTCGCGCCCGGCGATACGCCGGAAGGCGTCGATGCCCTCGAGGTCGAACGGGTTGGCGCAAGCCACCTTGAGCTTGCCGTTGATCATCGACAGCGGGATCATCCGGTGGCGCTTGGCGAACGGCCGTGAAATCTTGGATTCGATGAGGTCTGCGTCGAGACTCAAGGTGTCGATCTGCACCGACTCGAGATTCGAGTCGGCGGCGATCGCCTGGGCGATCTCCTGCTCGCCGATCGTCACCCGAGGATCGCGCAGGCTGGGGAGGTGCAGCGAGGCGACGAGGTCGTAGGCGACCGCCTTCTGCTCGTAGGTTGACGGCGCCTTGGCGCGCGACGGCAGCTGGCGCGCCTCTTTCTTGATCTCTTCCGCCTGAGCGCCGGAGATCAGCCCCTGCCGCAGCAGGACGTCGGCGACGAATGGGGGAGCGAGCGCCATACCCCGCGAGTGTACCGGAAGAGCCGGCCTGTAGACTGCGCCGATGCCGGGAATCTCCACCGCGGTGGCGCTGGCGCTCATCGCTGCCGTAGCCTGGTCGCTCTTCGACCTCGAGCGGCGCTTTCTCGCGGTGCGCATCCAGGCGATGGCGCTGGTCGCTTGCGTGACCCTGGGCGCGGTACCGCCGCTCGCGATCTGGGCCTGGTGGAGCGGCGACCAGCACGCGGAGAGCGCCTACTGGCTGCCGGCGACCGGTTCGGTGCTGCTCAATCTGCTGGCCAACTTTGCCTATTTTCGCTCTCTTCAGCTGTCGCCGATCTCGAAGACGCTGCCGATGCTCTCGTTCACGCCGGCCTTCGCCGCCGTACTGGCGGCGATTTTCCTCGGCGAGCGGCTCGGTCTGCGGCCGGTGAGCGGCCTCTTCCTGGTCGTCGCCGGCGCGCTGCTGCTCACCCTGCGCAGCGGCGGCGGATGGCGCGGTTTCTTCACTGGTCTGCTCGCGGACCGCGGCTGCCGTCTGATGGTCGGCGTCGCCTTCCTCTGGTCGGCGGCGCTGCTGCTCGACAAGCAGGCGCTGGCGCTGGCGACCCCGCAGCTGCACGCCCTGTATCTGAATGGCGGCGTCGCGGTGGGCGCGTTCGGCGCGCTGGCGATCAGGCGTGACCTCGGCAAGCTCGGCGGAATGCGCGGCAGCGGCTGGCTGCTGCTGCTCGCCATCGCCACCGGAGCGATCGCGCTGGGGACTCAGTTGGTGGCGCTAGGCACGGTGCCAGTCGGATTTCTCGAGACGGTGAAGCGCGGCGTCGGCGGAGTCCTCGCGGTCCTGTGGGGGCGGATCCTCCTCGCCGAGCCGGTGACCCTGGCCAAGGTCGTGGCGGTCGGTCTGATGACCGTCGGTGTCGGCCTGGTCGTGCTCTGATCGCCCGCGCGCCGCGCAAGCTCCTCTATAATCGGCCGACTGCAGTGAGTCGCGATCCCCACCATCGACGGCCGCGGAATCGCGGTCCAGAGTGCACCCGGAAGCGGGCTGCGTGGAAACGCGGCGGTATCGCGGCGGTTCTGGCCCTCATCCTCTCCGCGCCGGCCGCACCTGTCGCGGGCGCGGCGGAAACCGTGCGCGCGGCCGTGAGTCAAAGTGCACCGACGGATCCGATGGTCGCCGGACGGCCTTACTGCAAACTTTTTCTCGACGTCGACGGCTTGCCACAGAACACCGTCCATGCCCTGATCGTGGACCGCGAGGGTTCGCTCTGGGTCGGCACCCAGGACGGCGCGGCTGCCTACGACGGCAAGAGCTGGAATCGCCTCGACCTGCCGCATCCAGACCTGTCGAACTTCGTGCGCGCTCTGCTCGAGACGCGTGACGGATCGCTGTGGATCGGGCGCCAGGCCGGTGGGCTGGCGCGCTATCGCGAAGGAAGGTGGGTGGATGTCGATTTCGGCACGACCGGCCTGGCGGACGCGCGCGTCAACGCGCTGCTCGAAACCTCGGGGGCCAATGGTCGCGGCGAGCTCTGGGTGGGGACGGCGGACAATGGGCTGCTGCGCTTCGATGGCCAGAACTGGACGGGTTTCGGCCCGGTGGCCGGCCTGCCGAGCGCCCAGGTCTGGTCGCTGCTCGAAACTGGCGGCACCGAAGGGCGCCGGCTCTGGATCGGCACGACCGCCGGTCCGGCGACGCTGCGCCTCTCCGACGGCCGGATCGAGGTGCCGGCGGGGGCGCCGAAAGACTCCGTGAGCAGCCTTCTGGAGACCGCTTCCCCCGAGGGGGTGCGGACGGTCTGGGTCGGGACCTACGGCGGGGGATTGCTGCGCTGGAACGGCGGCGCCTGGCGCCGGTTGGGTGCGGCCGACGGCCTCCCGAGTCCCTTCGTCACGGACCTCGCCGCGAGCCCCTCGGGTGGGCCGGATTCGCTCTGGATCGCTACCGATGGCGGCGGCGTCGCCAAGTTCAGCGACGGGCGAATCCACCCGGTCGAGCTCGGCGCCCTGCTCGCCTCGCGCGCCGTCTACAAGATTCTCGAGACGCGCGCGGAGCAGGGGGCTCAGGCGGTCTGGCTCGGCACCCGGAACAACGGCCTGATCCGGATGACCGAAGGCCTCTGGCGGGCTTTTCAGCCGTTCCCGGAGACCCCGAACGTTCCGGTGACCGCGATCCTCCAGCGCGTCGAGTCCGACGGCGCGACATCTCTCTGGCTCGGCACCGACGGCTACGGCGTTGCCGTCTGGCGGGCCGGCAACTGGTCGCGGCTCGACGCCGGTTCGGGCGCGATCGACAACACCGTTCTGGCGCTCGCCGAGTCGCGGTCGATCGGCGGGCGCCCGCTGGTATGGGTCGGTTCGCGCAACGGTGGCGTGGCGAGCTTCGATGGCGAGCGCTGGCGGCGCTTCGACCAGGCCGGAGGCGCGCTGCCTTCGGATCTGGTGCAGGCGCTGCTCGAGACCGCCGAGCCGGGCGGTCGCGGGACGCTTTGGGTGGGTACGCGCAAGGGTCTGGCCGCTTTCGATGGCGAGCACTGGCGGCGGAGCGGAGTCGAGCCGGGCTTCCCCGCGGAATCGGTGCTGTCGCTCCTCGGTTCGCGCGGCCGCGGCGGCGCGCCAGAGCTGTGGGTCGGCACGACGAACGGTCTCTACCTCTTGGCCGGCGGAAGCTGGCGGCACTGGAACGAGCATCCCGGACTGCGCAACCGCTCCGTCCAGTCGCTGCACGAGCGCACGAGCCAGGATGGGCATCGCTCGCTCTGGATCGGCACGGACGGCGGTGGCCTCGCTCTGCTCGCGATGGACGACCCGGACGCGGCGCCGTTGCCGTTGTCCGACCGCGGTTCTCCGGCGCTGCCCAACGGCTCGATCTACTCGATCCTCGAGGATCGCGAGGGGCGCATCTACGTCTCGACGAACAGCGGAGTATCGCGGCTGACGCCGATCGCGTCCGGATTCCGCGAGGAGGAGTTTACGACCGAGCATGGGCTGCCGCTCAATCAGGGCAATCGCGGCGCCGGCCTGGTCGACGAACGGGGCCGGATCTGGGTCGGCACGATCGGCGGCGCCGCCGCCTTCGACCCGGCCGCCGAGTTTCACGACCAGCGGCCGAAACGGCTGCGTCTGAGCGGCAAGCCGGTCGGCTGCGTCGATTGCGCCCTGTTCGATCGTGGCGCTCTGGCGCACGACCAGAATCGGGTCCAGTTCCAGTATGCGCTGTTGAGTTTCTTCGGCGAGACGCTCACCCGCTACCGCACGCAGCTGGCCGGTTACGAGGAGACTCCCTCGCCCTGGTCGCCGGAGGTGAGCCGCGAGATCGCGGCGCTGGCGCCCGGGAGCTACGTTTTCCGCGTCTGGGGGCGCGACGCTTCGGGGAACATCTCCGGTCCGGAAGAGCTCGCTTTCGTGGTGCGTCCGGCGCCATGGCAGACACGGTGGGCGCAGTTGCTCCTCCTCTGCGCCGCCGCGTTCGCGGTGCTGCAGGTCGTGCGGGCGCGCTCCCGTAGGCACCAGCGTCGTGAGCAGGCGCTCGAAGAGTTGGTCGATACGCGCACCCGGCAGCTCAGGCGGGCCAACGAGCTGCTGGTCGACCTCTCCTACGTCGACGCTCTCACCGCAGTGCCGAACCGCCGCCGCTTCGACGACCTGTTCGGCGAGGAGTGGAAGCGCTGCCTGCGGGCGGGCTCGCCGATTTCGCTGGTGATGATCGACATCGACAGCTTCAAGGGCTTCAACGATGCCTACGGTCATCTGGTCGGCGACAGCTGCCTGAAGTCGGTGGCGCTCTGCCTCGCCGATGGGCTGGTGCGCAGCGGCGACGCCATCGCCCGCTATGGCGGCGAGGAGTTCGCCGTCATTCTGCCCGCGACCGAGGTGGCGGGAGCGCTCCTGGTCGCCGAGCATCTGCGCCGCCGCGTCGAGCGTCTGGAGATTGCGACCACGGCGTCGAAGTCGGGTCGTGTCGTGACGGTGAGCTGCGGCGTCGCCGCAACGACCCCTATTGTCGAGCAGGATCCGGCCGAGCTCTTCAGGCGCGCCGACGAAGCTCTCTACCGCGCGAAGCGTGCCGGCGGCAACGCCACGCAGACGGGCTGAGCCCGGCCTGTCGCGAGGCCGGGTGCGTGCTCAGCCCCGCGGCCAGCGGCGGGCGAGGGTGCGGCTGGCGGCGAAGTGGGCGAGCAGCTCGGCCATCGAATCGCCGCCGAACTTCTCCAGGCAGGCGTCGGCGAGCACCAGCGCCAGCATCGCTTCGCCGATCACACCAGCGGCCGGCAGGGCGGTGACGTCGCTGCGTTCGTATTGCGAGAGGTGCGGCTCGGTGCTCCCGAGGTCGTCGAGGTCCACACTCGGCAGGCCGTCCCGCAGGGTCGCGATCGGCTTCTTGTAGAGCGTCACGACGATATCCTCGCCGTTGGCAATGCCGCCTTCGAGGCCACCGGCGCGGTTGGTAGCGCGCGGGAAGCGGCCGTCCGGGTCGCGGCGGAGGATAGCGTCGTGAGCGGCGCTGCCGAGCCCACGGCTTGCCGCCAGCCCCGAGCCGAGCTCGACCGCCTTGATCGCCGGCACCGACATCATCGCCTGGGCGATTCGGCCGTCGAGCTTGTCGCTCCAGGTGACATGCGAGCCCAGCCCAACCGGCACGCCACGGGCGATGACCGTCACCGCGCCGCCGAGTGTCTCTCCCTGTGCCTTGGCTTCGTCCACCGCTCGCATCATCTCGGGCTCGATCGCGGCGTCGACGGCGCGCAGCGGCGACGCGTCGTCGACCTTGCTCAGATCCTCCCAGTTCGGGGTCTCGCGGCCCGCCCCCACTGGACCGAGCGCGACGACGCCGCTGGCGATCTCGACGCCCAGCCGAGCGAGGAGCATTCTGGCGAACGCCCCGGCGGCGACGCGCGCCGTGGTCTCGCGCGCCGATGCCCGTTCGAGAATGTCGCGCAGGTCGCGGCGCAGGTACTTCTCGCCGCCGGCGAGGTCGGCATGGCCTGGGCGCGGACTCTTCAGCCGCCGCAGCTCGGCGAACGCCGAGTCGATCTCGCCGGCCTCGGAGGACATCGCCCTGCGCCAGTTCGCGGCATCGAGATTCTCGATCCAGAGTGCGATCGGGGAACCGAGCGTCTCGCCGCCGCGGACGCCGCCGCGGATCTGCGCCACGTCGCGCTCGATCTGCATCCGCCGCCCGCGGCCGTAGCCGTGCTGGCGGCGCGCGAGATCGCGCGCGAGCAGAGCGGTATCTACGGCCAGGCCCGCGGGCATGCCACTGAGGATCGCGGTGAGGCCGGCTCCGTGGCTTTCGCCGGCGGTGGTGAGAGAGAGGCGGCGCAGCAAAGTGCGGTCAGTCTATCGCGGTGGCGGCGGCGCCGGGTTGGGGCAGAAAGCGCTCGAACGGCGCCTTGAGCTCTTCGGGAAATCGCACCGGCCGGCGCGTTCCGGCATCGACCCAGACGTGCTCGGTCGACGCCGTGGCGAGGAGCGTGGCGCCACCCGTGCCGTCGGCGTCGCGGCGTTCGATCCGGTACTCGAAGACGACCCCGCGGCTGCCCACACGCTCGACCCAGCAGGCCGCGCTGACCGTGTCGCCGTAACGGGCGGGCGAGCGATAGGTGAGGTGCACGCCGGTCACCAGGAGAAGCAGGCCGCGCTTTTCGATCTCGGCGTAGTGGAACCCCGCTTCGAGGCAGAGGCGGGTGCGCGCGAGCTCGCACCAGACGATGTAGTTGGCGTGGTGGACCACGCCCATCTGGTCGGTCTCGAAGTAGCGCACCTCGACGTCGACGTCGACGTGGTGCGGCGGCAGGCGGTGGCTCAGGACGGCCTCAGCGCGGCGGATAGGCGGTGAGATAGAAGTAGGCCGCTTCGAGCTCCTGATCGCGCAGGTAGGTGACCTCGGGTCCCTTGCCCTTGAGACCGCCCTGCCCGCGGTGCCGGGCGCCGGCGACGAACTCCTTGACCGAATGCGAAGCCGTCATTCCGGAGAGCGGCGGGATCGCCGACTCCGTCGGGCGCTTGCCGGTCGCCGGCGAGGCTTCGTGGCAGGTCTGGCAGGTGCCCTTGACGATGACCTCGCCGACCCGGTCGGCCGGCAGCTGCAGGGTGTGGTCGGCATGTTTCGGATCCGCCACCGCCGCGAGATGCTCGAGGTAGCCGAGCAGAGCCTCGGACTCGTCGCCGGCGAGGAAATTGAAGCCCGGCATCGAGCGGCCGCCGGAGGTGATCTGGTGCTGCAGGAGCTTCTCGGCGAGCTTGGCGCGGTCGGCGCCGCCTTCGCCCTGCTGCTTCTGCCAGTCGGCCGAGGTGGAGCGGACGAGATTGACCAGCGGCAGGATCTCGGGCGCCATGCCGCGTCCACCGGCGCCGTGACAGGAGCGGCAGGTATAGCGGAAGAGATCGGCGCCGCGCACTTCGAAGCCTTTGCGTAGCCAACCGCCGTCCTTCGGCGCCGGCGCGGCGAATTCGGGGTCCTGCTCGTTCGGGCCCAGGGCGCCGACGCGTCCGAGCGAGGACTTGTCGAAGCTCCGGCCGAGCTTGTCGAGCCAGGAGGGGCCGGTCGCCGGAGTGGCGTCGGGGGTCGCGGCGAGGGCGGCAACGCTCAGGGCGACAACGGCGAGGAGTCCGATCAGAAAGGGACGCAAACGGGCGCGAAATCCGGGCGCGGAGATCATGGCCAAAATCTAGCACGGGGCGCTGCGCGGAGCGACTGCCTCCCGGGGTTGCCCGAGGCCGTGCGCTGGCTGCGACAGGGCCGCCCGAGATCGGGACGGAATCCCGATCGGCGCCAGCGCCAGCACTCCGGCGGGCGGAATTCGATATCCTCTCCGTTTCCGGCACCGCGCGCCCGCCGACCCAGATCGCTCATGCCCATCTATCCCTACAAAGACAAGCTGCCGCGTCTCGGCCCGGGCGTCTTCCTCGCCCCTTCCGCCGATCTCGCCGGCGAGATCGAGGTCGGGCAGGACAGCTCGTTCTGGTTTCACACCGCGGCCCGCGGCGACGTCAACTGGATCCGTATCGGCGAGCGCACGAGTGTCCAGGACGGCACCATCCTGCACGTCACGCACGAGCGCTTTCCGCTCGAGATCGGTTCGGACGTGGTCATCGGCCACAGCTGCATGGTTCACGGTTGCACGCTCGAGGATGCTTGCCTGGTGGGCATCGGCGCGCGTGTCCTCGACGGCGCGGTGGTCGAGAGCGGCGCCCAGATCGGCGCCGGCGCGGTGGTGCCGCCGGGGATGCGGGTGCCGTCGGGGCAGCTCGCGCTGGGCGTACCCGCGAAGATCGTCCGGCCGCTCTCCGAGGCGGAGCGCGAAGGCATCCGCGAGATCGCGCGGCGCTACGTCCGGGTCAAGAACGAGTATCTCGCGGCGATCGGCCGGGGGTATTGACGATGGCGCAGCGCTTTCAGGCGCCCAAGGGTACGCGCGACATTCTGCCCTCGGAGAGCGCCCTCTGGGCAGCCGTCGAGGCCACGGCGCGGGGGGTTCTCGGCCGCTACGGCTTCCGCGAGATTCGCACGCCGATCTTCGAGGAGACCGAGCTCTTCGCTCGCGGCGTGGGCGAGTCGTCCGACATCGTCGGCAAGGAGATGTACTCGTTCGTCGACAAGGGCGAGCGGCATCTGACCCTGCGTCCCGAGAACACCGCCGCGGTCGCGCGCGCCTATGTCGAGCACGGCATGCATCGCCAGCCGCAGCCGGTGAAGCTCTTCTACATCGGTCCGCAGTTCCGCTACGAGCGGCCGCAGCGGGGGCGCTACCGCCAGTTTCACCAGATCGGCGCCGAGCTCCTGGGCGGCAAGGGGGCGGAGTCGGACGCCGAAGTCCTGCTGATGCTGGTCGCCTTCTTCCGCGAGCTCGGATTTCGCGACTTGAAGGTTCTCCTGAATACCGTCGGCGACGGGCCTTCGCGTGCGGCCTACCGCGAGACCCTGCTGCGTTTCCTCGAGCTGCACCGTGAAAAACTCGGTGAAGAGAGTGTTCGCCGGATGGCGACGAATCCTCTGCGAGTCCTCGACAGCAAGAGCCCGCAGGAGCAGGAACTGCTCGCCGAGGCTCCGCAACTGCGCGACTCGCTGAGCGAGCAGAGCCGCGCCCACTTCGCGGCTGTCTGCGCCGCGTTGGAGCAGTTCGACGTCGCTTACGAGGTCTCGCCTCGCCTGGTGCGCGGGCTCGATTACTACACCAATACCGTCTTCGAGATCGTCTCCGAGGGGCTGGGGTCGCAGAACGCCATCTGCGGCGGCGGCGCCTACGAGGGGCTGGTCGAGGAGCTCGGCGGACCGCCGACCTACGGCGTCGGCTTCGCCATCGGCGAGGACCGGCTGCTCGACGTGCTGCCGGCCGACTCGCCGGCCCGCCGGGCCGGCCTCTTCCTCTCGGTCGGGCCGGTGGTGGTCACCGGTTCGGAAAAGCTTCCGGTAAAGGATGCCGACTTCTCACCGGTCTTCGGTCTGGTGGAGCGCTTGCGCCGCTTCGGCATTCCGGCGGTCGAAGGCGCAGGAAAGCAAGAGAAGGTCTACGACCGCGCGGTAGCGATGCAGTCGCCGGCGATCGTCTACATCGGTGAACGAGGGGCCAGCGGCGGCGCCTACAGTGTCCGCATTCTGGCGACCGGCGAGCGCCGGGAACTCGACGAATCGGAGCTCGGGGAAGTACTGAAGGGGCTCTTTTCCCTGACTGGAGCTTTTTGAGGACGTCTCGCCTGAGGAGCCGCTGCCCGCGAATGCGGTCTCGGCGGTGCAGAACGAGGAAAACTAGAAGCTTAGGCCCTACGGGCACGAGGTGAAGTCATGAAGCGCAGAGGAGCGGGGACGCTGTCGCGTGCCGACATCGGAACGAAGGTCCTTTTGCAGGCCTGGGTGCAGCGCCGGCGGGACCATGGCGGGGTGCTGTTTCTCGACCTGCGCGACCGCAGCGGCGTGGCGCAGGTGGTGGCGAAGCCCGACCAGTCGGCGGCGGCACTGGCGGAGCTCGACCCGGTGCGCTCGGAATGGGTGGTCGAAGTCGAGGGCACGGTTATCGCGCGCGAGCCTGAGGCAGTGAATCCGAAGATGACGACCGGCGAGGTCGAGGTGCTGGCCGAGCGCGCCATCGTGTTGTCGAAAGCCGACCCGCTGCCGTTCGCGGTGGATTCGCGCGCCGACGTCGCCGAGGAGACGCGGCTGAAGTATCGCTTTCTCGACCTGCGGCGGCCGGAGTTGGCGAAGAACTTCATCCTGCGCCACGAGATCACCCATGCCGTCCGCGGCTACTTCCACGAGCAGGGGTTTCTCGACATCGAGACCCCCATTCTGACCAAGTCGACCCCCGAGGGGGCGCGCGACTACCTCGTGCCGTCACGCGTCCATCGCGGCGAGTTCTACGCTCTGCCGCAGTCGCCGCAGCTGTTCAAGCAACTGTTGATGATCGCCGGCTTCGAGAAGTACATGCAGATCGCGCGCTGCTTCCGCGACGAGGACCTGCGCGCCGACCGCCAGCCCGAGTTCACCCAGATCGACCTCGAGATGTCGTTCCCGACCGAGGAGGACATTTTCGCCCTCATCGAGGGGCTCTTCGCCCGCATTTTCCCGATGGTCGGCATCGCCGTGACGACTCCTTTCCGCCGCCTGACGTATGACGACGCGATGGCGCGCTACGGCAGCGACAAGCCGGACCTGCGTTTCGGCGTCGAGATCCAGGACGTGACCGCCGTCGCCGCGGCATCTTCCTTCAAAGTGTTCCAGAAGGTGGCGGGCGAGGGCGGCGTCGTGCGCGCGATCGTGGTTCCCGGCGGCGCCACGATCAGCCGCTCGCAGACCGACCTGTGGAGCGATTTCGTCAAGAAACAGGGCCTCCCAGGCGTTCTGCTGCTGAAGCGGGCGAACGGCGAGCTCTCGTTCTCCGTCAAGCAGGGGCTGGCGCCGGCCGAGCTCGAGGCGATCGCCGGGGCGCTCGGGCTGCAGGAGGGGGAGATTGCGGTCCTCGCGGCGGGTCAGCCGATGACGGTCTCGCCGGCGCTCGGCGCTCTACGGCTCGAGCTCGCCCGGCAGTACGAGTGGATTGCGGCCGATCGCTACGAATTCCTCTGGGTCACCGGATTTCCGCTGCTCGAGTGGGGGGCGGAGGAAAAGCGCTGGTTCTCGATGCACCATCCGTTCACCTCACCCGAACTGGCAGGCGTCGCCGCGCTCGCCGACGATCCAGGGGCGTTGCGCGCGCGCGCCTACGACGTGGTGCTCAACGGCACCGAGCTCGGCGGCGGATCCATCCGGATCCACGATCGCGATGTGCAGGAACAGGTCTTCCGGCTGCTCGGCATCGGTGAGCAGGAGGCGCGCGAGCGCTTCGGCTTCCTGCTCGACGCCCTGCGGCTGGGAGCCCCGCCGCACGGCGGCCTGGCGCTCGGGCTCGACCGCATCGTGATGCTGATGACGGGCGCGCCGTCGTTGCGCGACGTCATCGCCTTCCCGAAGACCGCCTCGGCTTCCTGCCTGCTGACCGAGGCGCCGTCGGCGGTGGACGCTCGCCAACTGCGCGAGCTCGGCCTGCTGCTCGCGCCGGCCATCAAGGCCTGAGGACCGGATGGGGTCGACCGACGAGCCTCTCCTGCTTCGTCACGCGCAGGGCGCGACGAGGATCGTCGTCGGTGAGGATTGTCTTGCCCGGGCAGTGATCGGGAGTCCGGATCTCTGGCGGGATCGCGCTGTCTTTCTGGTTTCGAGCCCGACGGTGTTGCGCCTGCAAGGGACGGCGCTCGCCCCGCTGCGCGCCGCGGCGCCGACGCTGGTCGAGCTCGAAGTCCCGGATGGGGAGGCGGCGAAGTGCATCGACGTCGCGGCCCGGATCTGGGAGGCGATGGCGTGCGCTGGCGGCAAGCGCGACAGCCTGGTCGTCGCCTTCGGCGGCGGCAGCGTCGGCGATCTCGCCGGTTTCGTCGCCGCGACCTTTCTGCGCGGCGTCGCCTTCGTGCAACTGCCGACCACTCTGCTGGCGCAGGTCGATGCGGCGATCGGCGGCAAGACGGCGATCGACATTGCCGCTGGCAAGAACCTGGTCGGGTCGTTTCACCATCCCGCTCTCGTGGTGGCGGACAGCAGCTGGCTCGAGACCCTTCCCCGAGCCGAGCTGCGGTCCGGGCTGGTCGAGGCGATCAAGATGGCGGCGCTTCTCGACCTCGACCTGTTGGCCCGGATCGAGCGCGATCTCGAACTCCTCCTCGCCGGCGACCCAGCGGCGCTGGCGCCGGTCGCGCGGGCGGCGGCGGCGGCGAAGGTCGGAGTCGTCGAACGCGATCCGTTCGAGGAGGGCGAACGCCAACTGTTGAACTATGGCCACACCTTCGGCCACGCTCTCGAGGCCGCCGCCGGCTACGGAACGATGCTGCATGGCGACGCGGTCGCCTGGGGGATGCGCTTCTGCCACCGGCTCGCCCTGCGCCGAGGCGCGGATACGGCGTTCCTGGCGCGTGTCGAGCACCTCCTCGACCGCTGCCGGATTCCGCCGCCCCCCACGGTGGACTCCGCGGCGGTCGTCGCCAGCCTGGCGCGCGACAAGAAGGCGCGCCAGTCGGGGCTGACCTGGATCCTGCCGATGGCGCCCGGAGCGGGGGAGCGCGTACCAGGCATCGGGGCAGCCGAGGTCGCCGCCGAGATCGAGTCTTTTCTTTCCCGCCTTCACGCCGGGCCCGGGCCCGTATAATGCTCCCGCAGTCCCGCGCGGCCGCAGCCGCCGGGGCTCGACTATTCCATGGGCGCCCTACCGCATCTGACGCGACGACTGAAGCTCCGGCATGTCGCGTTCCTGCTCCTGCTGCTTTCCGGCGCCATTCCTCTGGCGATCACCAACTGGCTGCTGATCGCCCAGAACCGCGAGCTTCTGGTCACCGAGGAGAAGAGCTTCCTGACCTCGTCCGCGCAGTCGCTCTCGCGCGAGCTCGACGACTACCTGAAGGGGGCCCGCCGGGAGCTCGAGCAACTGGGCGCCGGAGTGGTTGCCCCGCCTGGAGCCGCTCTCGTCGAAGAGCGGCTGCGCGAGCCCTGGGTCACCAGTTACCTCCAGCGCTTCGTGCGCGGCGTGCGGCAGCCGCTGGCGTTGCGCGTGCTGGATCTCGCCGGCACCGGTTGGCGATTCGCGTTGCCCGACCTCGGCGAGTCGCCGGAGCGCGCCCTCGACCAGGCATTCGATGCCGCGCTGGACAAGAAGACGGCGGTCTATCGTTTCGCCGTCCTGCCGCGCTCCAACGAGCCGGTTGCCGCCCTGGCCGTGCCGATTCGCGACGATCACGGCGAGATCTCGATGATCGTCGAGAGCCTCATCCGGCTGCGGCTCATGGAGGCCGTGCTCGAGCGCGACGCCAAGGGCCAGGGTCAGGTGCAGATCTTCCTCGTCGACCGCGACGGCAGCCTCCTCTGGTCGGAAGGCGCCAGCGTATCGGTTCAGCAGGCGCTCGCACGGTCGAACCTTATCCGCGACTTCGCCCAGAAGCCGCTCAATCTGACCTCGGAGTACACCCTCGAAAGCGAGCGCGGCTCGGTGGCGATGCTGGGCATGGTGAGCCCAGTGGAGGAGAGCGGCTGGGGGGTCGTCGTCCACCGTCCGGTGGCGGCAGCGTTCGAGTCCGCCCGGCGAATGGTGATCAGCGCGTTGCTCGCCACGGTGCTGCTGCTTCTCCTCGCGGTGCTTTTCGCGATCTACGCCTCGCGTTGGCTGGGACAGCCGATCCGTCAGCTCTCCGAAACGGCGCACAGTATGGCCTCGGGAAACTTCGGCGAGCGCCTGCCGGAGCAGCGCATCGTCGCCGAGCTCGCCGATCTCTCGGCCGACTTCAACCTGATGGCCGGCTACGTCGAAGATCATGTCGCCAAGCTCAACGCGGCGGCGCGCCAGAACCGCGAGCTGTTCATCAGCTCGATTCGCGCCTTCGCCGCGGCGATCGACGCCAAGGACCCTTACACTCGCGGTCACTCCGAGCGCGTCGCCGAGCTCTCGCGGCTGATCGCCAAGTCGCTCGGGCAAAGCGAGGAGTTCCAGCACAAGCTGTGGATCGGAGCGCTGCTGCACGATGTCGGCAAGATCGGTATCGAAGACCGGGTGCTGAACAAGAGCGGCGTATTGACGCCCGAGGAGTTCGAGCAGATGAAGGCGCATCCGGTGATCGGCGCCGAGATCCTGCAGTCGATCGAGCCGCTGCGCGAGATGCTGCCGGCCGTGCGCTGGCACCACGAGAACTGGAATGGCAAGGGCTACCCCGACCAGCTGCGCGGCGCGGCGATTCCGCTGATGGCGCGCATCGTGGCGGTCGCCGACTGCTTCGATGCGATCACGACCAACCGGCCCTACCAGAAGGCCTACGAGGCCCGCTACGCCGCGGAGCTGATCACGCAGCTCGCCGGCTCGCGCTTCGACGCCATGGTGGTCACCGCCTTCCTGCGGGCTTTCGAGGGCGGCACTCTGGTGGATGACCTGAACGACAGCACGCGCCCGGGGCTCGAGGTAGAGCTGCCGATCGCGGCCTACATTTGAGTCGATCCTGAATCGACCGGGAGACCGACCTTGCCATTTCAGTACATTCTCGCCAATCTGCTGGCCCAGAACGACGGTGCCGTCGGTGTGCTTTTCCTCGACGATACCGGCGAGACGGTCGATTTCGCCTGCTCGGACTACAGCCCCTACCAGATGCGCGTCGTCGGGGCCTATGTCGGCATCTACCTGCGCCAGAGCGAGAGCTTCCTCGCCGGATCGAATCTCGGCAAGGCGAAGTTCCTGCACGTCGAGAAGGAGGGCCTGCATCTCTATTCGATGCCGCTGCCCGACGGCTACTACCTCGTGCTGGTGCAGCGTCGCCCGGCGCTCGCCGGCGTCGCCCGGCGGACGATGGCAGAGGCGTGCGATCAGCTGCAGCGAGCACTCTTCTTTCAGAGCTGAACCGCGATGACCGAGATCAAGGGGGGCAACCCGCCGGCGGCTGCGGGTCTGTGGCAGAAGCTGCGGAGCGGACTGGCGCGCACCCAGGCAAGACTTGCGGAGCGGGTCGGTGCGGCGCTCGATCTCAAGCCCAGGCTCGACGACTTGACGCTGGCGGACCTCGAGGAGGCGCTGATCGGCGCCGACCTGGGTCTGGGCACGGTCGAGCTGCTGCTCGACCGACTGCGCGAGCGCGTGCGGCGCGCCGATCTGGGAGCCGAGGGACGTCTGCGCCAACTGCTCGCCGAGGAGGTCGAACGGCTGTTGCTCGAGGGGGCCGAGGTGGCGTCACGGGCCGGGACCGGCTCCGGCTCGGCCGAGCGATTCGAGGCGCTTCCCGGACCGCGCATCACGCTGGTCGTCGGCGTCAACGGGGCCGGCAAGACGACGTCGATCGCCAAGCTGGCCCGGCGCGGACAGCTTCGCGGCGAGAAGGTCCTGCTGGCCGCGGCGGACACCTTTCGCGCGGCGGCGATCGAGCAGCTGGTGGTCTGGGGGGAGCGCCTCGGCGTCGACGTCGTTCGTCAGGCGGCGAGCGCCGATCCGGCGGCGGTGGTCTACGACGCGATCATGGCGGCGCGGTCGCGCAAGGTCGACCACCTGATCGTCGACACGGCCGGGCGGCTGCACAACAAGGAGCATCTGATGAACGAGCTGGCGAAGATCCGCCGCATCGTCGAGCGCGAGGCCGCCGGCTGGCCGGTGCGCACGCTGCTCGTGCTCGACGCCACGACCGGGCAGAACGCCCTGGTGCAGGCGCGCGAGTTCCTGCGCGTCGCGGCGGTCGACGCGGTGCTGCTGTCCAAGCTCGACGGCACGGCGCGCGGCGGCATGGTCGTTGCCGTGGTGCGGGAGCTCAAGGTGCCGGTGCTCTACCTCGGAGTCGGAGAGGCGCCGGAAGACCTGGTCGATTTCGAGCCGCGGGAGTTCGCCTCTGCCCTCGTCGCCTGATCCGCTGCGCCGCGCGATCGCGCTCGCCGCGCGCGGTCGGACGACCACGTCTCCGAATCCGCTGGTGGGCGCGGTGCTGATGCGCGGCGGCGAGCTGGTCGGAGAGGGCTTTCATCACCGCCCTGGAGAGCCCCACGCCGAGATCCTGGCGCTCGCTGCCGCCGGGGAACGGGCGCGCGGAGCGACGCTCTTCGTCAATCTCGAGCCGTGCAGCCACCACGGCCGAACGCCGCCCTGCGCCGAGGCTCTGGTCGCCGCCGGGATCTCCCGCGTGGTGGCATGCCACCGCGACCCCGACCCGCGGGTCTCGGGTCGCGGGTTCGATCTGCTCCGCCAGGCCGGCATCGCGGTCGAGGTCGGGGAGCGGGCGCACGCGGCGGCCGAGCTCAACTTCCGGTTCCTGGTGAACCGGCTCCTCCAGCGCCCCGCAGTGACGCTCAAGTGGGCGATGACGCTCGACGGCAAGATCGCTACCGTCGCCGGCGAGAGCCAGTGGATCTCCGGGGCGGCGGCGCGGCGTTGGGCGCTCGCCCTGCGCGAGGAGCACGACGCGATCCTGGTCGGCGTCGGCACGGTGCTCGCCGACGACCCGCGGCTCGACCGTCGGCTTGGCAAGGCGGGGGCTCCCATCCTGCGGGTGGTGCTCGATCGCCGGCTGCGCACGCCCCTCGCGGCGAAGCTCCTCGGCGTGCCGGGACCGGTGCTGATCTACTCCGAGTCGCACGACGAAGAGCGCGTCCGGGAGCTCGGCGAGCGCGGGGCCGAGGTCGTGCGCTTACCCGAGGTTTCGCCGGTGACCGCGCTCGCCGATCTCGCCGGACGCGAGATCTCGAGCTTGCTCGTCGAAGGCGGTCGCGAAGTCGCGACTGCTTTCTTCGCCGCCGATCTCTACGACCGCCTCGAGGTCGCCGTGGCGGGGCGGTTGCTGGCCGGTCAGGAGGCGCCCGGTCCCCTCGGCGGGCGCGGCGTGGAAAGGCTTGTCGATGCGCCTTCGGTCGCCCGGCTGAAGGCCCGGAAGTGCGGATCGGATCTGGTGCTGTCAGGATTCAACTCGAAATGTTTACAGGCATTGTTCGCGAAATTGGCAATCTGACCGCCGCGCCCGCCGACTCCGGACAGGGCGGCGTGCGTCTGCGGATCGGTCACTCGGCGGAGCTCGGCGCGCTGCTTTCACCGGGAGCGAGTCTGGCGGTCTCCGGCGTCTGCTTGACCGTGCTGGACACGGTTCCCCGCTCGGCAATCGTCTCGGAAGTCGAGCTCTCGCGTGAGACGCTGGCGCGGACCCGGCTCGGCAGGCTCTGCCAGGGCGACCGGGTAAACCTCGAGCCGGCGCTGCGGGCCGGCGATCCCCTCGGAGGACACTGGGTGCAGGGGCACGTCGATACGGTGGCGACGCTGCTGCGGCGCGACGATCGCGAGGCGCATAGCGAGTTCAAAGTCGGGATTCCGCGCGGGATGGAGGGTTACGTGGTCGAGAAGGGCTCGGTCGCGCTCGACGGCGTCAGCCTCACCGTGGCTTCGTGCGACAGGGAAAGCTTCACCGTCGCGCTGATTCCGCACACGCTCGAAGTCACGACGCTGGGTGACGCGCGCCC
The DNA here is from genome assembly GCA_039932055.1 of Thermoanaerobaculia bacterium. GTDB lineage: Bacteria > Acidobacteriota > Thermoanaerobaculia > Multivoradales > JAGPDF01 > JAGPDF01. Next base: position 29,423 of record JBDTQT010000009.1, read on the forward strand.
CGGCAGCCGCTTTCATTTCGAGGCGGATGTTCTCGCCAAGTACGTCGAGCGCATGCTGCTCGTGCGCGGGCTTGTCCGTGGCATCGGGGGAAGCGGGCAGAGCAGTTGACCTGGCGTGAGGTGGCGCCGCTGCCGTCGCGGTTCTGGATCCGTCACCTGCCGCGGCGCTGGCCCGAGGTCGACGAGCCGAGGCTGGATCTTTACGAGCACCGGATCGTCTGGCCGCCTGCTCCGGGTCAGAAGAGGCCGGCGGGGGAGCGCCTGCCCTCTCTGGCCGCGCTCGCCGATGTAGCGCTGGTGCCACCGGTACGAAGAGACCGAACAAGGGAAAAGGCCAATCTGGTCATCGATCTGGTCGCTGCCCGCGTGCCGGTCCTCGACCAGTTCTGCACTGTCGACGCGGAGACTCCAGCTGCCGGCGCGACTCTGGTCGCCGACCTGCTCGGCACGCTTCTGGAAGGCAGTCTGGCGCTCATCGACGAGCTTCCCGAGGCGGCCTGGATCGTCGTGCCGCTTCTGCCGGTGCTCTCGAGCTCTCGCGAGAGTTGGTCCGAATTGTTGCAGCGCTCGGCGGCGCGCCGGCCGCTGGCGGTCGTGGGTGTCGCCCCGGAGCTCACGCCGCTGGATCGCCGAAGGCTGGTGGATCGGCTGGGCGAAGACCACTTCGAAGCCGTTCATCATTCGATGACGGAAGAGGGCGCCGGCCGGCGGCTGGAGCGCGCATTTGCCGGCGCTGTCCTGCGCGCCGGCCTGCCGGCGTTCGTCGAGCGACCGCTGGCCGAGCTGCCGCCACGGCCGGCCCGTAATCGCGCCCTCGCGACGCTGCTCGCCGAGTGCGGCGAGCTCTGGCTGCGCGTCGGCCGGAGCGAGGCCGAGGGCGCGGCGCTCCTCGCCGCGGCCCGCCACCTCGAGAGCGCGGCGGTGGCGGGGCTCGATCTCGCTGCCCTCTCGCGCGAGGGCAACCTCGCCCACCTCGGCTTCCTCTCGCCGCTGGCGCTCGCAGTCATCGACCGCGCCGCGGGGCCGGCGCCCAAGGCGTCGCGGCCGGCACTGCTCGCCGAGTTGCGCGCCGAGTACACCGGCGACGAGAGCCCGGCATGAAAGCGCAGATCGGCGAACCCGGCAGCCTGGGAATCTATCTGCACGTGCCCTTTTGCCGCACGAAGTGCCGCTATTGCGACTTCTACCGCGTCGGCGAAAACCGCCTGAAGATCGATCTCTTCCTCGCCGCCCTGCATCGCGAGATCGACGGCTGGACGGCGATTCACGGGCGGCCGGTGGAGACGATCTTCTTCGGCGGAGGGACACCTTCGCTGCTTTCTGGCCCGGAGATCGCCGCCATCCTGCGACACCTGGAGGTGCGTTTCGCGGTCGCCGCCGGGGCCGAGGTGACCGCCGAAGCGAATCCTTCCGACCTCGATCCGCCGACGCTCGCGGCGCTGCGTGCCGCCGGCGTCAACCGGCTGTCGATCGGGGTGCAGTCGTTCTCGGATCGCGAGCTCGCGCTGGTCGGACGGCGGCACGATGCGGCGCGCGCCGAGCGCGTCGTGCGGGAGGCGCGACAGGTCGGATTCGACAACCTGTCGATCGATCTCATGCTGGCGATCCCCGGGCAGACCGAAGCGGGTTTCCGGCGTTCGCTCGAGAAGGCGATCGCGCTCGAGACCGACCATCTGAGCCTCTACCTGCTCGAGGTCCACGAAAGTTCGGAGATGGACTTTCTGCGCCGCGAGCGGCCGCGCCTCTTCCCCGGCGAAGAGGCGGAGCGCCGGCGCTACCTCGCCATGCACGACCGCCTGCTCGCCGCCGGCTACGAGCACTACGAAATCTCCAATTTCGCGCGCCCCGGCAAACGGGGGCGCCACAACCTGCGCTACTGGCATCTCGAACCGTGGCTGGGGCTGGGGCCAGCCGCTCATTCGTTCGTCGACGGCCGGCGCTTCCAGCATCCGGCCGACCTCGGCTGCTGGCTGGTCGATCCGCTCGCCGTCCTGCCGCTCGACCACGATTTCGCCCTGGAGCGGGCGATGCTCGGCCTGCGGCTCGAAGAAGGCATCGACCTCGAGACCCTGAGCGCGGCGTCGGGCGCCAGCTCGGGCGAGTTGGCCGCCCGCCTGCGACGGCTGAACCGATTCGTTGTCGAGAGCGCCGGCCGGGTGCACCTGACCACCGAAGGCCGCGTGGTCTCGAACCCCGTCCTTACCGAGCTTTTCTTCTAAAGGGATCCTCATGCCCAGCGGACTCGAGGCCGTACGCCCGATCGAAATGGCCGAGATTCTGGCGGCGCGCGAGCGTATCGCCGGGACGATCGTGCGCACGCCGCTCGTGCGCCTGGAGATGGGAGCGGGTTTCCCGGAAATTCGTCTCAAGCTCGAGAACCTGCAGCCCATCAACGCCTACAAGCTGCGCGGCGCCGCCAACGCGGTGGCGCTGCTCTCCGCCGACGAGCGCCAGCGCGGTGTCTGGACGATCAGCGCCGGCAATGCCGGACAGGGCGTCGCGTATTCGGCGCGCGAGGCCGGCGTGCCGTGCACGGTGGTGGTGATCGAGACGGCGCCGCTGGCGAAGATCGAGCGCATGCGGGCGCTGGGCGCGAAGCTCGTTCCGGTCTCCTACGACGCCGCCTGGGAGGCGCTCGAAGCGCGCGCCTTTCCCGGCATCGACGCCACGTTCATCCACCCGTTCGACGATCACGCCTTCATCGCCGGCCACGCGACGATCGGGCTCGAGATCCTCGAAGACGCTCCCGATACGGCGGCCGTCATCGCCAGCGTCGGCGGCGGCGGGCTCCTCACCGGCGTCGGCAGCGCGCTCAAGGCGCTGCGCCCGGAAATCGCTGTCTGGGGCGCCGAGCCGGCGACCGCCGCTCCCCTGGCGCTCTCGCTGGAGAAAGGCTCGCCGCAACGGTTCGCAGGCTGGACGGCGTCGTTCGTCGACGGCGCCGGCGGCCAGAGCGTCTTCCCGCGCATGTGGGAGCGGATGAAGCCGGTGGTGGACGGCTCCATCGTGGTGAGCCTCGAGGAGACGCGGCGGGCGATGCGCATCCTGGCCGAGAAAGCCCGAGTCATCGCCGAAGGGGCCGGCGCGCTCACCGTGGCCGCCGCCCTGACCGGCAAAGCCGGCCAGGGTCCCATTGTCGCCATCGTCTCCGGCGGCAACATCGATCTGGCGAAGTTCTGCGAGCTGATCTCCGTCTCCACCGACTAGCGGGAGGAGCTCGGCTTTTTCCTCGCGTGAGTAGGGTTGTGGAGCGGAAAGGCTCCGGTAAAGGAAAGGTGGAATATGCCGAGTCCATGGCGAGTTCAGTGCACGCTGCGATTTTCGAACCGGTCCGGTGCGGTGGTCGCCGGCGCGCTCTTGATTCTCACGGCAGGGCCGGCCTCGCGTTTCGCGTTGGCCACGGAAGGTGCGCCTGAAGGGGCAAGAGTGGTGCCGGAGTCGACGCTGTCGAGCCCCTTACCGGAAGCTTCTTCTTCCCGCTCGCCGACCACGAGCGCCGAAGAGGCCCCACCTGCGCCAGCATTGGGGCAGCTCCTCGCGCGGCCGTCGGCGGAGGAGTTGAAGGTCCGGGAGCTCCTGCGGCTCACCGGTTCGGTCAACGTCGGCTTTCAGATGAGGGACAAGATCCTCGACGCTTTCAAGCGGGCGATGCCGCAGGTGCCGTCTGAGGTCTGGAGCGGCTTCAGTGCCGAGTGCGATCCGCGCCAGCTCGAAGATGCGATCGTGCCGCTCTATCTCGCCAGCTTCACCGCCGAGGAGCTCGACGCCATGCTCGTCTTCTACCACTCGCCGGTGGGCGAGAAGCTCCTGCGCAAGCAGCCGGAGATCTTCCGGGCGAGCAGTGAGGCCGGGCGCCAGTGGGCGGCGGACATCACCTACCGCTTGCGTGCCCGGCTGACCGAGAAGGGCTATCCGCCGCCGGGAGCGCCGGGCGCACCGGGGGCGCCTTAGCGGAGGCGGGCGATGAGGTCGATCTCGACCCGCCCGCCCATCGGCAACGCTGCCGCCTGCACCGTCGAGCGCGCCGGCCGGTGCTCCCCGAACACCCGGGCATAGATCCGGTTCAGCACCGGGAAGTCGGCCATGTCGGCAAGGTAGACGGTCGCCTTGACCACATCGGAAAAGCCTATCCCGGCGCTTTCCAGGACGTGGCGAAGGTTCGAGAAGACTTGCTCCGCCTGGGCCTCGAAACCGTCGGAGGCGAGGGCGCGGGTGGCTGGATCGATGCCGGTCTGGCCCGAGGTGTAGAGCATGCCGGCGACGGATACCGCCTGACTGTAGGGTCCAATAGCGGCCGGAGCCGCGTCGGAGTGGTAGCGCTGGATCTTCTCGTCGCTCATTTTTCGGCCATCTCCACGACTCCGATATAGGGCAGGTTGCGGTAGCGCTCGTTGAAGTCGAGACCGTAGCCGACGACGAACTCGCGGCCAATGCGGAAGCCGGAGTAGTCGATTGGCACCTCGACCTCCCGCGACTCGTGCTTGTCGAGCAGGGCGCAGAGCTTGACACTGCGGGCGCCGCGAAAACGGAAGAGGTCGAGGATCGTGCGCAGCGTCCAGCCGGTGTCGATGATGTCCTCCACCAGGATGACGTCCTTGCCGCGGATCGACAGGTCGATGTCGCGCTTGATGCGGACTTCGCCGGCGGTCGTCCCGGTGCCGTAGCTGGTGGTCTGGAAGAAGTCTATGCGCAGCGGCGTCTGCAAGCGCTTGACCAGGTCGGTGAAGAAGAAGACCGACCCTTTGAGCACGCCGATCGCCACCAGATCACTGCTGCCGGCGAAGTCGGCATCGATCTGGGTAGCCAGCTCGAGCACCCGCGTCGCGATTGTCTGCTCGTCGAGCAGCACCCGGATTTTGTGGCTATCCTTCTGGCTCTCCATGCTTTAGAATCCTCACTCGAACAAACCTGGGCGACTGTGACGACACCCGACATCGCCGTTCTGCATCGACGCTATGTCGACCTGGCGAGCCGCTTCAAGTCGGCTTGGACCTTCCATCAGTTCCTGCAGGGAATCCAGAAATTCTTCGCCGAAGTAGAGATCGGGCGATATCCGTCCGATTTTCAGGAGATTCACGGCACCCTCAAGTCGATCGCCGACAACCTGAACGGCGGCGAAGGCGACCGTCTCGCCCGGCAGCTCGACCAGGTCGAGCGCCAACTCGCCCAGATGACGGGCATTCTCTCCGCCACCGACTCCCGGGTCTCGGCTTCGCTGCTGCGTCAGTTCTTCGACCGCGTGAAGAACTTCGACGAACAGATCCTAGCCCAGATGGTGCGCTTCTATCTCGCCAATTCCTCCGACAGCAGCCTCGGCGGCGAGCGCCAGGACAAGCTCGACTTCCTGGTCTCCAAGCTCTCCGAAGAGCTCGACCGGGTGACCGGGCTCTTCGTTCTGCGGGACCCGACCCGCCTCCGCGAGCTCTTCGAGGGTTTCTGGGCGGCGCTCCCGGGAGTCGAGATCGAGCCCGCCATGCTCGCTTCCCGACGCGCGCAAGTCGAGGAGTTCCGCCGCGAGCTCTCGGGACTCGGAAGTTTCGAGGCGCTCACCGGCAGTGGCTTCATCCAGCGCTATCGCGAGCTCAAGCACGAGATGGGGCGCTACCTCTTTCATCCGGAGCTGATGGCCGTGGTCGTCGAGACCAATCTGGCGGTCAAGAACAAGGTCCGGCTGTATTACCGCTCGGAGGAGCAGCGCATCTTCGACGAGTCGAACCGCATACTCGAGCTCGAGAGCGAGGTCGGCAGCGACCCGCCGCTGGCGGCGGAGATTTCCGACCTCCGGCAGTCGATGGCTCACCTCGAGCGTAGCCAGCAGCGCGACAACGTCAAGCTCGGCGATCTCGATCTTCTTCGCCGGCAGGTGGGGGAGCTCGCTCCGCGGCTGGCCGCGCGGCGCGAGGAGCGCGCGTCGGGGCTCGACATCGGCGGATCCAGCGGCGCCACCGGCGACACCCGCCCTTCGCAGGGCGAGATCGCCTCGGCCCAGGCCAGGGGAATGGCTTCCGCGCACATGCAAGAGATCATCGAGGCGCTCGATTCGACCGACAGCCAGGACGATCCGAAGGCGGTGGCACTGGCGCGCGACATCTATCACCTGCGCCTCGAACCGCGCGAGATCATCGCCTATCGCCTGATCCACGTCTCCCACAGCGGCGACATCGAGACCGAGACCTTCCTGCTCGAGGCGGCTGCGCTGCGCCTGCGAATCAACCAGGAGGCTGGCGAGATCGCCGAGTTGCTCGACGAAACGGCGGTCACCAAGGACGCACCGGTGTTCGAGCGCGCGCGCGCCACGACCCGGGCGGCCGATGCGGTGGTACAGCGCTTCAGCAGCGTCATCGACGTCGCGGTGCAGGATGGCAATTTCATCGAGGCGCAGCAGCTCCAACTGCTGCGTATGCGGTTGATCCGCGACTATTCCGGCCTCTGGTTGCTGGTCAACCGGCCGGCCTCGACCTGAAAGGTCGCGACACCGACTGGCGGGTGCGGTTCAGAGCAGGTCGGGGTCGGCGAGCAGCGCTTCGATCAGAGCGCGCACCCTCTTCGCCGATGCCTGCCCGGCTTCCAGAACCTCCTCATGAGTCAGCGGCGCGTCGGTGACGCCGGCGCCCGGATTGGCCACCAGCGACAGGACGAGGCACCGCACGCCGAGGTGGCGGGCGGCGATGACCTCGTGCACGGTCGACATCCCCACCAGGTCGGCGCCCAGGGTGCGCAGCATCCGGACCTCGGCGGGCGTTTCGTAGCTCGGACCATTGAGGCCGGCGTAAACCCCTTCGTGAAGGTCGAAGCCGAGCTCGCGCGCGTGCCGGCGGGCGATCGCGCGCAGGCCGGGATCGTAGGCATCGGTCATGTCGGGGAAGCGTGCCCCCCAGGTCGCGGGCGGCTCGCCGGCGAGCGGGTTGGTGCCGGTGAGGTTCAAGTGGTCAGAGACCGCCGCGAGCGTTCCGGCCGGCCACTCCGGACAGACACCGCCGGCGGCGTTGGTCATCACCAGCACCTTCGCCCCCAGCAGTGCCGCGAAGCGGACGGGGAAGACTACGTCCGCCGGCGCATAGCCCTGATACCCGTGGAGGCGTCCGCGAAAATAGAGCACCCGGCGGCCTCCGGGGACCTCGAGCAGCTCGACCTCATGGCGATGGCCGGCGACGCCGTGCACCGGGAACGGCAGCCATCGGGCGAGCGGTTCGGGCCCGGCCATCGGCGCGCCGAGATCGACGGAAAGGCCTGAGCCGGCGACCAGGGCGACATCCGGAGCCGGGCGTCCGAGGTCGCGCCATCGGGCGACGGCCTGCGCCAGTTCTGCCTGCCAATGTTGCATGACCGCCGATCCTAGCAGCAGGTTTCGGCGGCAGCTTTCGGGTATCCTTCGCCTCCCATGTCGGAGCTCGACGAGCAGATCGCCAATCGCAGGAAGAAGCGCGCCGACCTGGCCGCGCGCGGAGTCGACGCCTTCCCGGCGCGGTGCGACTTCGACTTGGAGCCAGCCGCGGTTCAGGCGGAGTTCAGCGGGTTTTCCGCCGAGCAGTTGGCGGCGGACAAGCGTCGCCTGCGCGTTCCCGGGCGGATCCGCGCCATCCGCGAACAGGGCAAGCTCGTTTTCGTCGACCTGCACGACGGCGTCGGCAAGCTCCAGCTGTTCATCCGCCGCAACCTTCTGGACGCGGCATCGAACGAGCTGGTAGACGTCCTCGATCTCGGAGACTATCTGCTGGCCGAGGGCGAGCTGCTGCGCACGCGGGTGGGTGAGTTGTCGATCGCGCCGGAGCGCCTGACGCTGCTCGCCAAGGCGCTGCGCCCGCTGCCCGAGAAGTGGCACGGTTTGGCCGACACTGAGATCCGCTATCGCCAACGCTATCTCGATCTGGTGGCGAATCCCGAATCGCGGCGAGTGTTCGAGATCCGTGCTGGGATCGTCTCCGGCCTGCGGGCCTTCTTCGATCGCCACGGGTTCCTCGAGGTCGAGACGCCGATGATGCAGGCGATACCCGGCGGCGCCTCGGCGCGGCCGTTCGTCACCCATCACAACGCCCTCGACATCGATCTCTACCTGCGCAT
>JBDTQT010000010.1:0-35835 GCA_039932055.1 Thermoanaerobaculia bacterium
GCGGCCCGCACCCAGTTCTACAACGTCAACCGCGCCAAGGAGATCGGCCGCGGCTGGCTGCCGACCAACAGCTGGCTCGGTGCTTCACTCACCGTCAAGGTCAACCTGAACCAGACCTGCAACGCCTACTGGGACGGTTCGGCGCTCAACTTCTTCAAGTCTGGCGGCGGGTGCGCCAACACCGGCGAGCTGCCGGGTGTGTCGCTGCACGAGTGGGGCCACGGCCTCGACTCGAACGACGGCAACGGCTCGTCGGCCGACAACGGCACGGGCGAGACCTACGGCGACTTCTCGGCCGCGCTGTTCACCCACGCCTCCTGCATCGGCAACGGCTTCCTCGGTTCGGCGAACTGCGGCGGTTACGGCAACACTTGCACGGCCTGCTCGGGCGTCCGCGACATCGACTACGCCAAGCACGCCGCCAACACCCCGTCGACAGTCTCCAACTTCACCCAGGCGAGGTGCCCGACGAGTACCAACTACAAGGGACCCTGCGGCCGTGAAGGGCACTGCGAGTCGTATGTCGCCTCCGAGGCCCTCTGGGATTTCGCCAACCGCGATCTGCCGAGCCCCGGCACCGGTTCCGCCTGGGCCACGACCGACCGCCTCTGGTACCTTTCGCGCTCGACCTCGACCAAGGGCTTCGTCTGCACTGCGTCGGGCACCTGGACTTCGAACGGCTGCTCGACCGGCACGATGTGGCGTGCCATGCGCGCGGTGGATGACGACAACGGCAACCTGAACGACGGCACGCCGCACGGCGCCGCCCTCGGCGCGGCGTTCAACCGTCACGGCATCGCCTGCACCACCGACACCGCCTGGAACACGACTTTCGTCGGCGTCACGCCGCCTGCGGTCCCGGCGCTCACGGCGACGGCCGGCAGCAACTCGGTCGCGCTGTCGTGGAGCGGTTCGACGGGCGTCTACGACGTATACCGCAACGAGTCGGGCTGCAACGCCGGCTTCACCAAGGCGGCGAACGACCTGAGCGGCACGAGCTACAACGACACCGCCGTCGCCAACGGCCTCACCTACTACTACCAGGTGGTGGCGCAGCCCTCGGGCAACGAGGCCGCGGCCTCGGGTCCTTCGACCTGCCGCTCGGTGACCCCGGTCGCCGGCACCTGCACGCCACCGGCCGCGCCGACCGGAGTCGCCGCCTCGTCCTCGGCCCAGACCACGGCGAGCGTGACCTGGAGCGCTTCCTCGGGAGCGACCTCGTACTCGGTTTCGCGTGCGACGGTGAGCGGCGGACCGTACAGCTCGGTTGGCACGTCTTCGGCTAGCCCGTTCGCCGACAGCGGCCTCACCTGCAATACGACCTACTACTATGTCGTTTCGGCCTCGAACGGCAGCTGCTCTTCGGGCAACTCGGCGCAGGCGTCGGTGACCACCGCGGCCTGCTCCGGCGGCGGCAGTGTCCTCACCAACGGCGTACCGGTGACCGGCATCTCCGGCGCCACCGGCAACCAGCAGAACTGGACGATGGCGGTGCCCGCGGGCGCCTCCAATCTGGTCTTCCAGACCTCCGGTGGCACCGGCGACGTGGACATGTACGTCCGCTTCGGCGCGGCGCCGACCACCACCACCTATGACTGCCGTCCGTACGTCAACGGCAACGCCGAGACCTGCACCTTCGCCTCTCCAGGAACCGGCACCTACTACGTCATGCTGAACGCCTACTCGACCTACTCCGGCGTGTCACTGGTCGGCAGCTACGCGACGGGCGGCGGAGGCGGTTGCACCAATACGACCGAGGTCGAAGCGAACAACAGCCGGACGGCGCCCCAGGCCATCTCCGGCGCGTGCAACCAGATCTCGGGCACCTTCACCAACGACGCCTCGTCGAACCAGAACGACTACTTCCGCCTCTCGCTGCCGGCGGGCGCGACGGTCACGGCGCTGCTCAACGGCCTGACGGTCGACTACGACCTCTACATCTACAACTCGACCACCGGCTCGGCGGTCGCGAGCTCCACGGCCGGTGGCAGCACGGCCGAGACGGCGACCTGGAAGAACACCGGCGCGTCGGCGATCAACGTCTACGTGCGCGTCTACCGCTACTCCGCCACGAAGACGACCTATCAGCTGAAGGTCAGCTACTGAGGACGGCTCTCCGGACCTTCGGGTCCGGCGCTCCGAGGCCCGCGGTGTTCACACCGCGGGCCTTTTCTCTTACCAGGCGATCCGCTTTTCTGCTTCGGCTTGCCGCCGGAACTCTCGTGCTTGCCGCCATTTGCGGTGTGACTCACGCCGTGGCGGAGGGCCTGCCCTTCGTGTACACTCGGCCGTGACACTTCTTGTCGCAGAAGTCTTTCGGAGGAGGCCATGCCGCCGACTTTGAATCAGATGTTGAAGACGATGGTCGAGCAGGGAGGGTCGGATCTCCACATCACGACCAACTCCCCGCCACAGGTTCGCATTGACGGCGTCCTCAAGCCGCTGAACCTTCCGCCGCTCACGCCGACCGAAACCAAACAGATCGCCTACTCGATCCTGACGGACAATCAGAAGCACCGCCTCGAAGAGGACCTCGAGCTCGACTTTTCGTTCGGTATCAAGGGACTCGCGCGCTTCCGCGCCAACGTCTTCCACCAGCGTGGCGCCATTGCCGCGGCCTTCCGGCAGATTCCGTACGAGATCCGCAGTTTCCGCGAGCTCGGCCTGCCGGCAGTGGTGGAGAAGATCTGCGAGAAGCCGCGCGGGCTGGTGCTCGTCACCGGACCGACCGGCTCGGGCAAGTCGACCACGCTGGCCGCGATGCTCGACAAGGTGAACCGCGAGCGCGCCGAGCACATCGTGACGATCGAAGATCCGGTCGAATACCTGCACAGCCACAAGAAGTGCATCGTCAACCAGCGTGAGCTGCACGCCGACACCCACAGCTTTGCCAACGCCCTGCGCTCCGCGCTGCGCCAGGATCCCGACGTCGTGCTGATCGGCGAGGTGCGCGACTTCGAAACCGTCGAATCCGCGCTGCGCATCGCCGAGACCGGCCACCTGACCTTCGCCACCCTGCATACCAACTCCGCCGCGCAGACGATCAACCGCATCGTCGACATCTTCCCCGCCCATCAGCAGGGTCAGATCCGCGTGCAGCTGTCTTTCGTCCTCGAGGGGATCCTCTGCCAGTCGCTGTTGCCGCGCGCCACCGGCAAGGGCCGGGCGTTGGCGATGGAGATTCTGGTGCCCAATGCCGCGATCCGCAATCTCATCCGCGAGGACAAGGTTCATCAGATCTACGGCATGATGCAGACCGGCCAGGCGAAGTACGGCATGCAGACGTTCAATCAGGCCCTTGCCGCGCTCTATTTCAAGCGCATGATCAGCCTGCAAGTCGCGCTGAACCGATCCTCCTACCCGGAAGAGCTGCAGGAGATCATTTCGCGCGGTCCCACCGCCATGAACCAGAACATGATCGAGGGCCCCGGCGCGCCGGTGGCGCAGAGGAGCTAAGAGATGCCCAGTTTCGTGTGGAAGGGCAAGAACCGCTTCGGCGCTTTTCAGGAGGGTATCCTGATCGCCGACACGCGCGATGCCGCGACCGCCATCCTGCGGCGCCAGAATGTGCAGCTGACCTCGATCAAGGAGAAGGGCCGCGAGCTCCGCCTCATCCCGAAGTTTCCGCGGGGAGTCGGCGCCAAACGGGTGGCGATCTTTACCCGCCAGTTCTCGGTGATGCTCGACGCCGGATTGCCCCTCGTACAGTGTCTCGAGATCCTCGGCGAGCAAGAGGAGCACCGCACTTTCCGCGAGATCATCCAGCAGGTGCGTACCGATGTCGAGTCGGGCTCCAATCTCGCCGACGCGATGCGCAAGCACCCCAAAGCGTTCGACAATCTCTATGTCTCGATGATCGCGGCCGGCGAGGCCGGCGGTATCCTGGACGTCATCCTGCAGCGCTTGGCGACCTACATCGAGAAGGTCGTGCGCCTGAACGCGCAGGTACAGTCGGCGCTGATCTATCCCGTCTCGATCATCGTGATCGCAGCGGGCGTGGTGACGATCATCCTGTGGAAGGTGATCCCGGTGTTCGCCCAGTTGTTCGCCGGCCTCGGCGGCGAGCTCCCCTTCCTGACGCGGGCGGTGGTCGGCGCCAGCAACTTCCTTGGCCGGTTTTTCCCGCTGATCATCATCGCCATCTTCCTGATCATCGCGGCCGTAAAGAAGTACCACAAGACCGAACGCGGCAGGCGGGTCATCGACGGCTTCATGCTGAAGCTTCCGGTCGTCGGCATGCTCGTGCGGAAGATCGCCGTGGCGCGTTTCTGCCGCACCCTCTCCACCCTGACGGCATCCGGCGTGCCGATCCTCGACGGCCTCGAGATCACCGCCAAGACCTCCGGCAACGCCATCGTCGAGGATGCCATCATGGCCGTGCGCAAGAGCGTCGAGGAGGGCAAGACGATCTCCGGTCCGTTGGCCGAGACCAAGGTCTTCCCGCCGATGGTCGTGCAGATGGTCAACGTCGGCGAGCAGACTGGCGCCCTCGATCAGATGCTGTCGAAGATCGCCGACTTCTACGAAGAGGAGGTCGACACGGCCGTGGCAGGCCTGATGAAGCTCCTCGAACCGCTCATGATCGTCGTGCTCGGCGGCATCATCGGTACGATCGTAACGGCCATGTACATGCCGATGTACGCCATTCTGCAGAAGATCGAATAGGCGGCCGCAGACGCAGTTCTCCGGACCGGGCTGGCCTGCCGTTCGAGGGAGGGGGTTCGCCCCCTCCCTTTTCGATCTCTCTCTCCCATGAGCCCCACCCGCCATCTGCCGAATCTCGAACGTCATCTCCGATGGCTCATCGCCTTCCGGCTGGTGATGATCTCGAGCGTCCTGCTCTCCTATCTCGTCTTCGAGCTCTCCTCGCGCGGCGAGCTGCCGGAGTTCAACCTCCTCTTCGTTCTCGTCGCCGCTACCTACGTGGCGAGCATCGTGCACATCGCCCTGCTGCGGCTGCTCGCGGCTCGGCCTCTCTGGCACGCCTATATCCAGTTCGCGGGCGACCTGTTGCTGGTCTCCGGACTGATCTACTTCTTCGGCGGCATCACCAGCCCGTTTTCGATGCTCTACCTGGTGGTGATCATGGTGTCCGCCGTCATCCTGCAACGGCGCGCCGCCCTGACCATAGCCGGGCTCGCTTACATTCTCTACGCGACACTGCTCACCGCGCTGGCGCGCAGCTGGATCCCGGCGCTCTCGCCGCTGCCCACCGATCTCGAGCTCTCCTTCCGCATCTCCTACAACCTCGCGGTGCATCTCTTCGGCTTCTATGCCGTGGCGCTCCTGACGTCCTACCTCGGAGAGAGCGCTTCCCGCGCCGAAGAGGAGCTCGCCGAGAAGACCGGCAGCCTCGCCAACCTCGAGGTCTTCCATCGCGACGTGATCCAGTCGATCTCGAGCGGGCTCATCTCGACCGACCTCGAGGCCAGGGTGACGACGGTGAACCGCGCGGCGCTCGAGATCCTGGGTGCCAGCGAGCTCGCGCTGCTGGGAAGGCCGATCTCCGAGAGCGGGCTTTTCTCCGAGACCGAGTGGGCCGCGGCGGCCTCGGTAAGGAGCCCCGACCGCTTCACGCGCTCCGAGCTCGTCGTCGAACGTGGCTCCGAGCGGCTGCCGATCGGCTTCACGGTGACCCGGCTGACCGATGCCCACGATGTCCCGACCGGCTGGATCGTCGTCTTCCAGGATCTCTCGCAATGGCGCCGGCTGCAGGAGGAGCTGCGTCTCAAGGACCGCATGGCCGCCGTCGGCGAGCTGGCGGCCGGCTTGGCGCACGAAGTCGGCAATCCACTCGCCGCGATCTCTGGCTCCGTGCAACTGCTCTCCGCATCGATTGCCGTCGAGCAGAAGGAGCGACGGCTGCTCGACATCATCGTCAAGGAGAGCCTCCGGCTCGACCGGACGATCAAGGGATTCCTGCGCTTCGCGCGGCCACGGGAGAGGGCCGCGGCGAGGTTCGACATCGCCGCACTGCTCGCCGAGAACACCGCGCTGCTGCGCAACTCCGAGGAGGCGACTGGTGGACACGAGTTCACCCTGGAGCTCGACCCCGAGTCGGCCCAGCTCACCGGCGACCCTGACCAGATCAGCCAGATCTTCTGGAATCTCGCGCGGAACGCCTTGCGCGCCATGCCCGGAGGCGGGAGGCTCCACATCGAGGGCAAGCTGCGCGGCGAGGCCTACAGCATCGAGTTCCGCGACACCGGACATGGCATGTCCGAGGAGCAGCGCGCCAAGCTGTTCCATCCTTTCCAGTCCTTTTTCGACTCCGGCACCGGCATCGGCATGGCGATCGTCTACCGGATCGTCCAGGAGCATGGCGGTTCGATCAGCGTCGAGAGCCGGCCCGCGGCCGGCACCCGGATCGTCGTCGCCCTGCCCGTTCACAATCCCGCTGCACTGCCCGTGGCGTCGGAGGCCTGAGTGCTATCCGGAAGCATCCTGATCGTCGACGACGAGACGAGCCTGCTCGAGTTCCTCTCCGTTCTGTGCTCCGGCGAGGGGCTTTCCGTGACGACCGCACGCTCCGTTCGCGAGGCGCGGGAGCAGCTTGCTGAACGCACGCCCGACCTGGTGCTCTGCGACATGATGATGCCGGACGGCAACGGCCTCGAGCTGCTGCGGGAGATCAAGGGCGGCGAGTCGCGAATTTCGGTCATCATGATGACCGCCTATACCTCCACCAAGAACGCCATCGATGCGATGAAGCTGGGCGCCTACGACTACGTGTCCAAGCCGTTCGATATCGATGAGCTCAAGGCGGTGCTCGAGCGCGCCCTCGAGAAGAACCGGCTCTACGAGGAGAACACCTACCTCAGGCGCGAGCTCGAGCAGCGCTACGCCTTCAAGAACATCATCGGGCGCAGCACGAAGATGCAGGCGATTTTCGGCCTCATCGAACGCGTCGCGCGCACGGCGTCGACCGTCCTGATCCACGGCGAGAGCGGCACCGGCAAGGAGCTCATCGCCCGCGCCATTCACTTCTCCAGTCCCCGCGCCACGCAGCGCGTGCTGTCCATCAATTGCGGCGCCATGCCCGAGAACCTCCTCGAGAGCGAGCTCTTCGGACACGAGCGCGGCGCCTTCACCGGCGCCCTGCGCGACAAGAAAGGCCTCTTCCAGGAAGCCAACCACGGCACCCTCTTTCTCGACGAAATCGGCGAGATGAGCCTGCCGATGCAGGTCAAGCTCCTCCGGGTTCTGCAGGAGAAGGTCGTGCGCCGGGTCGGCGGAACGAACGAGGACCCCGTCGACGTCCGGATCATCGCTGCCACCAACCAGAATCTGGTGGAGAAAATCGCGCGGGGGGAGTTTCGCGAGGATCTCTTCTACCGCATCAACGTCATCCCCATCTCGATCCCGCCGCTGCGATCGCGGCGGGAGGACATTCCCCTCCTGGTCGATCATTTCCTGCACAAGTACAGCCACGCGCTCGGCATCCCGCCGAAGCGGATCTCGGCCGAGGCCATGCGACTTCTCGAAAGCCACAGCTGGCCCGGCAACGTCCGCGAGCTCGAGAATCTCATCGAGCGGGCGATCGCGCTGTCGACCGCAAGCGCGATCACCGCCGCCGACCTGCCTACTTCGCTCGCCGACCTCGGGCCGCGCGACGATCAGGGGGTGGCACTTCCGCCCGACGGTCTCGATCTCGAAGCGCTCCTCGAGAGCATTCGTGCCGATATCATGAGGCAGGCACTCGACCGCAGCGGCGGCGTGCAGACGCAGGCTGCGGAGTTGCTGCGGATGAGCTTCCGCTCGTTCCGCTACTATGCCCGCAAGGCCGGCGTCACCGGCGTGCAGGATTGACGGCGGCGCCCACCCACCCCCACCCACCCACCCAATGGACGAGCACGATTACGACGACCTCCCGCTGCGCCAGAAGCGCGGACAGCGGCGTTCGGAGGGAATCGACCGCAGGGCGGAGCGCCTGCGGGCGCCCTTGCCGGAGCCCGGCGCCGGCCCCGCCGACGGCGCGACGGAGACCAGCGACCAGGTACTTCCCGGCGAGGCCCTGGTCGTCGCGATCTCGCGCGGCCAGTGCGAGGCCGAGATGGAGGGCGAGATCGTCGTCTGCCACCTGCCCAAGGCGCTGGCGCTCGTGCAGAAGAGCGACCTCGCCGTGGGCGACCGGCTGCGGGTCGCTCGGCGGCCGAGCGGCGAGCTGGTGGTCGCCCAGGTTCTACCGCGCTGGAGCCGGCTCTCGCGTCCCGACCCCCTGCTCGCCCACCGCGAGCGCGTGCTGGCCGCGAATCTCGACCTCGCTGTGGTCGTCACCGCGCTGCGCAAGCCGGCGCTCGCCACCGGCCTGCTCGATCGCTTTCTCGTCGCGCTCGCCCACGGCGGAGTGCCGGCCGCGATCGTGGTCAACAAGTACGACCTCGCGGAAGCACCCGGCTCCGCCGGTTCCGACGCCGCCATCGACCCCGAGCTGGAGAGGCTCGCCCCCTACCGGGCACTGCGCATCCCGTTCCTCTTCTGTTCGGCGAAGAGCGGTCTCGGTCTCGAGGAGCTGCGCTCCCTGCTCGCCGGGAAGACCGTGGTTTTCGTCGGCCACAGCGGCGTCGGCAAGAGCTCGCTTCTCGCCGCGCTTTCGCCCGAGCTCGACGTCCGCGTCGGAGAGGTCTCGACGATGAACGCGCGCGGCCGGCACACGACGACCCGGGCGCGGATCTACCGCCTGCCGAACGAGACGCGGATCATCGACACACCCGGGATCCGCGAGTTCGGTCTCTGGCAGCTCTCGCGCGAGGAATTGTCGCTCTATTTCGAGGAGTTCGAGCCGCTGGCGCCGCACTGCCGGTTCAACGACTGCAGCCACTCCCATGAGCCGAGCTGCGCGGTGCGCGAGGCGGCGGCCTCCGGCGCGCTCGACGCCAACCGTTACGAGACCTACTTGCGGATACTTGCGTCACTCGACAGCGAGCGCTGAACCCCGCCGGCGACCGGAGCAGTCCGGAACGTCGACGGCAGTATCGCCTGCCAGACGCCGAATCCCGAGGAGCCGAGCAGCAGCCGGTCGCCGACCACCAGCGCCGAAAGCGTCTCGCCGGCCGGATAGGGCAGGTCGATCGTCAGCCAGTCGCCCTCTCCCGCCACCGCCGGCGGCGGCAGCGCGTACAGCGCGAGCGCGCCCTGCGCCTCGACCAGATACGGAAAGCGCGCGCTGCCGGTGGCGATCGTCCGCACCGGACCGGAGCGCACCGGTACCCAGGCGCCCGAGAGACTGTCGCGCCGGAAAAGACCCTCCCCGCCGGAGTAGTGCAGGACGTCCGCCACGCTGAACAGCTCGCTGCCCGGCGCCGGCGGATAGGGCAGACTCGCGGCCTGGAGCTTGCCGCTCACCATCCGCGCCAGACCGTCCTCGCGGAGGACCCAGAGGTCCCCGGCGGCGAGCGCCACCGAGCGTGGTCCGGACGGTGCCCGATGTCCGGTAGCTGCCGGTCCGCCGAGCGCGAGAAGGTCAAAGTGCCCGCCGGGGATCGCTGTCTGGAGCTCGAAGAGCGCCTCGCGAGTCCGCGCCACGACTCGCCCCGCAGCCGCCGCCAGCTGCTCGACGCGCCGATCTCCGAGCTCGGCGATGCGCTGGAACCGCATCGGCACCGCCGTCTCGGCGTCGACGCCCGCCGGACGCTCGCGCTCGAACAGACCGCGCTCGGTGGCGACGAAGAGCCGCCCGCCGGCGGTCACCATCGCGAGAACCGTGGGCAACTCCGAGGGCAACGGTTCGAACGAGCTGCCGCCGTCCGGCGAGCGGTAGATACCCGAGGCCGGACCGGCGTGGGCGACGGCGGCGAAGAGCTGCGCGCCGTCTTGATCGAGCGCCGGGACGCGCAGATTCCGCATCGCGACGGGCCGCGCCCGGAAGCTCTCGCCGGCATCGGTCGAGCTCCAGATGCCGGCGCCCTCGGTGCCGATCAGAATCCGGTCCGGCCGCGCCGGATGGTAGGCGATCGCCAACACCGCGAGCGACTCCGGGGTCGTCCGCCGAAACGACGCGCCGCGGTCGGTCGAGAGAAAGGCGCCGGCGACGGTCCCCGCGAGGAGCCGCTCGCCCGGCAGTACCGCGAAGCTCGGCGTCCGCCGTTCGGAGAGGCCGGTCTGGAAGCGTGTCCACTTGTCGCCCAGGCCGTCGCCGCGATAAACCCAACCGCAGGTCGACGCCCAGAGCTCACCCGGGCGCTCGGCGGAGGCGTGCAGGGAGAAGACCTCGGTGTCGAGGATCATGCCGTCGAAGATGCCGCGCCAGGTACGGCCGCCGTCCTCGCTGCGATAGCCCTGGCGCCATGTTCCAGCGACGACGACCTGCGGCCGCTGGCGATCGACGTGCAGACTCGAGACGTGGATCAGTCCCGGCAGATCCCGGCCGACGGGACGAAAGCTGACGCCGGCGTCGTCGGAGAGCTCGACGCCGGCGCGGGTGCCGGCGAAGAGGCGATCCCGCGCCCCAGGCACCGTCGCCAGCGCGTAGACCTGGGCCTCACCGCTCGCGCTCCCGCGTCGGATCGTCCAGGTCGCGCCGGAGTCGTCCGAGAAGGCGACCCGGCCGCCGCCCCAGATGCCCCAGAGTCCAGCCCAGAGACGCCCCGGACGATTATCGTCGAAGAGCAGTGTGCCGACGACCCAGTTCGGAAAGGGAAGCTCGGCACCGGCGTTACGAAAACTGGCGCCGCCATCGTCCGAAAAATAGACATGCCCCGCCGAGGTCCCGGCGAAAGCGCGGTCGGGATTCGCCGGGTCGAAGACCAGGCTGCGGATGTCGGCGCCGTAGAGCGGCACCGGATGGAGAACGAGCTTCGCGGCCGGGATCGTCGCCGCGGGCACCGTCGCGGCAACGAGGGCGAGCAGCAGCGGCGCGAGAGCGCAACGCAGGTGCCGCGAGACCCTCATGCCCCGCCCGAACCGGACGAGCCCTTGGCGCCCCCGGCGGCGGGCGACGCTGAAGTCGACGGTGCGGGACTGGCAGGCGCCGAATCCGCCGCGGCCGAACCGCCGCCACCAGCCGCCGACTCCGACCCTGCGCTCTTCGCCGCGCCGGCCTCGCTGCCCTTCTCGCCCGCCTTGTCGGCGGCCTTGTCCGATCCGCCGCGCGGCGAGGTGCCTTCGGTCCCGCCCGACTTCTTGGCGTAGTCGGTCAGATAGAAACCGCTGCCCTTGAACTGAATGGAAGGCGCCGAAGGGAGCCGACGCATCGCCGCGCCGCACTTCGGGCAGGCGACCTCCGGCAGATCGTTGAAACGCTGCAGGATTTCGGTGCGTTCACCACACGACTCGCAGAGATACTCGTAAAGCGGCATCGTTCGACCTCTTCTCCGGTCAACTCTCGGAACGCAGTTTGATCTTGATGACCCCCGGCGCCGCCGCCGGATCGGCGACTCCGACTTTCCGGATCAGTTGCAGCACACTGTAGGCATAGAGCAGCCGGGCGTTCTCCGGCGGTGCGAGGGGGCCCTTGGTCGCGAGATCGTAGAGCGACCGCTTGCCGTCGACCATGGCGAGAAGCTTGTACTCCTCGATGTCGAGCGCGACGTCGATGAGGTCCTCGAGCTTGTAGAACGGGCCGAAGAGCGTCTCCTTCCCGCCCATGCGAGTGACCAGCGACTTGGCGTTCGCCGCCCGCTTCACTCCCTGAACGATGACCTGCCGCAGCGGAATCTGAATCCGCACCAACTCGCGGGCATCGATCGCCCCGATGTTGAAAGTGACGTCGCCCTCTTCCCAGGCGAACAGGCTCCAGACAATCGCTTCGACATGCTCGCGGATCGCCTGAAAGATCTGTGCTGGCGACATCGTCCCCTGCTCGATCAACAGCTCGCCGAGACGCCTCCCGCCGGCGGCGCGCTTGGCCATCGCAACGCGGAAATCGGCCTCCGAGAGCTTGCCGACGCGGCGCAGATAGCCACCGAGACTGTCCGCCAGATCCGACGACGAGGCGTGCACGACGTAGCCGTTCTCGAGGAAGACGCGCTTGGTGATGTCGCCGAGCACAGCCTCGACGACTCCGGCGACACGCGCCTGATGAATGATCGCGAGCATCTCCGGCAGCGCCGTCTGGCGCAGGTCGCCGCGATACTGAGAGGTGCGTTCCACGGGGCGCTCCATCGAAACCGCAATCATACCGCGCCGGCGCGGCGACGCCGGCGTCGAGGTTGCAGCCCGCCGGACCCTCTGATAGACCACTCCGTATGCTCGCACCCGAAACCGCCTGGGAACGTCTGCTCCCACACCTCACGCCGCTGCCGCCGCAACAGTTCGAGCGGCGGCTGGCCGCCGGCCGCGTCCTCGCCGCCGACCTCGTCGCCACGACCGACCTGCCTCCCTGCGACCTCTCCGCCCTCGACGGCTTCGCCCTCGCCGGCGATGCCCCGCCGGACGGCTGGTATCCGGTCGCCGGCACCCGCTTCGCCGGCGACCCGCTCGGGGCGACGCTTTCGGCCGGGCAGGCGATGCGCATCATGACCGGCTCGGCGGTCCCGGCCGGCGCCGATCGGGTGGTGGGCGTCGAGGAGACGACCACCGAAGGGGAGCGTATGCGGGCCGCCGCCGCAGTCGCCCCCGGCGCCGCCATTCGCCGTCAGGGCGAGGTGGTGCGCCGCGGCGCGGCGCTTCTGCCGGCGGGGACGCTCCTCACCCCGGCGGCGCTTGCCCTGCTCGCCAGCCAGGGGATCGGCGAAGTGACGATCCACCGCCCGCCTCGCCTCGCCCTGCAGTTGACCGGCAACGAGATCGTGCCGCCGGACGAGACACCCGGCCCCGGCCAGCTACGCGACTCGCACAGCGATTTCCTCCTCGCCGAGCTGGCGCAGGTGGGACTCCCGGTGCGCTCCCTGGGGATCGCCCGCGACGAGCCAGAGGCGTTGGCGGCGAGTCTCGAGCGCGGCCTCGTCGGTACGGACGTCCTGCTCTGCTGCGGCGGCGTGTCGATGGGCGAGGCCGACTTCCTCGTGCCGGTCCTCGCCCGCCTCGGCTGCGAGACGCTCTTCCACGGCGTCGCGATCCAACCCGGGAAACCGCTCCTCGTCGCGCGCCGGTCCCACGCCGAAGGCGGCCAGCTGATCTTCGGTCTGCCCGGGAACCCGGCCTCGGTGATGGTCGTCTGGTGGCTCTTCGTGCGGCCGGCGCTGGCGCGGCTGATGGGCTCCGCCGCGGGTTTCTGGACGACGGCACTGCCCGGGACGCTCGCTGCGCCGCTCGGCGCCGGCAAGCGACGCGACCGCTTCGTACCGGCAACCTGGCAGCTCGACGCCGGCCGGCCGCTCCTCACCCCGATCTCGCCGCAGGGCTCGCACGACCTGCTCGCCTTCGGCCAGGCGACAGCGCTTCTGCGCATTCGTGCCGGCGCTGCTGCGACCGCCGCCGGCGCGGACTGCGAGTGGCTGCGTCTCGATGGCTGAAAAGCGAAAGGCGCCGGCAAGCCGGCGCCTCGTGGGCGTTTGATTTGGCGGAAGCGCATGGGAATCGAACCCACCCCCGTCGCCGCAACCGGCGCCGGACTACGGTTTTGAAGACCGCGAGAGGCACCAGCCCCCGAGCGCTTCCCCGAGCATTCTAGTCCCGCTTCTTCTCCTCCCGCTTCGGCTCCTCCTTCTTCGGCGGCTCGACCGGCAGGGGCTTGCGCGGAAACGGGCCATCGAGCATTGCCGCCTGGTAGAGGAAGCTCGCCATGACCACCGCCGCCTGCTTCATGTCGGCCTCGGCGAGGTGCTCGTAAGTATCGATGTTCGAGTGATGGGTGCGGCTGAAATAGTCGCGCCCGTCCTGAATGAACTGGAAGCCGGGGAGGCCGACGGCGTCAAACGGCACGTGGTCGGTCGAGCCGGTGTTTTCCATGGTCACGGTGGTGACGCCGAGATCCTCGAGCGGCTCGATGAACTTCTCGAACAGCATCTTCGCTCCCAGATTCTCCTGGGTGTAGATGCCGTGGACCTTGCCGCCACCGTTGTCGAGGTTGAAGTAGGCCGCGATCTTGGCGTGCTCCGGCTTGGTGGTGATCGGCCAGGTGGGCTTGCGCCAGCGCGCCGGCAGCGCCAGCTCGGCCTCGTCGGTCGGCTCCGGGCGCGAGGCGAAGTGTTCGGTGACGTAGGCCCGGGAACCGAGCAGGCCCTGCTCTTCGCCGCTCCACAGCGCGGCGCGGATCGTCCGCTTCGGCTTGACGCCGAGCACCTTCAGGATGCGCATCGCCTCGAGCACCACCGCCGAGCCGGCGGCGTTGTCGGTCGCGCCGGTGCCGGCGTGCCACGAGTCCAGGTGCGCTCCGGCCATGACGATCTCGGCACTCTTGTCGCTGCCGGGAATTTCGGCCAGCGAGTTCCACGTGGTCGGCGATTCGCGATGAAACTTCGCCGCGATGTCGATTGCCAGCTCGACCTCTTCCCCCTGCTCGAGCAGGCGGAGTATCCGGTCGTACGGCTCGACTGCCATGACCAGCGCCGGTACGCCGAGCGGCTGATTCGGGATTCCCTGCCCGCCGCCGCCCATGACCCGCACGACGCCGTTCTCGAACGACGACACCTCGACCGTGGCGACGACGCCCTCGGCGACCAGCAGGTCGGCGACCTTCAACCAGAGCTCGCGGCGCTTGCGCGCCTTCTCGCGCCAGGACTCGGCCTCCCTGTCCGGCGGGACGTCGAAATTCGCCAGGTCGTCGAGCTTGGCCGCGTCGTAGCGGTCGAAGACCGGCGCCGCCGGATCCTTGGGTTCGGGCGTCTTGTTGAGGAAGAGGATCTTGCCGGCGAGCTCGCCTTTGTGCGCCTCGAGGTCTTCGACCTTTTCGATTTCGAGGAAGATCGCTCGGCCGGTCGCGACGCCGGTGGTGCCCGGCGTCCACGCCTTGGGTAGCGCCGCGAGCACCGCCGGCACCGGCGACGTCAGGCGCACCTCGGCGCGCGTGAAGCTCCAGCCATCGCCGAACTCCCAGGGCTCGAGGTGAGCGTTGGCGAGCCCCCACTCGCGGAACTTCGTCTGCGTCCAGTCGTCCGCCGCCTTCATCTGCGGCGAGCCGGTGAGCCGCGGCCCGATGCTGTCGGTCAGGTGTTCCACGATCGCCATGACCTGCGACCGGTGGAAGCCTTCGTCGCGGATGCGGCCGAGCGCGTCGAGGTCGGCGGCGGTCGCCGCGCCAAGGGCCGAAGTCGCGACAGTGGAAGCGGCAGCGCAGGCGGCAATCAGCGTAAGAGCTCGGCGCACGAATGAGTCTCCTTTCGAAACGAGACGGTGAATTCTAGCCCGGAGCTCAGGTCACCCTGCCGAGCAGACGTTTGGAGCGAATGGCGCGGCTGTACATCAGGCCGACGTGGTACCAGTGCAGGAGGAAAGCCTCGTGCCCGGCCCGTACCGCCCAGCCGAGCGAGCCGGAGATGGGCGGGCAATCGACAGCCGGCGACAGCAGGACGTCGAGATTCAGCCCGCGCGCGACCGTTGCGGCACGCGCCAGGTGGAGCGGATCGGAGACCAGAATGAGGCGCTGCCAGCTCTCGCGGCGCAGAGTCTCGCGCACGTTGAAGAGATTCTCGAGGGTGTGCCGGCTGCCCGCCTCGACGAGCAGCGCGGACTCGGGGAGCCCCTGCCCGAGGAGGAGCTCCCTCCCCGCCTCGGCCTCGCTCACCCGGCTGTCGCCGGTGACGCCGCCGGAGACCAGGATGCGCGGCGCCCAACCTTGCTGCAACAGACGCGCACCGTGCTCGAGCCGCGCCTGGAAAACCGGCGTCGGGCGGTTGTTGCGCAACTCGCGTCCGAGGACGAGGATCAGATCGGCCGGCGCGCGCTCGTCGCGTCGCGCGTGGCCAAGCACGGTGCGCAGGCGGTAGAGCACCGGCAGCCCGAGCCCGAGCGTGGCGGTCAACATCGCGAGCGTGATCGACGATGGACCGCCCGGGCCCATGTCCCGCCAGAGCTTGAGGAGTGCGCGCCTCAACGCAGCCTCTTCCTGCCGGGCTCCCAGCCAAAGCGCAGCAGATCGACCCGCCCCGCCGGGCCAAAGGAGATCCCCTCCTCTTCGAGCAGATGGCGCTGGAAACCGTCGCGCCCCGGCTCGCGGCGCAGGCTGACTTCGCCACGCGCATTGATCACCCGTTGCCAGGGTACCTTGGTCGCTTCCGGCAGCGCCGCGAGGGCGTAGCCGACCTCGCGCGCGTTGCCGGTATGCCCGGCGAGCGCGGCAATCTGGCCGTAAGTCGCGACGTGCCCGCAGGGAATCCGCTCGACGACCGCGTAATAGCGCCGCCAGCGACTCTCAGGCCGTGGTCTTTCGGCGGCCGGCGATGCGATCGGCAGCTTCACTCGCTGCCGCGCAGGCGCCCGAGCTTGAGGCGCAGGATCTCCTCGTCAGAGAGGTCGCGCCGGTTGTCGAGGAGCGCCCGCTCCCAGGAGCCGTAGTAGGGATTGGGAAGCAGGATCCAGCTGCTCTGCCAGCGATCGGCGTAACGCTCGGCGAGGGTGACGCGCTCCTCCGGTTGCGCCCGCGCGCCGCTCACGAAGTCGCCGAGGTCGTCGCCGATGAGCAACAGGATGCGGAACGAGCGTGCGACCTCGGCGCGTCGCGTGGTCTTCTCGGAGCTCCACTCGGGGCGCTCGCCCGGCGTCAGCACGGTGTCGCGATCCGGCGCCAGCGGAAATCCGGCGGCGGCGAGATTCGCACGCGTCTTCTCCTCCAGCGCCGCGGCGCGATTCGTGACGTAAAACAGGGTGACGCCGCGCTCGGCGGCGTAGCGGGCAAACTCGACCGCGCCTGGCACCGCGGCGGCACGCGCGCGCTGGACCCAGGCGTTCCAGGAGGCCGGCTCGTAGCGCCCGCCAACGCGAATCCGGTCGGCCTCGTAGGGTGAGTTGTCGAGCAATGTCTCGTCGACATCGGCGACGACCGCGGGCGGCAGCTGCTCGTAGTCGCCCTGCTGCTCGAGAGCCGCCGTGGCGGCGCGGTCCGCAAGCGCCCGGTCGAGCTCCAGCCGGGCGCGGGCAAAAGCCGCCCGGGCGAGAGCGCGATACTCGGCCGACGTCTGCAGCCAAAGCACCCCACCCAAGCGGTCGTCGCCGCCCGGCGCGGTATTGGAAGGGGAAGGGACGGACGGGACGGAATGGGCTGCAGGAGCTATGGGCGGTGGCGTCTGCAGCGCCGCCGGCGCCAGAGTGTGACACCCGGCTGCGGTTACGCAGACCCACGACACGATCAGACTGGCTCGACGCAGTGCCATCCGCTCCTCCAACGTGGCGAAATCCCGCCGCACTCTACCCGGATCCGCCGTCCGGCGGCAGGCCGAAGTCGAGCTCGGTCAGTTGCAGGCGGTGGTCGCTGATACGGGTCGTATGCAGGCTGTAACCGCGCACCAGGAGTCTCGGTCCGACGATGGTCTGGTCGATCGCCAGCAGGGGCAGCGTCGCCGGCCAGGTGGAGGACCAGCCCGAGCCGGCAGCGTCGTAGGCGTGGCGGAATCCGACCGGGAGCCGGGTGAGCGCGCGCGACCGCCGCGGCGAGTTGAAGTCGCCCAGGACGAGATCCGGATCTCGCGCCCGGATCATCGCAAGGACGCGCTCGAGAAGCGGATCGCGCGGCACGCGCGGCGAGGAGATCACGTTCACCGCCAGAATCCCCAGCCGCCGGCCGGCGACGGTCCAGCGCACGAAGGCGACCTGCAGCTCATCCTCACGCGCCAGCCATTCGACCGCGAGCGGCTCACCGCGGGCGAAGATCGCCATCGACCCTACCGGAGTCAGGCGCAGCCCTCCGCTCAGCCGGTGCTCGAGCTCCTGCGGCGGTTTGCCGGGGGCCTCGGATAGGAGCACCAGATCGGGTTCTAGCGGCCGCAGAAGCGCCGCCACGCGCTCGACGCCGCGGGGGAAGTCGGCGACGTTCCAGGCCACCACCCGCAGGTCGGCGGCGCGCGCCGTGACGGCGACGCCAGACTGCCAGCGATTCTCCACCAGGAGTAGAGTGAGCACCGGCGGCAGCGCGAGCAGCAGCAGGATCGCTGCGGACCGACGCCGCCGACGCACGGCCTCGAAGCTGGCGAGCAGCAGAAGGATCGCGAGGACGATGGCCGAGGGCAGGTAGAACGCCCACGCCGTCACCAGCGTGCGATCGCGCAGAGCCTGCCCGAGCGCCCAGATCGCCACGAGGGCCAGGCCGGCCGTTCTACCGATCAACCTCTCGCCACCTCGCCCCGTCGCTCCTGGTCCGGGGGCTCAAACGGTCTTGAAGAGGTACCAGCCGTCGGCGATCGGCTCGATGTAGATGTAGCTCTGCGGCGACATCTTCGGCACTTGTGCCCCTGGCGCGGTGCGCAGGTAGCCGACCTGGCTCTCGCCGTCGCCGCCGACGATGAAAACCACGCACCCCTCGCAGTCGCGGTACTTGCGCATCGCCGCACCGAGCGTCAGCGCGCGCAGCTGCGCGGCGAGGCCGGTGACCCGCTCGATCGTGACACCCTGGGCCTCGATACTGCCCGGCGGCGCGACCCGGCCGTCGAAGTTCACCACGTCGATCGCGGTCAGCCCGGCGAACTCCTTCGCCAGCGCGTCGAACAGCGGTTTCTGGGAGACGAAGTGGTTCTTGAGCTCGGCATCGGCGGCGATCGTCAGGTGCGAACGATCGAGCTCCTGCACTCCGAGCTCGTTGAGCCGGCCGGCGAGGGCGGCCTTCTCCGTCGCGACCAGCGTCTCGAAGAATCGCGCACCGAGCGTCAGAGTGCGGATCGCCTCCAGCTTGAACGTGCCGCCGTCGAGCCGCAGGTAGGCATACCACTCCTTGGTCACGTTGCTGTCGGTCATCGTGACGCCGAAGACGACCTTCAGGGCGTCGCGCTCGAGGACTCGGGTGCTGACCGTCACCGCAGCGGGGACGATCGAGCCCAGGGTCGGCGAGCTCTTGTAGAGCTCGGCGAATTCGCCCGTGGCGTAGCGGGCGAGATCCGGGAACTGCTTCTGCTTGAAGAAGCTGTCGACGATCCACTCCGGCGAGCCGACGGCCGGAACGGGGGCGGAGGCCGCAGGGGCAGCCAGGGCCGCGGCGGGCGAAAGCAGAGCGGCACTGACCCACAGGGCCGATCCGAGGAGAAGGGAGGGAAGTGGTCTCATAGGCCAATGCTAGACCAGACGACCGCCGCGCCCCAGCGGAGGGTTTCTTGACCTGGATGTCCGGTGAGCACAGACTAAGCTCATGTTCGGACTTTCCAGCTCCACCTCCTATGCCGTTCTCGCACTCTCGAGCCTCTCCGGCGCGGGCGATGCCTGGATTCTCGCCCGCAATCTCGCCAGCGCGATCGACGCCCCTCTGCCCTACCTGTCGAAGATCCTCCACGGTCTGGCCGGCGCCGGCATCGTCGAAGCCAAACGCGGCTATCGCGGCGGCTTTCGCCTGCTTCGCGAGGCCGATCAGCTGACCGTGGGCGAGATCGTCATCGCCGTCGAAGGCCCTGCCTTCCTCGAGGGCTGCCTGCTCGGCAAGGCCGAGTGCTCCGACCGGCGCGCCTGTCCCGCCCACGCCTTCTGGGGACTCGAGCGCGAGCGCATCCGCTCCCAGCTGCAGCGCATGACGTTGGCCGAAGTCGCCGCTTTCGAGCGCAAGGCCGGCCGCGGCCTGAAGCTGCCGGCGAAACCGCAGCCAAAGCCCGCTACATCGCGCCTGCGGTAGCGCTGACGCCGCCGCCAGGCCCGCCGCCGGGGAGCCAGGTCGAGCGTCGGGCCGCCGACAGTGCGATCATCGCCTCCGCATGCCCTCGAGGAAGCCATCGCAGCGATCGCAGCCATCGCCGCCGGATCCCGCCCAGCCCGTGGTCGGCCGGGCCGCCGTCGCGCTGCTCGCCTATCTCACGCTGCTCAACGTTCTGAACTTCGTCGACCGCACCCTGATCGCCAGCCTCGGACCCCTGCTTATCGCCGATCTCGGCCTTTCGCGGACCGAGATCGGCCTCCTCGCCGGCTTCGGCTTCGTCTTCTTCTACACTCTCGTCGGGATCTTCCTCGGGCTCGCCGCCGACCGCTGGCCGCGCCTCCGGCTGCTGGCCGGGGGCCTCGCGCTGTGGAGCGCCATGACCGCGCTCTCGGGGCTGGCGAAAAGCTTCCTGCAGCTCGCCATTCCGCGCATCTTCGTCGGTATCGGCGAGGCGACGCTCACGCCGGCCGCCCTGTCCATGCTCGGCGATGCCTTCCCGCGCCGCCGCCTGGGTTTCGCCACCGGCGTCTACTACACCGGGGTGCCGCTCGGCATGGCGACCAGCCTGATCGTCGGCAGCGTCGTCGCGCCGCGCTTCGGCTGGCGCGCCTGCTTCTTCCTGCTCGGCGGCGTCGGGCTCGCGGCGGTCCTCGCGCTGCGCCTCTTCCGCGAGCCAGAGCGGCGAGCCGCGACTTCGGCCTCGCCGGTTCCGCAATCCTCGGCCGAAACTGCGGCGAACCGCAGCCCTCCGCTTCCCTCGACTCGCGACCTGCTGCGCGATGTCGGGAGGGCGCTCGCCGAGCGCCGCGAGCTCCTCTTCGTACTACTTGGGGGAGCGCTGCTCTGCTACGGCTCGGGATCGGCGATGCTCTCGCTGACCTGGCTGGTCGAGGACCGCGGCTACGCCTACTCCCGCGCAGCACTGCTCGCCGGAAGCATGGCGGTCGGCGCCGGCATTCTCGGCAACCTGGCGGGCGGAGTGTTCGGCGACTGGTGCGCCCAGCGCTTCCGCAACGGCCGGCTGTGGAGCCTCGCGGCGATGACCGCCCTGTTCACCCCGGTCGGTCTCGTCTTCTACAACATCCCGCCGGGGACGCCGCTCTTCTTCCTCTGCTGGTTCGTCACCAGCGCCGGCACCTCCGCCTGGTTTGGACCGCTTTTTGCCACCATCCAGGAGCTCTCACCCGGCCACACGCGCTCGACCATGATCGCCTTCGGCATGCTGGTCATCAACCTTCTGGGGGTCGGGCCCGGCCCGCTCATCACCGGCATGATCGGCGATGCCCACGGCCTCACGCTCGGTCTGACCTCGAGCCTCGGCGTGGTGGCGCTCGCCATACCGGCCTTCGTCGTCGCGGCCCGCGCCGGCGGCGCGGCCAGGCGCCCGGGCGGCCGGCTCAGCCCGGCAGATTCGTAGCCGGCGACTACGCCGACCGCCTGAAAGAGCAGGTCGAGCGGCGGGCCCTGGGGGGCGCGACCGGGTCGACTTTGCTCGAGGCATGCGTCAGTCTATTTGGTGAAGGAGGCGTGATGAACCTCGAGTCCACCTACTTGGGTCTCGCCCTGCCGCACCCGCTCCTCGCCGGCGCGTCGCCACTCGCCGACGACCTCGACAGCGTGCGCCGCCTAGAGGACGCCGGCGCTGCGGCGATCGTCATGGGATCGCTCTTCGAGGAGCAGATCGTCCACGAACAGCTATCGGCCTACCTCGCCGACGAGATAGCCAGCGAGGGCGGCGCGGCGGCCATCGCCGGAGAGCGCCCAGCGGCACCGTTCGGCGGCCGGCCGCAGGAGTACCTGGAGCACCTTCGCCGGGTGCGGCAGGCGGTCGCGCTGCCGATCATCGGCTCGCTCAACGGTTCGACCCCCGGCGGCTGGCTCGACTACGCGCGCCTCATCGAGGAAGCAGGAGCCGACGCGATCGAGCTCAACGTCTACGCCCTGGCCACCGATCCGTGGCGTTCGGGCTCCGAGATCGAAGAGCAGACGGTCGAGGTCGTGCGCGCCGTGCGCGGCGCGGTGCAGATTCCGCTGGCGGTGAAGCTGTCGCCGTTCTACACTTCGCTGCCCCATTTCGCCGAGCGCCTCGTCGATGCCGGCGCCGACGGCCTGGTTCTCTTCAATCCGTTTTACCAACCGGACATCGACATCGAGAACCAGTCGGTCGACCGCTCGCTCCATCTGTCGCTGGCGAGCGATCTCGCCCTGCGCCTGCGCTGGCTCGCGATCCTCTCCGCCCAGATCCGCACCTCCTTCGCGGTGAGCGGCGGCGTCCACGCGGTGAGCGACGTGGTCAAGGCGGTGATGACCGGGGCCGACGCCGTGCAACTGGTTTCGGAGCTCCTCACCCACGGCCCCGAGCGCCTGCGCACCTTGCGCGAGGAGCTCGCCTACTGGCTGGCCGACCACGACTACGAGTCGCTCGCCCAGATGCGCGGCAGCATGAACCTCGCGACCTGCCCCGATCCTGCCGGCTACGAGCGCGCCAACTACATGCTCGTCCTGCGCAGCTGGCACCGCTGAGACGACGGACCTGCAGTCGCCGCCGCCCTCGGTACTGCGGATCAGCAGACGGGGCGCGCGCCGTTTCGGGGAAAAGCCCAGGCGGGTATCCTGTCTGGCCTCACTCCTGAGGCGGCGGCTCGATCCCGGGCAGCCGGATCTTGAGCACCCGTTCGGCCTCGGCACGCAGCACCGGGCAGTCGAGGCCGTTCGTCGACGAAACGTCGGGGCGATGGCGGCAGAGCGTCGCATACTCGCTACCGGTGCGGAAGCTCCCCTGCCGCCCGAGGATGGCGTACGGCAGCCTGAAAGCGCAGTCGGGACAGGAGATCCACTGGACGCTCATCGATCCATCGCCTCGCTGCCCCCGGGCAGGCCGTCGAAGAAGTCGACCTCGCCGGTCGCGAGCGAATACTCGGCTCCCACGACCAGCATGTCGTTCTTCTGGATCAGCTGTTCGAGGAGCGCCGAGCCGTGGCGCAGGTGATTCGCCGAGACCCGTATGTTGGCCCGAACCGCCTCGCGCACCAGGGCCGCGGGGTCGTGCCGCAGCTCGGTGGCGAAGAGCGCCTCGACCGACGGGCGGACGCGGTCGACGATCGAGCGCAGGCCGCGCGACTGGTTGTCCGAGGGGCGCTGTAGCTCCTCGACGGTGGCGAGCACGGCGCTGCAATGCGAGTGGCCGAGCACAACGACCAGCCGGGCGGCATAGCGCGCGGCGGCGAACTCGACGCTGCCGACCTGCGACGAGGCGACGATGTTGCCGGCGACGCGGATGACGAACAGGTCGCCCAGCCCCTGGTCGAAGACGATCTCCGCCGGGACGCGCGAATCGGAGCAGCCGAGCAGGATCGCGAACGGCTCCTGACCGGCCGCCAGCTCGTGCCGCCGGGACGATCCGGTCGCCGCGCCGTGTTCGCGCGCATCGGCGACGAAGCGCCGGTTGCCTTCGCGCAGCCTTTCGAGTGCCTCGAGAGCCCGTTTCATGGGCTGGAGTCTGACACCGGATCGGCTTGACAGGCCCCTGGCTCAGCATTAAATTGCGAGTTAGTGAATACTAACTCACTCTCCAGGGAGAGGGCTGTCGTGCCGCCCACGCCGCGTCAGGCCGAGATCCTCGACTGCGCCGCCGAGCTTGTCGCCGAATCGGGACTCGCCCAACTCACCATGAAGCGTCTCGCCGAGCGGGTCGGCTTCACCGAGCCGGCGCTCTACCGGCACTATCCGGGGAAATCGGCGCTGCTGGCGGCGATGATCGAACGCCTCGGCGGCCGCCTCCTGCCCACCATGGAGGAGATCGCCGGCGATCGGAGACTCACCCCGCGGGAGCGCCTGCTGGGGATGGTGCGCCACCACGTCGCCCTCCTGCGGGCGACCCGCGGCTTGCCGATTCTGTTCCTCGCCGAAGGGCTCGCTTCCGGCGATCGCGATCTGATGGCGAGCGTCGGCGGTGTGATGCGACGCTATCTCGCTCTGCTCGGAGTCGTCACCGCGGAGCTCGGACCTGCGGGCGGAGTTTCAGCCGACCGCCAGGCGCTGCTCTTCCTCGGTCTGCCGGCCGCCATCGGCATCCAGCTGCGCGCCTTCCCCGATCTCGCGCTCTCCGACGAAGAGACCGAGCTCATCGTCCAGCACTACGTTCGCTCGCTGACCCTGCCCGCTGCGCCAGCGCCGGAGAAATCCTCATGAGACCTTCGCTCCACCCCTTGCGCCTCGCTCTGGTCGCCCTGCTGAGTCTGGGCGCTCTGGCCTTCGCCGCCGCTGACGCCGCGCTCGCCGACGAGGCTGCCCCACCCCTCACCCTCTCCGCGGCGGTTGAACGCGCGCTCGGGAGGTACCCGGCGGTGGCCGCAGCCCGGTCACGTCTTGCCGAAGCGACCGAGGCAGCTGGCGAGATCGCGGCGAGCCGCGGACCGATGCTCAAGGTCAACGCCCAGGCCCTGGGCTACGACGACCCGATGCTCACCAGTCCGATCCACTCCTTCCGGCCAGCCGACATCCCGCCGTTCTCCGAGACAATCGTGCAGGGATCGCTGAACGTCGCTTACACCCTGATCGATTCCGGCGCGAACCGCGAGCGCACGCGTCAGGCGGCGGCGCAGGAAGCGACGGCAGGGGCTGCCCTCTCGACCACCGAGCAGGCGATCGCCGCGCGGGTCGCCACCGCCTACGCCGGGGCGCTCGCCCGTGCCGAGATTCTCGCCGCCCAGCAAGCCCGTGTCGCGGCGCTCGGCCTCGAGCTCGATCGCGCGCGCCAGCTCTTCGCCGCTGGCAAGGCGGCCGAGGTCGATACGCTGCGCGCCGACGCCGCACTCGCCGCCGCCGAAGCCGAGCAAACGCGCGCCGCCGGTGCCCTCGACGGCTCCGAGCGCGATCTCGCTCGCCTGCTGCAGGCCGAGCCCGAGGAGACGCGCGCCGGCCGACTCGCGCCCTGGGCCTCGCCGGCCCCGCTCCTCGACTCGCGCGCGGCACTGCAGGAGCGCGCCGTCGCCGCCGGCCCCGCCGTCGAGCAGGCGCGGCAACAGATCGCAGTCGCCGAGGCGGCGCGCGCGCTGGCGCGCAGTGCCTACTTTCCGAAGCTCGACCTGGTGGGTGCGGTGCAGGAGTTCCGCGAAGGCGGCAGCGACTACACGACCGACTGGAACGCCGGCGTGCAGGTCGTCGTGCCGATCTGGGACGGTGGCCAGACCGGTCGCCGCGTCGCCCGCGCCTCAGCGCAGCGCGACACCGCCACGGCGATGCTGGAGCAGAGCGAGCTCGACGCCCGCGAAGCGGTCGATCGTGCCTGGAACACGCTCGCCGACTCCGCCGCCCGTGCCGAGGCTCTGGCGCGCGCCGCCGACCGCCTCGGCGAAGTGGCGCGGGTGCAGCGGCTCCTGCTCGAAGTCGGCGCGGGCACGCAGGTCGACTACCTTGCCGCCGAAGCCGAGCTTGCCGCGACCCGCGCCAGCGCTTCCGAGGCGCGCACCGCCACGCTCCTCTCCCGTGTCGAGCTCGCACGTCTCGCCGGCGAGCTCTCTCCCGACTGGTTCCGCCGTACCCTGGAGGCCGCGCCATGAGTCCGAAGCGCATTGTCCCCGTCGTCCTTTTGCTCGGCCTGGGCGGCTTCGCCCTCTGGCGCTTCGTCCTCACGCCGCGGGCCGACGCGGCCGGCCTGGTCGCCTCCGGCACCGTCGAGGCGACCGACGCCCAACTCGGATTCCAGGTCCCCGGGAGGATCGCCCGGCTCACGCCGCGGGAAGGAGACCGGGTGGCCACCGGCGACGAGCTCGCCACCCTCGATGTGAGCGAGCTCGACGCCCGGCGCACTCAGGCCCGGGCGCAGGCCGAAGCGATGCGCGCCCAGCTCGACGAGCTCCTCGCCGGCTCGCGCCGTGAGGAGATCGCGCAGGGAAGAGCCGCTCTCGCCGCTGCCGACGCTCGGGTCGCCGATGCCGCGCGCGACGCCGACCGCGCCCGCACCCTGCTCGAAGGCCGCGCCGTTTCGCGCGAGACGCTCGACAAGGCGACGCTTGCGGTCGACCTCGCGCGCCGCCAACGCGACCAGGCCGCCGAGCAATTGACGCTGCTCGAGCAGGGGCCGCGTCCCGAGCGCATCGCCGCCGCACGCGCCCAGCTCGCCCAGGCGGAGGCCGCGGTCGCGACGCTCGATGCGACACTCGCCAATAGCCGCATCCATGCTCCGTTCGCCGGCGTCGTGACTCTGCGCCACCGCGAGCCGGGAGAGATCGTCGGGGCCGGCGCCGCCGTTTTGACGCTGATGAATCCGGACGACCGCTGGGTGCGAATCTACGTGCCCGAGAACCGGCTCGGCCGGGTGGCTGTCGGGCAGCCCGCCGAAATCTCCTCGGACACCTTCCCGGGCAAGCACTACACCGGCGAGGTCGCCTTCATCGCCAGCTCGGCCGAGTTCACGCCCAAGAACGTGCAGACGATGGAGGAGCGCGTCAAGCTCGTCTATGCGGTGAAGGTGCGAATCACCGGCGATGCACAGCAGGAGCTGAAGCCCGGCCTCCCCGCCGACGTCAGGCTGGTGGAGCAGCCTTGACTGCCACGGCTTCCGCCATGGCCTCCGCCGCGGTCTCGGTGCGCGGTCTCGGGCGCAGCTTTGGCAGGCCGGGTGCACGCGGCGAGCGGCTGGCCGTCGCCGGCCTCGACTTCGAGGTGCGGCCCGGCGAGCTCTTCGGACTGGTCGGCCCGGACGGCGCCGGCAAGACAACCACCTTGCGGATGCTCGCCGGCGTCCTCAGACCGACCGCCGGCGATGCGCTCGTCGACGGCATCTCGGTCGTCACCGACCCGGAGGCGGTCAAACCCCAACTCGCCTACATGTCGCAGCGCTTCGGCCTCTATGCCGATCTCACGGTCGACGAGAATCTCGAGTTTTATGCCGATCTCTTCCGCGTGCCGAGCGCCGAACGCGCGGTGCGTCGTGAGCGCCTCTTCGCCTTCTCCAGTCTCGGGCCGTTCCGCGACCGGCTGGCCGGCAAGCTCTCGGGCGGCATGAAACAGAAGCTCGGCCTCTCCTGCGCGCTCATCCACGAGCCGCGCGTCCTGCTGCTCGACGAGCCGACCTTCGGCGTCGACCCGGTGTCACGGCGCGACCTCTGGCGAATCGTCCACGAGATGGTCGGCCGGGGCGTCACCGCGATCGTCTCGACCTCCTATCTCGACGAGGCCGAACGCTTCGACCGCCTCGCCCTCCTGCACGACGGGCGGCTGCTCGCCCTGGACACGCCAGCGGGGCTCGCCGCGGCCTTCCGTGGCACGCTGCTCGAGGTCGTCCTCCCCCGCCCCCGCAGCGCCCGGGCGATCGTCGAAGCGCTCCCCGGCGTCGTCCGCGCTCAGCTCTTCGGCGAGCGCCTGCACGTCACAGTGGCAGATCCAGCGATGGTCGCTGAGCTGCCGGCGCTGCTCGCCGGTGCTGGCCACCCGGGGGAGGCGGTCGTCGCGATCGCGCCGACGCTCGAGGACGTCTTCATCGCCCGCATTGCTGAAGCGGAGAGACGCGCAGCATGAGCACCCCCGGGGCGAGCGCCGTCGAGGTCCACGACCTCACCCGGCGCTTCGGCGACTTCGTCGCGGTCGACGCGGTGTCGTTTGCCGTCGCGCCGGGCGAGGTCTTCGGCTTCCTGGGCCCCAACGGTGCCGGCAAGACGACGACCATCAAGATGCTCAACGGCCTCCTCGCTCCGACCTCCGGCAGCGGGCGCGTCGCCGGCTTCGACATCACGCACGAACGTCGGGCGATCAAGAGCGCGATCGGCTACATGTCGCAGCTTTTCTCACTCTACGGTGACCTCACAGTCGACGAGAACATCGGCTTCTTCGCCGGACTCTACGGCGTCTCCGGTGCGCGGCTCGCGACGCGGCGCGCCTGGGTCGTCGAGATGGCCGGGCTCGTCGACCAGCGCGACCGGCAAGCCGGTGAGCTCGCGCTCGGCTGGAAGCAGCGTCTGGCGCTCGGCTGCGCCGTTCTTCACGAACCGCCAATCCTGTTTCTCGACGAGCCGACCTCGGGAGTCGATCCGATCTCGCGCCGCCGCTTCTGGGACCTGATTCACGACCTCGCCGCGGGCGGCACGACAGTCTTCGTCACCACCCACTACATGGAGGAGGCGGAGGCCTGCCATCGCTTGGCGCTGATGAACCGCGGCCGGCTGGTCGCGCTCGACACGCCGGCGGGACTGCGCGCCGCCGCGCACGAGCAGCTCCTCGAGCTCAAGACTCCGGACGCCATTGCCGCCCTCGCGGCGCTCGACGGCGCGCCGGGCGTCGTGCGCGCCGGCCTGTTCGGTCGCGACCTGCACGTCACGGTCTCCGACCGTGACGGTGCCCTCACCAGCTTGCCGCCACGGCTGGCCGGGCGCGGCGTCGTCGTCACCGGCCTGCGCGAGATCGCCCCCTCGCTCGAGGATGTCTTCATCTCCCTCGTCGAGTCCGCCGGCGGCGCGGTGGAGGCGTAGAGCATGACGCCGAGACGCCGGTTCGATCCCGCCCGCCTCTGGGCCATGACGCGCAAAGAGACACTCCAGCTGCGGCGCGATCGCCGGAGCCTGCTGCTCGCCTTCGCCCTGCCACTGGTGCTGCTGATCATCTTCGGTTACGCCATCGTCTGGGACGTGCGCGACATCGCGCTCGCCGTCGTCGATCAGGATCGCAGCCCGGAGAGTCGCGAGCTGGTCGACGGCTTCCTCTCCTCGGGTTACTTCCATCTCGCGGCAAGGCCTGCGCGTGCCGCCGACGCCACCCTCCTCTTCGCCCGCGGCACCGCCCGCCTGGTGCTGGTCGTGCCGCCCGGCTTTGCCGCCGACCTCGGTGCCGGACGGACCGCGGTCGTCCAGGTTCTGCTCGACGGCTCCGACGCCAACACGGCAACCATCTCCCTGGCCTATGCCGAGGCGGTGGCGGCGAGCTTCGGGCAACGCATCGTGCTGCACGGCGAGCGCCTGACGCTGCCGCTCACCGCCCAGTCGCGGGTCTGGTACAACGAGACGCTCGCCAGCCGCGACATGATCGTCCCCGGGCTCGTGGCGGTGATCATGATGGTCATCGCGGCGATGCTCACTTCGCTCACCATCGCCCGCGAGTGGGAGCGTGGCACCATGGAGCAACTCGTCTCGACGCCGGTTACCCGCTTCGAGGTCGTCCTCGGCAAGCTGCTCCCCTATCTCGTCATCGGGCTGGTGGACGTCGCCGCGGTTTCGGCGCTGGGCGTCGCGCTCTTCGGCGTGCCGTTGCGCGGCAACGCGCTGCTGCTCTTCCCGCTCTCGTTCCTCTTTCTTTGCGGCAGTCTCGGACTCGGCCTCTTCATCTCCGCCGTCTCGCGCTCGCAGGTGCTCGCCACCCAGATCGCGCTCGTCGCCACCTTCCTCCCCGCCTTCCTGCTCTCGGGCTTCATGTTCGCCATCGAGAACATGCCGCCGGTGCTGCGGGCGATCTCCTACCTCGTCCCGGCGCGCTACTTTCTGGTGGTGACGCGCGGCATCTTCCTCAAGGGAGTCGGGATCGGCGTCCTGCGCCATCAGGCGCTGCTGATGCTCGCCTTCGCCGTCGTCGGCCTGGCTCTCGCGGTGCGCTCGTTCCGCAAGGAGCTCGACTGATGCGCGGCGCCCTGGGCCGCGTCGGCTGGATGGTGCGCAAGGAGCTGCTGCAGGTCTTTCGCGACCCGCGCATGGCCCGGCTGGTGGTCGTGGCGCCGATCGTCCAGCTGCTGGTCTTCGGCTACGCCGTCTCGACCGACGTGCGGCATACGCCGACGATCGTGCTCGACCGCGACCAGAGCCGCGCGAGCCGCGAGCTCGTCGCGGCGCTCACCGCCGGCGGCTACTTCGACGTCGTCGAGACGGCGCGGCGGGACGGCGACCTCGCGGACGCCCTCGAGCACGGCCGGGCCGCTCTCGCGCTCGCCATTCCGCCGGGCTACGCTCGCGAGCTCGCCGACGGCCAGGCGACGGTCCAGCTCCTCTTCGACGGCACGAACTCGAACCAGGCGACGATCGCCAAGGGTAACGCCGAGCGCATCGTCCGCGATGTCGCCCTCGCCAGCGCGCTGGCAGGCCGCGCGCCCCCCCTCGAAGTGCGCTCCCGCGCCTGGTACAACCCGGATCTCGCCAGCCGCAACTACAACGTCCCGGCGGTCATCGGCCTGCTGCTCTCGCTCGTCTGCCAGTTGCTCACCGCGCTCGCCGTGGTGCGCGAACGCGAGATCGGCACGCTCGAACAGCTCGCGGTCTCGCCGCTGCGCCCGACGGAGCTCATCCTCGGCAAGACGATCCCGTTCGCGCTCATTGCCATGGTCGATCTCGTGCTCATCACCGGCATGGCGCTGCTGTGGTTCAGGGTGCCGTTTCGCGGCAGTCCTCTCTTGCTCCTCGTCGCGACGCTGCTGTTCGTCGCCTGCACCCTCGGCAACGGCCTCTTGATCTCCACCATCTCGAAGACCCAACAGGAGGCGTTCCTCTCCGCCTTCCTCGCCTACATGCCAATGGTGCTGTTGTCGGGATTCATGTTCCCGGTGGCGAGCATGCCCAAGCTCTTCCAGTGGCTGACGCTCGCCAACCCGATGCGCCACTTCCTGGTCGTCGTGCGCGGAATCTTCCTCAAGGGAGTGGGTTTCCAGGACGTTCTCCCCGAGCTCGCCGCTCTCGCCCTCTTCGCCACCGTCGTCCTCACCTTGGCGATCCGCCGCTTCCAGCGCGTCGAGTGACCCCTCCCGTCCCCGGGCGGTCAGCCGGGCAGGTGTTCCGAACGACAGCGCCAGAACCTGATCCCGGGCCGACCTGCGAAGAGAGCAGCGGCGTCGGCAATGAACTCCTGCAGGTGTGCGGTCTGGAAGTGTGGCCCGAGGTAGGCCTCCTGGCTCGACCAGCGCTCTTCGAGCAGGAGCCGGGTCGAATCCGCGGAATCCTCTAGCAGGCGAATCCCGAAACAGTCCGCCTCTTCGCGGACCACCGTCGCGACGAGACGCTCGAGGCGGGCGACGGCGTTCGCTGCCTGGTCTGGCAGGGCCTGGTACTCGATGAGAACGGTGACGAACGATTCTGGCATGGCTGGGCTCCCCGGGTCGCCGAAGTCTAACGCCGCTCCGGCGATCCCAGTTTGGCTAACGAGAAACGCCACTTGGACTGAGGCAGAAATCCGCAGCGACGGGAGCCGGCTTCCTTCCGGGCTGGAGCCTGCCGCTCGACACCGACAGCGACCTCGACATCCTAGAAGTCAACGCCGACAGCGACCACCAAGTCTGGCTGAGCCAGTACTCCGGCCCGATCTTCGTCGACGGCTTCCACGTCGGGAACCCCGCCCTGTGATCCGCCGTCGTGCCCTGAAGCGGCCTACCGCTTGCGCGTCGAGATGCCGAGAGGGAGGTAGAGCGGGCAGGTGCCGATGAAACTGGTGACGACGAAGACCGCTGCGAAGAGGCCCAGAACGATCGCCAACATCCCGCCGATGCGGCCCGTGAAGTAGAGCGCGGCGACGGCGATAGCAACAGCGATGCGGAGCATGCGATCCACGGTGCCCATGTTCTGCGTCATCTCATTCTCCTAGATGGCTGCGACTTGCGTCCTCAGACCCGCGTCTAGGATAGCGGATTCTCCCGCCGCGGGCGCCTCAACCGACCTCCCCGCGCAGGAGCTCGCCGGTTGCAAGGTAGTGGTTCATCCGCGTCTCCCACTCCCGCATGAACCGGAGGTAGAACTCCGCCGTGAAGCCGGCGACGAAGTGGTCGCCCGCCGGTCCGAGGCTGGTGTGGGTGTAGGTGATCTCCGCCTCGCAGCCGGAGTCGATGGCGCGCAGCTGGATCGTGAGCCGGCAGGCGGTCACCGCCGGGGTGATCTTCAGCATCTCGACGAATCCATTGCCGGGCTCGTGGCGGGTGATGTACCAGATGGCATCCTCCAGCGCGCCTCCCGATGCCGGCGTAGTGAAGACACAGTCCACCTCGGCGATACCCGACCGGCTCCAGACCTCGACCGGGTCCCAGCCGTCGAGCCAGTCGGCCTCGCGCACCGGGCAGAGCAGCGGGAAGACCTCGGCGGGACCGGCGACGAGATGCTGCACGTAGGCATGACTCGCGCGTCTCGGCGGGGCGATCTTCATGGCCGGATCCTCGCAGATGCGCCCGGGTGCCGGAGGGGCGAACGCCGGCGTCTACCGCTCATCGCGCCGCTCCTGCTCCGTCGCCGGCGGCTCGAAGTTGAACAGCGTCTTGATGTTGCGGCACATGCCATCGCCTCCCGAGTTCGCTGGGCCGTTGGGCAAGATACTCCGCTGTCAGTCAGGCTCGGAGAGCGAATGCGGTAGTCCAAACCAGCCCCGCCTGCGCTCTTCCTCGAGGCGGACTTCGAGGTACTCCCAGAGCGCCGGGCAGCCGTCGCGGATCGGCGCGGCGACGCGGCCGATAACGCGCGCGTGACTGATGCCGTTCTCGCGCCAGCTTTGGCCTTCGTTCGCCAGATTGAGCAGCACCGGCATCGCCCGGTCGACGGCGTTGGCGAACCGGGCCTCCGGCGAGGTAGCCACTTCGAACTCCTGCCAGAGCGCGAGGAACTCCGCGCCCTGCGGCCCGGGAAGGAGGCCGAAGATCCGTCGTGCCGCGGCCGCCTCGGCCGCTTTGCGCTCCTCCCAGCCGCCCTTGGTGTAGATCATCGTGTCGCCGGTGTCGATCTCGCCGATGTCGTGCACCAGGAGCATGCGAATCACCCGATCGAGGTCGAGCGTGGCAGCGTTCCCGGAAGCCGGCTGGGCATGTTCGACCAGCGACGCGGCGAGCAGCGCGATCTGCCAGCTGTGCTCGGCGGAGTTCTCGTAGCGCTCGAGCCCGAGCGGACGCGTCTTGCGGGTAATACCCTTCAGTTTGTCGAGCTCGAGAATGAACCCGACGATCGCTGACAAGGCGCCGTGCGGCTGCGCCAGCGACGACGGCAGCGGCTCAGCCATGCGCGCATCCCTTCTTCTCGGGCTCGGAGACCCGGGTTCGCTCCGCGGCGTCGGAGCGGAAGACGCACCAGAGGGATGTGCCGTCGAGGTCGTCCTCACCACGAATCGTGAAACCGTTGCGGAGATAAAACTCGAGGCTCGCCGGCTGACTGGTGTCGAGGAAGACCCCGGCCGAAAGCGGGTCCGCGGCCGACCGGCGGCAGAACGCCGCGAGCAGCGCCTTTCCCGCCCCCTGCCCCTGGGCCGACGGGTGGACACCGAGCACACCCAGATAGTAGTGCGGCGCCGGCGGCGCGTGCGCGTGCGAGATCGCCTCGTAGGCCGCCAGGCGGGCGGCGAAGCCCGGCGTCTCGTCTTCGAGTCGCTGCCATGCGCTCGCGAACGCAGCCGGCCAGACCGGCCGCTCGGTGTCGTAACCCATCGCCACGCCGAGGACTCGCCCCGCCGCCTTTTGGACGAGAGCCGGCATGCGCAGGGCGATGCGCAGCCGCAGCAGCAGGGCGAAGAACCGGCGCGACACCGGGCCGACGCCCTCGGGATGGGTGCGAAAGAAGTAGGCGATGAGCGGGTCGGCGGCGAAAGCGGCCGCGAGCGCGCCTGCCGCCGCCTCCACATCCTCCGTCGTCGCCTCCTCGATCGTCATGCAGCCTCCCGGCGTGCCGCCCACGGCGGTCCTGCTTCGTGCGCGAAAACTATCGCGGCGAAGCCGTGAATACATCGGGCTCCCGCCACTCCGTCCGCCCGTCAGCCGCAGCGCACTCCCCGCCGCACCGTCACCGGTGAGCCCTCGGCGAGGAAAGCCGAAGCCGGCGGCACGGCCAGGAAACGGGCGAACTGCGCTCCGTAGAGCGCCGCGACGTCGCATTCGAACGTCACGTCCGTGGCTGCGCTGACCCGCCACCGCGGATGCTCCACTCGGTACTCGACCGTTCCGCCGTCGCGCTGGCGCACGTAGCCCCAATAGTGCTCGGTGATGAAGGTCGCCTCCGAGTCCGGCGGCGGGATGGCCGCCCCGCCTGGCGTCGCGCCGGCGGTCAAACCGGCGCAGCACCAGCGGCCGCCGTGCCGCCACTCGTAGGCGACCTGGCGCGCCGCGACGTCCGGGCGCTGCCGAATATCGTGGCGCATCGGCAGGGCGACGTAGTTCTCGTTGTAGAGGGTGCGGGCCACCCAGGCGATCGCCCGACGCGGAACGATTTCCTTGACGAAGACGACGCCGCGCCGCCAGCCTTCGGGCGCTTCGTTCCGCACGTAGAAACGGAGGTTGACCTCGTCGAAGTTCACGTGACCTGGAATCGCCAACCCGAGCATGCGCGTGTGCAGGAAACGAAAGCCAACCACGCTCACGAGCGCCCGGCCCTGCCAGAGATCGAGCACGGTGCCGGCGGGCACGAGCGCTGTGAGCACCCCCGGATCGACCTCGTAGTTGAGCATCACGAGATCGCGCCACTCGGCGGTAAGGAAGCGCGCGGCCATATCGACTGGGCGGCGGCTCAGCCCAGCAGCCCGGGATTTCCTTGCCAGATGGCCCAGGTGAGCGCCGCCGCGAAGGTCACCCAGGCCAGATAGGGGAGAAGCAGCGCGCCGGCGAGCGGACGCGCGCGCCGGAAAGCGACCGCCGTGGCGAGGATGAGCCCCCAGAGCAGGACGATCTCGACGAAGGCCAACGCGCCCAGATGCCAGACGAAGAACAGCCAGGTCCAGAGGGCGTTGACGGCGAGCTGAACCAGAAAGAGCGTGAGGGCGAGACCTCGCTGGCGAAATCCGCCGTCGCGCCAGACCAGCCAGGCGGCGATTCCCATGAACAGGTAGAGCACGGTCCAGGCCGGGCCGAAGAGCCAGGCCGGCGGAGCCCAGGCCGGCCGCGCGAGCTGCGCATAGAAGCCGCCCGCCTGCGCGGAGGCCACCGCGCCCGTCGCGGCCGCGGCGAAGCAGAGGAGGATCCAACCGACGAGTCCGGCGATGTCGGCGAAGCGGGAGCGGCGTTGCACGTCGGGGAGCGGCACGCTCCGCATCCTAGCCGATGCGCGAGGGGAGCTTCGCCGGCAGGATGGGCGCGGTCTCCCGCGCCCGGCTGGACGACCTCGGGCGCCCTACTCGACCTCCAGCTGTCGGTTGGGAGTCGGACGCACGCTGCGGATCCGCCGCAGCGCGAGCTCCCCGATGGTGAGAATCACGGTGAGGACGAGAGCCCCCTTGAAGGCTCGATCGCTTGTCGGGGCGACGAAGACCGGACCGTCGAAGACAATCCACACCATCGCCGCGCAGGTGACCAGGCTCAGCCCTCCCTGCAGGCGCCGCAGCCCGGCCGGCCAGCGTCCCTTGACCAGAACGGCGAGGAAGATCGGCACATTGAGCAGCAGGAGCAGCAGGAGCCCTGGAGCCAGCCGCTCCCGGAAATCCGCCGTGTAGGTGAGCGCTTCGTAGGCCGCCGGTGCGGCGCGACCGCGCAGAAAGAGGTCGAGCAGCCAGCGCGGGTCGAGCAGCAGGTAGACCCCGCAGAGGATGCCAACCACCGCCAGCCCCAGCGCGGCGCGGCTGCCATGGATGCGGTCAGCCGCGCGCGGCAGCCACTCCGAGCTCGCGGGCCGGCGTCGGCGGCTCCAGGCAGCGAGGCCGTAGCCCACGACCAGCACTCCCGGCCACCACAACGAGGCGATCACCGTCGCCCCCCACCAGTGGCCGAGGGCGGAGAGCAGCTCCGTGCCGGCGGCGACCGGCTGCATTACCTGCTCCCAGAAGCTGAGAACAAAGATGAGCGCCAGGCCGATGGCCGTCGCGCGCACGAAGCTCGGACCGTCCGCAGGATCGATGACGGTCAGGGTCGGGCGATATCGCGCCGCCACCTCGCCGGGGCGGCCAAAGGCGCGCACCAACTCGGTGGCCATCGCCGCGTCGGCCTCGCGACCCGCAGCCTCGGCCTTGCCCAGAAGCTCCTCGTGCAGCAGGGCGCGGAGCTCGTACGCCACGTCGTTGCGCTGCCGGCGCGGCAGCTGCAGCGCGACCTCGGCCACGTAGATCTCGATCACCTCGTTCGGAGTCATCGTCCTTCCCCTTTCAGCAGTCGGTCCATCGCTTCGTTGAGGCCCTGCCACGATTCGGTGAGCCGCTTGAACAACTTGCGGCCGTCCGCATTCAGCGAGTAGTAGCGCCGCGGCGGCCCGTCCTCGATCCTCCACTCGCTCTTCAACAGGCCTTGCGTCTCGAGGCGGCGCAGCAGCGGATAGAGCGTGCCCTCCTCGATCGGC
>JBDTQT010000011.1:0-35692 GCA_039932055.1 Thermoanaerobaculia bacterium
GCATGGTGGAGGGCGACCTCGAGCAGCTCCTGGCCTGGCCCGAGACCAACCTCTGCACCGACGGCCAACTCGACGGGCGGCATCCGCGAGGCTTCGGATCGTATCCGCGGGTTCTGGGCCGGTACGTGCGCGAACGCGGCA
Organism: Thermoanaerobaculia bacterium; assembly: GCA_039932055.1. GTDB lineage: Bacteria > Acidobacteriota > Thermoanaerobaculia > Multivoradales > JAGPDF01 > JAGPDF01. The sequence goes on from JBDTQT010000011.1 coordinate 142, forward strand.
TCTTGACGCTCGAGCAGGCGGTCCGCAAGGCGACCGCGCTCGCCGCCGATCATGTCGGCATCCGCGATCGCGGGCGGCTCGTTCCCGGCGCTTTCGCCGACCTGGTGCTCTTTGATCCGGCGACGGTCGTCGATCGCGCGACGACTGACGAGCCGCACGCCGTCGCCACCGGCATCGAGCGCGTCTGGGTGAACGGCGCGGTGGTCTACGAGAACGGCAAGGTGACCGGCGCGCACCCGGGGCGAATCCTGCGAAGAGGCCGTCCTTGACCGAGACCGCCCTCCTGCTCACCGCCGGCATTCTCGGCGAGAGCAACGCCAAGACGGCGCACGGCTTGATCCGCGGGCCGTCGCGTTTTCGTCTCCTCGGAGTGGTCGATGATCGCCACGCCGGCCGGGATGCCGGCGATGTGGTCGACGGGCGGGAGCGCAATCTCCCTTGTTTCGCGACGCTCGACGAGGCGCTCGCCGCCCTGCCGGAGCCTCCGGACTGGCTGATCGTCGGCGTGGCGTTTCATGGCGGCAGAATGCCGGAGGAGATGCGTCGGACCGTCCTCGCGGGTGTCCGCCGCGGCATCGGCGCGGTCAACGGTCTGCACCAACTGCTCGTCGACGACCCTGAGATCGCCGCCGCGGCGGCGGCTTCAGGGGCGCCTCTGCACGACATCCGCCGTACCCGCAAGTTCGCCGAGATGCGCTTCTGGACCGGCGACGCGCTGCGCCTCGCGGTGCCGCGCGTCGCCGTGCTCGGCACCGACTGCGCGCTCGGCAAGCGGACGACGGCGACTTTTCTCCTCGATGGGCTGCGCCGCCGCGGTCTGGCGGCCGAGCTCGTCACCACTGGCCAGACCGGCTGGCTGCAGGGTCACCGCTACGGCTTCGTCCTCGACGCCACGCCGAACGACTTCGTCACCGGCGAGCTCGAGCGCGCCGTCGCCGCCTGCGCGCGCGAGGCGACTCCCGACCTGATCCTGCTCGAGGGGCAGTCGGCGCTGCGCAATCCGAGCGGTCCCTGCGGCGCCGAGTTGCTGCTCGCCGTCGGAGCGACGGGCGTCGTGCTGCAGCACGCTCCGGGCCGGCTGTGCTTCGACGGTTGCGAGGAGTTGGACGTCCGCATCCCGCCGGTCGAGGACGAGGTCGCCCTCATCGAGCGCTACGGTGTGCGCGTCCTCGGGCTCGCCCTGAATGGCGAGAATCTCGCCGCCCCCGAGCTCGCCGCCCACGCCGAGCGCTTACGGCGCAGGCTCGAGCTACCGGTTTCCCTGCCACTCCTCGACCGCGGCGAGCCGTTGCTCGACGCCCTGGTCGAGCTGACTCGACGCCCCATCCAGCCGGCCGCAAGGGAGCCCGCATGAGAATCGAAGCCGTCGAGGTCTGGCAGGAGCACCTGCCGCTCACCAAGCCGTACACCATCTCGCGCGAGACCATCGCTGACGTCGATCTCTTCTTCGTGCGCGTCCACGCCCAGGGAATCTGTGGCGCCGGCTCCGCCTCGCCGGCGGTCGAAGTGACCGGCGAGTCCCCCGCCAACTGCCGCGCGGCGCTCGATGCCGCGTCGCACCTGCTCGTCGGCGAGGAGGCGCATGCGATCGGCCGACTCGCCCGCCGGCTCGAGCGCGAGTTCCCCGCCGCGCCGGCGGCGCGCGCCGCCTGCGACATGGCGCTCTGGGACCTCTTCGGCAAGCACCTGGGTGTCGCCGTCGTCGACCTGCTCGGGCGTGCCCACGAAGGCTTGCCGACATCGGTGACGATCGGTATCCAGCCGGCGGAGGAGGCGGTCGCGGCAGCGCGGGAGTACGTGGCGCAGGGCTTCCGCGCTCTGAAGGTGAAGCTCGGGAAAGATGTTGTCGAGGACACCGACCGGCTGCGCCGCATCCGCGATGCCGTCGGCCCGGAGATCGCCCTGCGCACCGACCCGAACGCCGGCTACGACGCCGACTCCCTGCGGCGCTACCTCGGCGAGACGGCTGCGCTCGGCCTCGAGTTCTGCGAGCAGCCGGTGGCGCGCGGCGGCGAGGCGGCCTTCGCCGGCCTCGAGGCCGCCGAACGCGCCTGCTTCGCCGCCGACGAAAGCGTGCACGACCTTGCCGACGCCGGGCAGTTGCTGCGCGAACCGCGGCCCTACGGCATCTTCAACCTCAAGCTGATGAAGTGCGGCGGCATCTCGCCGGCGCTGCGCATCGCCCACCTCGCCGAAGGAGCCGGAATCGAGCTCATGTGGGGCTGCAACGACGAGAGCCGGATCTCGATCGCCGCGGCGTTGCACGTGGCGCTCGCTTCCCCGGCGACGCGCTACCTCGACCTCGACGGCAGCTTCGATCTGGCGCGCGATTTAGCCGCCGCCGGCTTCGTGCTGGCGGAAGGCGTGATGCGCACGGCCGCCGGCCCGGGGCTCGGAGTAACCTGGGAAGCGAACGCCGGGATCGGCAAGGCGTTCGTCGATTCCGACTAGCCCTGCTTCTTGCGGGCTAGTCGCAGCGCGCGACGGCGGCACTGCCGCGGATCGTCGCGCCGTCCTCGTTCTCGCACTCGACCTTGAGGTCGAGGCGGCGCTCGACGATGTTGTTGACCATCGTGCCGGTATCTTCGAGCTTCATCCTAAAGGTCGTGCATTCGTCGCGGAAGAACACGACGCTGCGGTCGAACGGGGAGTCGGCGTCGTAAACCCGCAGCGCCGGACCGGCGAGTGGGTCGACGACCAGGCGCACAACGAGGTTGGACTTGGGATCGACCAGGTCGGCGCCGAGGAAGAGCTCATGGTCACCGACGATGCAAGTGGTCGGTGTGATGGTACCGGGCGGAGCGCCGATCGAGGCGACCTCGAAGCGGCCGAGACGCTTGCCTGCCGCTTCGGCCGCTCCGGCCGCGGCCGTCGGCTCCAGACCGGTCGCGGCGCACAGGCAACCCGACAGGCCGGAGGCGAAGACGATGCTTCCGGCAAGGACGACGCACCGCACCCCTTCCCGACAACCGCTGCTTTCCATGGCTGCTCTCCCTGCTGACGATTCTAGCCGCAGCGCATAGACTCGGCGGCGATGAAGCCACTCACCTCGTCCCAGAGAAAGCGCCTGCGCGGCTTGGCGCACGCTCTCAACCCACTCGTCCACCTCGGCAAGGCCGGCCTGACCGACGCCGCGTTGGCGCAGATCGACAAAGAGCTCGCTGATCACGAGTTGATCAAGATCCGCTTCCTGGAGAGCGGCAGCGGCGCGGGGAAGGCCGAGAAGGACGCCCGGATCGACGAGATTCAGAACCGCATCGGCTGTGGCGTGGCCGGCCGGGTTGGCCATGTCGCCATCCTCTACCGTCCGCACGCCGACCCCGACAAGCGCCGGGTCGATCCCGGCAAGTAGGCTTCCGAGCCTTTCCGGCAGTCCGTCCGGTAGACTTCCGGCCCCTCCGGGAATCATCGCTGGAGCGAAATTGTTCGTAGATAGAACAAGGGAGGTTGTACCCCATGATGTTCGACCCGATGTACCTGCTCTTCATCGCCCCCGGTCTCCTGCTCTCCCTCTGGGCGAGCTACAAGACCAAGTCGGCGTTCAACAAGTACTCGAAGATCCGCGTCGCCACCGGGTTGACCGGCGCGCAGGCGGCGCAGCGCATGCTCGACGCGGCGGGGATCCACGACGTCAAGATCGTGCCGCACCAGGGGACGCTTTCCGACCATTACAACCCGGTCACCAAGACGCTGGCGCTTTCCGAGCCGGTCTACGGCGTCGCCTCGATCGCCGCGGTCGGCGTCGCCTGCCATGAGGCCGGCCACGCCATCCAGCACGCCCGCGCCTACAAGCCGATGTGGGTGCGCTCGATGCTGGTGCCGACGGCGAACATCGGCTCGTCGATCGGCTACATGGTGATGGTTTTCGGCCTGATGCTCGGCTCGATGAAGTTCTTCACCGTCGGCGTGGCGCTGTTCTCGATGGTCATCCTGTTCCAGTTGGTGACCCTGCCGGTCGAATTCGACGCCTCGAACCGCGCCAAGAAGCTGTGCGTGGAGAATGGCATCGTCATGGCGCAGGAGCGCGAAGGCATCGACCGCGTCCTGAACGCCGCCGCCCTCACCTACGTCGCGGCCGCGGTCTCGAGCCTGATGACGCTGCTCTACTTCCTCATGCGCTCGGGCCTCCTCGGCGGCCGCAGCCGGGACTGAGGCGGGCGGTAGAGGCGCCAGCGCTCGCGCGGGGCTCGATCGCGCCCGACCGCCGCGGGAGAGCTTCACGCCTGCGCTAAGCTGCGCGCACTTCGGAGGATTCGAGTGCGCGCAACTTTTTTGTTCTCGGTTCTGGCGGGCGCCGCTTTCTCGGGCGCCCTCCTGGCGGGCACCGCGCCCGATGCCGCCCCTCGGCCGATCTCGGACGCGGAGCGCGCGGCGGTCGAGCTCGCCCGGGATTTCGCGCTGCGCGGCCCTGATGCGGTCTGGGAGCGGCTCGATCCGCAGGCGCCACTCTTTGTGCTGGGGCATGATGCCGCGGTGCTCGAGATCTCGGCCCGACTTGGCTCTCGCGAGGGCGCGACCTGGACTCTCGAGACGCCTGATCCGGCCTATGGGCGTGCCGCCGCCCTCTTTCATCTCGGTTTCCCTTCCGGAGCGGACGACCTGCTGCGCCTCGAGTTCGCGAGCCCCGGGGGCGGCAAGGTTCGCCAGCTCTGGACACTCGTCGACCGGCCGGAGTCGGGTGCCGGTCCGGCGAGGGGGGGCGCGTCGGTGCGGAGCGCGAGCCCCCTGCGCGTCCGCCTGGATCGGGCTCTGCGGAGCGCTGCCGGCGTCCTCGCCGCCGTCGTTCTGCTCCTTCTGCTCGGCGGGTCCGCCCCGTTCCGGCGGGTCCGTCTTGCCGCCGGGGCGCTCCTTCTCGCCTCCTGCGCGCCCACGGTGGAGAACCCCGGAGGCAGGGCCGCCATCGCCTTCGAGCCCCGCATCGGACAGCTTGCGAGCCAACGGCTCGCCTGGACGGCGGGCGAGACGATGGTGCCGCGCACGGCGCCGGCGAGCGACTCGAGTCCTGCCGCCGCGCGCATCCTGGAGCTTTGGACGGCCGAGACGGCGCTCGCCCGCGGCGAGTTGAAGCAGGCTGAGGATCTGCTCGGGCCGGTGCGAGCGACCACCGATCCGCCGCTCGCATCGCTGCTGCGCGCGCGCCTTTCGACGGCCCGCTTCCGCTCCGCCGCCATTGGCGAGTTCGACGACGTCGCCTTGGCGGGCTTTGCGAGCGACCAGTGGCGCCTCGAGCAGATCGCGCTCGCCTCGGTTCTCGAGGAATTTCCCGCGGCCTCGGCCTCGGCCGCTCTCGCTTCGGGCTCGCGCCTCGCGGAGATCTGGTACCTGGCTGCAGCAGAAGCGAGCGTGCGGAATCAGGGCGAGCTCGCGGAGGCCCGTCTGCGCACCGCCTGGAGCCTGCGTCCGTTGCCGCGCGACGAGATCCTCGCGGAGCCGACGCTGGCCGCGCTGGTGGCCCGTCCGGCGCTCTTTCCGCTCTTCGAGCTCGGTTCGCCGACGGAGCCGCGGGTGCGCGCCGAGATTGCCCGGCACGCGATCGCGTTGCCCGCGGCGGCACAGGGACATCTGTGCGGACGTCACTACTCGATTCGCCTGAACGGCCTCGAGCTCGAGCTGCCGGGTGGCGCGTCTCTGGCGCCGGCCGGAACAGCCGTGCTCGACGCCGCGAGCTTTCGCGCCGAAGTGGAACGGCGCGCGCTCTCGGTGGTCGGCGCCTCGCCAGCGGTTGCGGGGTCGGCCTCACCGGCGCGGGCGCGCCTGACGGAGATCGCGGCGCGGGCGCTGGCGCGTGAGGCTCGCTGGAGCGAGCTCCTCACGCTGACCGGTGGTGAAGAGGCGCCAGCAGGTCGCGACATTCCGGAGATCGTCAGCCGGTTCCGGGCCCTCGCCCTGCGCCAGCTCGGACATGGCGCCGAGGCGACGAACGAACTGGTGCGTCTCGCGCAAGTGGCGCTTGCCGGGCGCCGGCCGTTCCCCGGTGCGCTTTACGACCTCGCTGAACTGGTCGCCGCCGACGGCCGCTACGACACCGCCATCCGCCTGGTGAAGAAGGCCGACGCCCAGGTCTCGCGGCCGCTCGGCGAGATGCGGATGAAGCAGTTCAGCCTGAGTCTCGAGCTCGAACGCAACGTCGCGGAGTATCGCTCCACCCACTTCGCGGTCCGGTTTCCGGTCGGGAATGTGGCGCGTTACGGGCGGCAGATCGCCACGGTGCTGGAAGAAGAGCGCGTCCGCATGCTGCAGTGGATTCCGCCTCCCAGCGGAGATCGGGTTATCGTCGAGTTGCTACCGCTCGAGAGGTTTCTCGACGCCTATGCCGGAGATGTCCCGGTACTCGGGCTCTTCGATGGCCGTGTTCGCATGCCGCTCGCCGATATCCGCAGTCTCGAACCGGGCTGGATCGCGCTCGTTTCGCATGAGCTGATGCACGCCCTGTTGGCGGGCGCCACGCGCGGCCGCGCGCCACACTGGCTGCAGGAGGGCCTCGCGCAACACGCCGAGATGGGCTCGCTGCACGTCAATCCGATGCCCGCGCTCGAGGCGAGTGGCCGCACGCTCTCCTTTCCAGCGCTCGAGCCGATTCTCAAGGGATTCGCCGAGCCGAAGCTCGTTGAGCTCGCCTACTCCGAAGCGGCCTGGGTGGTCGCCTTCATCGAAGCCCGGGCGGGCGCCGGCGCGTTGCGCAAGCTCGCGGCCGCCTATGCCGCCGGCGCCTCGACTGAAGGCGCGATTGACGCGGTGCTCGGTCTCGATCTGCCGGCCTTCGATAGAGCGTTCCGCGACTGGGCGGTGCGCCGGGCGCCGAATAAGCGCCGGATCGCGCCGCGGCGCTTCGATCGCGAGCTCGACCTGCCGTTCTCCAGCGAATCGTCCGAGGCGGACGCCGGCCGGCGCGCCGTCGACGGTATGCGGGTGGGAGCGCGCGACGCTGTGAACCCGGCGAGCGCCAGAGAGAGCGCCGCGATACGTTCCTGGTACGAGACCTATCTGGCCGCGACGACGGATGCCCGGCGCGACCGCAGGCGCATCGAGCAGGCCTTCCGGTCGGGCGAGGGTACGCCCGCGGTCGCCGATTGCGCAGCGCTGCGCGGCGGCGCGCTCGCGCTCGTCAACAGCCGGAACGAAGCGCTCGGAGCCCCGGACCTCGCGTTGGCCAACGATCTTAGGCGCTCCTGGGAGGAGCTCGGGCGCTTCGGGGAGCTCTGCGAACAGGGGCGCACCGTGGAGGCTCTCGACCACTACCAGTTGGCCGTGCAGGCGCTCGCGCGGGCGACCGCGGCGATGCGTCCATTCGGTCTCGAGCCCTGAGCGCCGATCGCGCGGCCGTCCGCTTCGCCAACCCATCCGCCAGTCCTCCGGAGGCCGCGCGCGTCGGTGCTAGAGTTTGGCCGTTTCCGGCGGAACGGTCGCATGCGGGTATCGGATGGCGGGTTCGGCGACGGACTCCGTCAGGTGGGGGAGGGCGAAATGAGAATCACGTCGCGCAAGTCGATTGGCGTCGCGACGCTCGGCGCACTGCTGGGCCTGCTGGTTTTCGCTGCCGCGCCGGCGCGGGGCGACTGGCTGATCCTGGCGAGCGGTGAGCGCATCGAGACCAAGGGCCCGTGGAAGGTGAAGGGCAAGCAGATCGTCTACACCGCATCCGACAAGACGCTGCGCTCTCTGCGGCTCTCCGACGTCGACGTCACGGCGAGCACCCGAGCGAGCTCGCTGGAGCCGGCGAGCCAGCCGAGGCACTATCAGGACTTGGGCGAAGCTCCTGATATCGGAAGCGTGAGGCCGCCAGCGAACGAATTCAACCGACTCAACGCCTGGATCTCCAATCCCAACGCCCCGCGGGTGAGCGGTACGGTGTCGGCGCCGGGCCTGCATGTCTCCGAGGAGGATCTGGCGCGCGAAGGGATGAAGCTCCTCGAGAACCCGAAGGCGGTCGAGAACGACATGATGCGGGTCGCGGCGGAGATCGATGACCAGTACCAGCGCTGCGTCGAAGTGCACTCCAAGATCGGCGACTCGGGCCAGTGCGGCGAAGACTATTCCCGGAGCGCGAACGATCTGCGCCAGCGGGCCTCGCAGGCCTCGGCGGCATTGAGCGCGGCGCGCAGTGCTCGGTTGCGTGAAGCCCGGATGCAGCAGGAAGACGTCAACGAGTCGGACCGCATCGAGAGAATGCGCCAGCAGGAGGAGCGGGAAGCACAGGAGGCCTCCGGGAAAGAGGCGGAGGCCCAGAACCGCCCTCCCGGGTGAGCGCGCCACCGCCGCGCCGCCGATGCCGCGGCGCCGATGAGAGCATGGTCCACGCCGCGCTCGTCGAGAAGGCGCAAGATCTCGACGGCGAGCGGCGTCACGACGGATCCGGGTTTGCCGAGGTCAGCGGAAGGCGCCCCACCTGCCAGGCCTTCGACGGGCGATCGGCGGCCACCTCGAGGCTGACGCCGTTCACCTCGGCGTAGGTCCGGCAGTCGTCGTTCCAGAGCCGGAAGGCGAGCGCGAATCGCTCCTCGACGCCGGACGGCACCGCGGGCAGCGCCGCCGTTCTGGGCACTGTGGCGTCGAGCGGTATTCGCTTCAGCCCCGGCGACGTGGTGCCGGGGCGCATGGCGTCACTTCCCGCCGCCCTCGCCGCCCTCACCCTTGCCGCCATTCCCGCTGTCGCCGATGGCGTTCTGGGCGATGTAGTCCTCGACCAGCAGGAGATTGTCCTCGCCGGCGCGCTCGACGAGCGAGAGCAGCGTCTCCATCGAGTTGATCTCTTCGAGCTGCTCGGAGACGAACCAGTCGAGGAAGCGCATCGAGATGTAGTCGCGGTCGCCCTTGGCGATGTCGACGAGATCGTAGATCTGCCCGGTGACGGTGTGCTCCCACTTGAGCGAAAGAGCTACCGCTTCGGCCGCGGTCGCGAAGGTCGGCTTCGGCGCCGCGATCGCCGGCATCGCCAACCGCCCGCCGAGGTCGACCACGTGGCGGACGAACTTCATCGAGTGCATGCGCTCCTCGTCCGCCTGGCGGTAGAAGAGCGCTGCCAGCCGCGGCAGATTCTCCGCATCGAAATGCGCCGCGATCGCGATGTACTGCATCGACGCGTGCATCTCGTTGCCCACCTGTTGGTTCAATGCCTGGATGAGCTTGTCGCTGCCCAGCCGCTTCGTCGAGCCTGAAACCTTCGAACGCCCTGAACTCTTGGCCATGAGGATCTCCTGGAAGAAAGTGAGGGTCGAGGACCCTCAGGGAGAGATTGTAGCCGGTCGGGTGGGATTCAGCCCCCGACCACCACCACCCCAGCCGCCGCGGCGAATCGGCGGTCGGCGGTGACGAGCTCGAGGTCGGGGGCGAGGCGGCGGGCGACTTGCCAGGTGGCGAGATGAATCGCTTCGAGGCTCCGCAGTGGGCTCGCCGGGGCGATCCGGCCGGCGAGCTCGGCGATCTCCGCCGAGATTTCGATCACCTCCACGCGATCGAAGAGCGTCGCCATCTCCTGCTCGACCCGCGACAGCGCCTCGGGAGTCGCTGCGCGCTCGATGGCCAACCGCAGCAAGGCACGCTCGCACTCGATCCGGGTGAGGCGCGAGGTCAGCAGCCGATCGGCGTGCTCGAGGTCCGCCAGGATCTCGTTGATCCCAACATGCGACCCCTGCTCGAGCAGCACCTGCAGCAGCGCCGAAGTTTCGAGGTAGATCACCCGCTCGTTCAACGGACCGGGCGCTCCTCGCGCAGCTCAGCGAGGAGTCGATCCGCCGTCCCCGCAGGTAGTCCGAGGCCGCGTGGCCGCCAGCTCCAGCCCTTCTTGGGCAGACTCGCGCGAGTGATCCACCCCTGCCGCACCCCCTCGGCAAGGCGCGCATCAGTGGAGTCGAGCTCCCGCGCCCGCCCGAGCTCGCTCGCCGCCGTGAGCACCGCCACCACATCCCCCCGGTCCGTGACCAGAATCGTCTCGCCCGCATGCGCCGCACGCACGTACTCGGAAAGCTTTGCCTTGAGCTCCTTGATACCAACGGCCACCATGAATCCGAGAGTAGTCTCTGGTAGTCACCACGTCAAGCGCCGCCATGAGTCGCTGGACTCGGCCCAAGGGCCGCAGCGCTCGTCGTCCGAGTGCGCGAGCCTGATCGCGGGGGGGGCGCCCGCAGAAGAGGTATCGCCTTCTTTGGTGCTTAGTGACTTGGCGCGAGATTGCGCAGAAAGGTCGCGAGCGCCAAGTGACTGCGCGTTTTGTAGCGAGAATCAGACGGAATTGCCCTCTTTTCCTGGGCTTAGTGTTTGCTACGCAGTCGGCAACCGATGGTGAACGGATCTGCGCGGACCCTTCGATCCAAGCTTGCGGCGGGGCTCTTCGCTGTAGGCGAGAGAAGGCATGGTTGGCCCCCTCGAAGAACCGGCCTGACGATCCTGTTCGTCCTCGCGTCACTCATCTCTGGCGTGACGGGAGGAATTGGATACGGCGCGCAGAGCGCGCACTACTCGATGCCCCAGCTGGTCGAGAACAATGGCAGCGGCTTTCGTGTCAGCCAGACCTACCAGCTCACAGGCGATGTCATCAGTCCCCAGCCGGTAGAGGTCTCGACGAGCGCGAGCTTCACGCTTTATGGCCGGCCGTTGATCACATCCGATACCGACAAGGCCTCCTGCGGAATCTTCATCAACGCCAACGCGCCACTGACCAACCTCGAGGCGGTCAGCCTCGGTCTGGTATGCGGCCACGCGAGCGGCTGCACGAACGTACAGCTTTCGAATAACGGGGTCGGTTGGTCGGGGCCCTTCGCCTACAGCACGTCGAGGCCTTGGACGCTGGTGTCGAACGATGGCACGCGGAGCGTCTTCGCCCGCTACCAGAACGGCTTGGGAAACTGGTCGGGGGTCTGCTTCGACTCGATCGTACTCGACAAGACCGCTCCCAGCGTCTCGATCTCTCCGACGGGAGGCACCTACATGTCGCCGCAACAGGTCGCGGTGACGGCGAGCGAGCTCTCGACGATCCGATTCACGACCGACGGCTCCGATCCGAAGACGAGCCCCACGGCGGCCGACTACGCCGGCCCGGTGAACTTCTCTTCGAGCGGCACTCTCCGTGCCTACGCCGTGGATCGAGTGGGCTTCGAGAGCCCCGTCGTCAGCGAAACCTACGAGATCTGCGGCGGGAGCAATCTGGGAATTTCCGGCACGGTCGTCGACGCGACGAGGAACAACGCGCCGATGCCGCTCGTTGTGATCACGCTGGACAGCGCACAGACGGCGAACACGGACTTGGCCGGCCACTACTCGTTCTCGGGGCTTCCTCGAGGGTGGTACACGATTGAGTCGGTCACGGCGCCCGTCGCCGGCTACGTGACCTACCAGGACGAGCTCAAGCTGTGCGAAGCTTCGGTCGCCCACGACATCGTCCTGACACGCCAGGCCACGATCTACGGTCTCGATACGAACTCGGGCTACAGCTCCGAAGGAGTCAACACCTCGACCGGCAACTTCGCCCGCAAGGTCATGGACATCGCGCTTCCGGGCAGGGGGCCGTCCTTCGTCTTCGAGCGCACCTACAACTCCCAGGACGCGTCGAACGGCGTGCTGGGCCACGGCTGGACCTGGGGCTTCAACATCAGGCTGGCCGAGTGGCCCGACGGCGAAATGGTCCTTCGGTGGGGCGATGGCAAGACGGAGGTCTGGAACCCCGACGGCTCGGGCGGCTGGACTCCGATGTACGGCGTCTTCTCGACCTTGTTCGAGAACCCGGGCGGGACGTTCACCCTGAAGGCCAAGGACCTCATCGAGTACCGCTTCGACGCCTCGAACCGCCTCGAAGCCATCGTGGACGAGTACGGCAACACGATCTCGTTCAACTACTCGGGAGCCAACCTCGCGACCGTGGCCGACACAGCGGGTCGCGTAATCACGTTCTCGCACGACGCGTCGGGCCGCATCACGAACCTCCTCGATCCGATCGGGCGCTCGGTGAGCTTCGTGTACGACGTCGACGGCGACTTGGTCACTGCCATCAACATGGACGGCACGGTCAGCGCCTACACCTACGACAGCGCCCACCGCATGCTGACGATCACCGATTCGAAGGGCAACGTGGCGATCACCAACGTCTACGACACCCTGCGCTCGGCGGTGATCAGCCAACGCGACGCCTTCGGTCACGAGACGCGGTATCTCTACGACGTTCCCAACAAGATCACGACGATCATCGACGCCGAGGGCAACGTCTACCGGCATCACTTCGACGACTACCTGCGCCTCATCCAGGAAGACGATCCCCGAGGCTACTCCTCCTACCGTGTCTACGGCGCCCGGGGGAGCCTCGAGTCCGTGACCGACAAGAACGGCAACGTCACGACTTACGAATACGACGCCAGCGGCAACGTGCTCACGAAGACGGAGCCTCTCGACCGCGTGACGACGGCCACCTACGACGCGCAGAACAACCCGCTGACGAAGACGGACGCGCGCGGGCACAGTCAGCTCTTCGAGTACGACCCGGTCAACGGGAACCTCCTCGCCGCTCACGCCTGTGGGGACGCCCCGCTGGCGATCTGCGCCTCCGACCCTTCGGTGGCGGTGACGACCTACGGTTACAACCCGCTGACCGGTCAGATGACCTCGGTGACCGAGGCCACTGGCACGGCGCTCGAGAGGACCACGACATACCAGTACGACGTCTTCGGCAACAACGTGGCAGTGATCGACGCCCTGGGCAGGGTCAGTACCTACCAATACGACGCGATCGGCCGGAAAGTCAGCGAGAGTCATCCGCTCGGGCGGGCGACGGCCTACGAGTACGACGAGATGGATCGTCTGATCGCGGTCATTGATGCCCTGGGTGGTGTTGCCAACTTCATGTACGACGACAACGGCAACAAGACCGACCACTGGGACGCGAACGGGCAGCACACGGGCTTCGCCTACGACGCCAAGAACCGCCTGGTCACGAAGACGGACGCGCTGGGCCAGGTCGAGCAGTACGGCTACGACGGCGTGGACCGCAGGGTCGACGTCTTCAATGCGCGCGGCGCGACAGCTTCCGTCGTCTACGACGGCAGTGGCAACGTCGCGCAGGAGCTCGACCCCTTGGGCAACACGGTGCGCTACGAGTACGACGGTAACGGCAACCGCACCGCGGCGACTAACGCCAGAGGCCACCGCAAGGAACTGGTCTACGACGAGTTGAATCTACTAGTGGCGGTGACCGATCCACTCGGCAATACCGAGACCTTCGACTACGACCTCGAAGGCAACCAGACCCACGCCACGAACGCTCTGGGCAAGACCACGATCTCGACCTTCGACGCCTTCAGTCGGCTCGAAACTGTTACCGATCCGGAAGGCAACAGCCTCAGCAAGGGCTATGACCTTCTCGGCCAGCTGGTGAGCTATACCGATGCCCGCGGCCATGCCACCAGCTACGAGCACGACCGGTTGGGCCGGCTGATCGGAGTCCTCGACGCCGAATCCGGGACCGTGGGTGCCGCCTACGATGAGCTCGGCAACCGGACCTCAATTGCCGACCCGCGCGGCAAGATCACCAGCTATTTCTACGATGTGCTCAACCGACTGGTGTCGACGACGGATCCCCTTGGCAACCAGGTGCGACGCGAGTACGACCCAGTGGGCAACCTAGAGACGCTGATCAACGCCGACGGCACGACGACCTTCCAATACGACGCGCTCTACCGTGTCACGGAGGTCACTCAGCCGGATCTCAGCACGATCACCTACGCCTACGACGAAGCCGGCAACCGCCTCAGCGTGAGCGACACTGCGGGCGTGACTTCGTTTGCCTACGACATGGGCGACCGCGTGACGAGTGTCAACGATCCATTCGGCAACACAGTCGGCTACACCTACGATCCCGACGGCAACCGGTCGTCCATCCAGTACCCTGGCTATAAGAGCGTCTACTACCTCTTCGACGAGCTCAACCGCGTAGTGCAGGTGCAGGACTGGGGCGGCGTGACCACGACCTACGACTACGACGAAGCGGGCCGCTTGAAGACCCAGACCATGGGAAACGGCGTCGTTGTGAGCTACGGATACGACGAAGCGGGCCGCCTCACCAGCAAGGAGGATCGCACGGCGGCCGGCCAGCTCATCGCCAGCTTCAGTTACACGCTCGACCCCAACGGCAACCGTACCGGACTCGACCTGGCCCAGCCCCTCATGCCCCAGGTCGACCCCATCGATCAGGCCATGAGTCACAACGATGGTAACCAGGTTGTGAGCAATAACGCCTGGGCCTACGTCTACGACGCCAAGGGCAACCGTGTCAGTAAGTCAAACGGCGACAGCACCACTACCTACACATACGACTTCAATAACCGCCTCTCCTCGGTCAACGATGGCGCCACGCTCTGGGAGTACCGCTACACCAGCAACGGCCACCGCATCGCCTCCAACGAGAACGGCGTTGAGACCCGCTGGCTCCTCGACCTCAACGGGGAGATGGAGAACGAGCTAGCGGAATTGAATGCCACCAATGCGATAGAGGACTACTTCGTCTACGGAGACGGCCTGCTATACACCGTCGACAGCTCGACCGGTGAGCGCCTCTACTACCACTACGACCCGATCGGCAGCACGGTGGCGCTCTCGGATAGTAGCGGTGAGATATCAGGGGGTATCGCCTACCTGCCCTACGGCGAGGTTGCTACCACTGCCGCGCATGGTACGAGATTCGGTTTTGTCGGCAAGTACGGGGTGACCACAGAGAGCAATGGGCTACTTTTCATGCGAGCGCGGTACTACGATCCAATTGCACGTTGCTTCGTGTCACCCGACCCAATTGATCAGGCTTTCCTCAAGTCGCCCAGCCTCAACACCTACGGCTATGCTTCCGGGGACCCCGTCTCGCTAGTTGACCCTCGCGGTCTCATGTCAGAAGAAGAAAGGAATAGGCTAAGCAACATTGACAACTGGGACCCGGCTGACGAAGCCTCTGCGACTTTCGACAAGGACTTCCTCAAGGAACAGTGGATTGCTATTAAAGAGTTTTTTCAATCCATCTTTTCTTCCGATGGCAGCAATCGCGCGGGGGGCGCCACCAGTACCGGCCAGGCTCGCGGTATAAAGACGGCGACTGTCGACACGAATGTCTATGGTGGCCCAGGTCGGTTAGACCCGGATGTGGTTCCGGTGGTAGCGACCCCCTACGATCCAGGCCAGTTAAACCCGGGTGTGCTTCCGGTGGGAACGCGCTCCTACGATCCAGGGAAGATCCGTTTGAATGAGGATGGCACCAAGACCTATCCGAGTGCTGAGTACATCAGTTACAGGCGAAGACTGAGGTGGATGAACGGAGATGCAGAAGCGTTAGCGAGGTGGGAGGCGCGACAGGCGCAACCACCTCGACGCACAAGAACCCTAAAGGTCGCTGAGTACGCAAAACCCCGATTCGAAGAGCAATACCGCTACATCCTTGCCGATGATTTTCTTGACAAGCAGACGCGCACCTTCGTCGAGTTGCAAGTGCAGAGTGTGATCTCGGCGCTATCGACGAAGCGCTACAAGTACCGAGACGGGGACGACGAAGGTAAGGAGAGGGCAAGGGCGCAGCGGGAAGCGGATGTGTCCGGCGCAATTGGCGCGCTGTACGCTCAGCTCACCTCGGCTCTGAGCAAGCATCAGGTGATCATCCGAGATCTGGCGAGTCTCCCGGTTGGTACTGCGGGAGGAGTCGCGAGGACCGGCGTCTACGCCGGGGGCAACTGAGACCATGGCTCGCGGAATCGTCACGGGAGTGCCTATGAGGCGTGTGGCGATACTGTGTGCGCTTGCCGTGTTCTGGCAGCCTTCGATTGCCCCGTTTGTCGGCGTGGCCCAGGCAGAGACAGCTACCTACGCCTACGACAATCTGAATCGCCTTACCTCAGCCACGATCAGCGGGAGCCGGATCGAGTATCACTACGATGCAGCAGGAAACATGACCCGAGTGTTTACTCCGTATTCGATTGCGGTGTCGAAGACCGGCGATGGGACCGGTAGGGTGACCGACGATCGGGGCAAGATCGATTGCGGCACTGACTGCGGCGGCGTCTACGATCTCAACGCGGCGGTCGCCGTGACGGCTACACCGACCGGCGGCGCGGTGTTCCTGGGTTGGTCGGGCGCATGCACGGGCGCCGGACCATGCCTGGTAACGGTCGATGGTGCCAAGAGCGTTGTGGCAGCCTTTACTTTCCAGAGTGCTGATCTGGCGATTGAGCTATCGAACGGCGTCACCTCGGCAACTCCTGGCGAGTCGGTGACCTACACGATTGTCGGGTCGAATGCTGGACCTACCCCCGCTGTGGGGGCGTCTGTTTCCGCGACCTTCCCACCGCCCTTGACCTGCACCTGGACCTGTTCGGGGAGCGGCGGGGGCGGTTGCGCTGCCAGTGGCTCAGGGAGCATCAGTGATTCGGTTTCTCTACCGGCGGGAAGCATCGTCACTTACCTGGCTGTCTGTTCGATCGACCCAGGCGCGACGGGACCCGTGGCAACGACAGCTGGCATCGCGAGCCCTAGCGGCCTGGCCGACCCTGTTGGTGCGAACAACGGCGCTACGGACACGGATACTCTCGCGCCGAAGGCGAATCTCAGCATCACGAAGAGCGACGGAGCGGCGCTTGCAGTGCCGGGCCAGTCGACGACCTACACCATCGTCGCCTCGAACGCCGGCCCGAGCCATGCGCCCGGGTCGAGCGTGCAGAGCACCTTCCCTGCAGTGCTTTCCTGCACCTGGACCTGCACACCGGGGGGTGGCGGAACATGCAGCGCCGCAGGTGCCGGCAACATCACGGATACGGTTTCGTTGCCCGTGGGTGGGAGCGTGACCTACTTGGCGGCCTGTGCGATCGATCCTGGTGCCACTGGCTCCTTGGCGGCCTCGGCCGTGGTCGCGGCGGCAGTCGGCGTCACCGATCCGAGTCTGCTCGACAACAGCGCCGAGGACAGCGACACCCTGACGCCGCAGGCCGACCTCGCCATTTCCAAGACGGACGGCGTGGCCACTGCCGTTCCTGGCGAGTCCACGACGTACACCCTCGTGGCCTCGAACGCAGGGCCAAGCCACGCGCCAGGTACGACAGTTACGGATCTCTTCCCGGCTGGTCTGGCTTGCAGCTGGACATGCGCGGGAATGTCGGGAGGAGCCTGCACGGCCTCCGGACCGGGAAATATCAACGACCCAATTCACTTGCCTGCGGGCGGGAGCGTCACCTACACAGCGACCTGTACGATCTCGGCAGAAGCCACCGGAACGCTCGCGAACACCGCTTCTATTGCTCCCGCAGCCGGGGTCGATGACCTCGTACCCTCCAACAATAGTGCGACCGACACCGACAGCCTGAGCCCCCAGGCCAACCTTGGGATCACCAAGACTGACGGCCTCTCAGCAGCGGCTCCGGGCCAGACGACGACCTACACCATTGTTGCTTCGAACGTCGGGCCAAGCCAGGTCAACGGCGCGACCGTAGCGGACCCGTTCCCCGCTTCCCTCACCTGCAACTGGACTTGCGCGAGAGCGGGTGGCGGCATTTGCGCCGCAGCCGGTTCTGGAAGCCTGAACGACGCCGCTGTGCTCCCTGCTGGCGGGAGCGTGACCTACACTGCGGTGTGCGCGATCGCAGCCGGGGCTACCGGAACTCTCTCGAATACCGCGACTGTCTCCACGACGGTGCTCGATCCGTCCCCTGGAAACGAGAGCGCTACGGACACTACGGTGCTCTCGGCGGCGGCGGACATCTGGCTCACCAAGACCGCTCCATCGGCAGAGGTCGGGGTCGGGTCGCAGGTGGAGTACACGGTCGAAGTCGGCAATCGCGGGCCATCGACGGCCTCCTTGTTGACCGTCGTCGACATGCTTCCCGCAGGTGTGACGTTCGTGTCGGCCATCGGTGCTGGATGGAGCTGCACGCCGGGAGAGGGCAGCGTCTCCTGCGATCGGCCAAGCCTCGACCCGCAGCAGACTTCTTCGCTCGCGATCACCGTCGGCGCACCATTGACGCCGGGCGAGTTGGTGAACACCGCGAGCGTTTCCGCTGCGACCGCAGAGGCCGTTCCGGGCGACGAGTCGGATGCGGTCACGGTACAGGTCATCGGCCCGGCCTCGATCGTGGCCGTCGGTTCGGTAGCGGCGACCGCGACTGGCGTCATCAGCCCCGGTGAGAACACGAAGGCCTCGCTGACCCAACTCCACCTCGAAGCGAGCCACGAGCTCCGCGACCCGATAGGGAGTACCGACCCTCACGATGCGACGAATCCGGCCTGCTACCGCCTCTTCTGGGCCCCGCCGGGAGGGACAATTGCATCCTCGACCTGCGCCGACCCCACGGACGTCGTAATCGCCTGGGCAAGCTACGGAGTCGCGAGCGCGCGCACGGTAGCTTTGTACCCATCTTCGGGTGGGAAAGCACTCCCTGCGGGCCACTACAGGTTACTGGCTTGCGGCTCGGGAGCCAACGCACTGCATGATGCCTACGGCACGCCTCTCGATGGCGACGCCAATGGCAGCGCCGGCGACGACTTCCGGCGCGACTTCGAGGTGATGGTGACGAATCCGCTGGTGAATCCCAACTTCGACGCAGGCCTTACGGGTTGGAGTGTGTTCACGCAGACACCCGGCGATGTAGTGCATGACGCCATGGCTGACGCAGCTGATGCTCTGACCTCCGGCTCGGTCTTGTTGAGCAATCTGACTGGGCTGGGTTCACAACTAGAAGTGTCACAGTGCATCCCCGGTCCAGTCTTGGACCTTTACCTGGCGAGAGCTCAAGTCCGGTCGCAGAGCCTTAGCGCAACGACTCCGACTGTAAGTGCCCGTCTGGAGGCTTTCGATGGGCCAACCTGCGATGGTGCCCCGCTAGGGACAGTGGGCGCCGGGCAGATTGTAGGCAATACGGGTGGTGGCTGGGCGCTCGGATTCCCGCTCACAATGGCGGTACCCAGTGGGGCCCTCTCAGTCCGGGCGACGTTCCGTTCCGCCGGCAGCGAACTCAATGCCACGTCTTGGCTCGACGATCTGCAGATCTATGGCGCCGCGGTCTTCTTGGACGGTTTCGAAACGGGCGACGCCTCCTCCTGGAGCAACGTGGTGGCGCAACCCTGATGAACGCTCGGTTCTTTCGCACAGTGATTGGGTGGGGTGTTGAGATGCGAGATCTCACTTCCCACCACAGCAGAAGTTCTTTCAAATCGCACAGCGCGTTATGTGAAACTGAGAGGTGATCCGGTGAAGCTATTCTACGCAATTGTTGGAGCTGGCCTAATGCTGGCGCTCGCTGGGCCTCAACCCGTTCTCGCGATTCCCGGATCAATTGGCTATCAAGGACTTCTGAACGGAGCTGGGGGAGTGCCCGCCTCCGGAAGCTTCGGATTCGTTTTCTCTCTATATTCCGCCTCTTCAGGCGGCACCGCACTCTGGACAGAAAATCAGACCGTCTCCGTCTCCAACGGAGTCTTCAACGTTCAGCTAGGTGCTGTATCTCCCTTCCCTGATGGCCTTTTCGTCAACAACGCCCTCTACCTTGGAATCAAGGTGGGCGCTGACTCGGAGATGACGCCGAGGCAACAAGTTACGAGCTCAGCATTCAGCCAGCGAGCGGAGCTTCTAACAGCCCCTGTCGCGCCAACTGGGAGTATCGTGGCGTGGAATAAGTCGATGCCAGGTACGCCACCCCTGCCTGCTGGTTGGGTAGAGTGCAACGGACAAGTGCTCTCGGATCCGCTTTCTCCCTATCAGGGGCAAACGATTCCCAACCTCAATGGCGCATCTGGACAGAGTAGATTTCTTCGCGGTAGCACTACTTCAGGAGCGATTGGGGGCAGCGACACGCACATGCACACGCTTGCAGAATCTATCTTTGCAGGCAATGGAGTGGCGAGGCACGATATGGGCGCGGTCTCAAGCGTGAGCCACCTTCCGAGCTACTACTCTGTGGTGTGGATAATGAGGGTGCGGTAGCGAGGTCTTGGTCGTGGCTTTTCCACCTGGTCACCTAGGTCGAGAGCCCTCCGTCTATACTACCAATCGCTTCATCTTCAGCGCCAAGCCGTTGCGGGTGATTCCAAGTTCTCGTGCTGCTTTGGACTTGTTGCCGTTGAAGGTGGCGAGGGCCTGGAGAATCGCTCGCCGCTCGACGGCATCGATCTGTGAGTGTAGGTCGAGGGCGGCGGGTGTAGCAGGCTCGATTGAAGGGTTCAATGCAGGGACGAACTCGGTTGGAAGCGGGCCGTTGGGTTGCGATGCTCCTATTGCGTGCGTCACCGCATACTGAATCGTCCCGAAGTGCTCACTCTCGAGACATCCGCCATCGGTGGCCAGCAGCACCGCCCGGTCGACTTCGTTCTTCAGCTCACGAATGTTGCCGGGCCAAGGGTAGGCGGTGAGCAGGTCGAGGGCTTTTCTGCTGACGCCGTGGATCTCTTTGTTGTAGCGCTTCGCGGTTTCGGTGGCGAAGGCGAGGACGAGGGCGGGGAGATCCTCCTTTCGCTCTCGCAGCGGCGGGAGGTGGAACTGGAGGCCTCTCAGCCGGTAGTAGAGGTCGGCGCGAAATGTGCCGGCTTGAACTCTTTCCGCCAAGTCCTGGTTGCTCGCCGAAATCACCCTCACCTTGATCTTCTTCGGCTGGTGGGCGCCGACGGGGAGGATCTCGCGCTCTTGCAGGACGCGGAGGAGTTTGGCTTGCAGGCGTTCGGGCATGTCGCCGATCTCGTCGAGGAAGAGGCTGCCGCCTTCGGCTTTGGCGAAGAGGCCGGGGCGTGGGTCGACGCCCGTCGCGACTCGGGCTTCGACGCCGAAGAGGTCGGCTTCGAGGAGCTCGGCGGGGATCGCGGCGCAGTTGATGGCGACGAACGGGCCCTTGGCGGAGGGTCCGGAGGCGTGGACGAGGTGGGCGATCATCTCCTTGCCGGTGCCGGTCTCGCCGAGGATCAGCACGTCCATGGTGCTCTTCACCGTCGCGCGCAGGTGGTGAAGGAGCTTGTCGATCGCCACCGAGCCGCCGTGCACGAACTCCGGCGGCAGACGCAGCGGGTCCGACTCCCCGGCGTGAGTTCTCTCCGGGTGGGCTGTCGCGTGCTTGGGGGCGCGATCCATGGGTGTCGGCCGGCGGTGCGACGGCATCAGCTTCTCCGCCAGGTAGTCGAAGAAGTCGAGCTTCCAGCCGGCGGGCTTGCCGGACTCCGGAGGCAAGAGCGCTGCCAACAGCAGCCGTCGCGGCTGGACCTGCAGCTGGCGGACGAGCGCCAGGCGTCCGTCGGGCAGCGCGACCAGCGGCAGACCGTCGCCGGGCGAACTGACGACGGCGCTCTGCAGCGGATCGAGCAGCACCGCAGCGGGGAGCGGGCCGTCGATCTCCTGGATTTCCAGGCCCGCTTCCAGGCGCTCCGTGGCAAGGACCAGCAGGGAGTCGGCGCCGAGCGTCTGGCGGGCGCGGGCGAGGAGCTCCCGTGTCGTCGCCGTGCCGAGCTCGAGCTGCGATGAGGTTTCGATGCGGCGCACCAGCGCGAGGGCGCTGCCGGGGGTCGCGTGTCCTGCGGTCTCGAAGAGCGGATCGGTGTCGCTCGAGGGGTGTGCGAGGACCGCCGGCCGCGCCAGGGAAGGGAGCGAGCGCGGCAGCGCGAAGGCGATCTCGCCGTCCGACGAGGAGATCTCCTCGAGACCGACTTCGGCCCGCCCGATCTGGACCGTTTCGCCGGGGGCGAGCAGCAGCTCGGCGAAGCGCTGGTCGCCACGCAGCAGGCCGTTCTTCGAGCCGAGGTCGGAGAGCAGCAGGCCGCCGGGCCGGTGGGTGATGCTCGCGTGTTGCCGCGAGATGCCGGGGAAAGGGACGACGAAGTCGTTCTCTTCCGCCGAGCCGAGCGTGGCGGTCGCCGCGGCGCCGGCCGCCGGCGGTGAGAAGAACAGCGCCTGATTCGCGTAGCGAACCGTGATGCGCAGCATGTGGGTGATCTCCGCGCACGATCTTGGCAGGTGTGCGCAGGGGGTGGCAATCACCCGGATGGGTGGGGCTCGGGCGCGGTGACGGTCCGCCGCTCGTCAGGCTTCAGCGAGCGGATCGAACACGCGAGCGAAACCCAGGCCCTGAAAATCGCCCACGTTGCGCGTCGCGAACTCGGTGACCCCCTGGTGCACGAGCGACACGCCGATCCTGGCGTCGAAGATCCTGCGACGACCGAAGCCGGGCCCCGCGGCCTTCTTCCATGTCACCGCCATGATCCCCTCCGGTGCGTCGAGCAGGCGCCAACGAGGATTCGTGCGCAGGGAGTCGATCAGGGCAACCGCCTGCGCAGGTCCGAGCGGGCGTGCCGCTATCGCCGGATTCCTGATCAGAACGTAGAGCTCCATCAGGACCAGCTCCGAGATCGCCACCTCGCCGGCGAGCGCCGTGAGCCAGCGCTTCGCCGGCTGGTGATCGCGATGCGACGGTTCGAGCGCCGGGAAGAGGAGATTCGTATCGAAGGAGATCATCGCGGCTTCTTGCGCGAAGTGACCTTCTTCGGTGCAGCCGGCTCGTGGAGGTCCATCGGGCTGGCGTGGAGCAGGGCTCGCCAATCAGGATCCGTGAATGGATCGGTCTGCAAACCGAGATCGAGCTGCGGCAGCTCCCAGTAGGTCTGTGACCCGGCGCGAGGCGGAAAGGCCGGGACGACCCTCTCGAGTCCTCGCCGAACGACATCGGCGAAACTCATCTCGTACTCTGCGGCGATCCGTTTGGCCTCCCGGAAGAGATGATCCGGGATCTGAACCTGGGTCTTGACCATGCTGGCATTCTGCCACATGGGTGATTTGCCAGCCATGGATCATTGCGGGATGTGGGTCTTCCCACGGTCCCACTTACCGTCGCCCCGACCTGAGGTTGCAGCAGGGCGAGTGCATAGATGTACGCATCTGGCGGTGCTCCGCTAACTCCGGAGCGCCGCGAGCCGCTCCGCGAGGAGCGGCAGGTGAACGCGGTAGGTCGGGTCGGTGCGCTGCAGGCGGCGGGCGTCCTCGACGCTGCTGCGGAGCAGCGGCAGCGCGGCGTCGCGTTGGCCGGTGCGGGCGAGGAGCTCGCCTTCGAGGCTGTCGAAGAGGGCGACGTATTCCGAGATTGCCGGGCGTGCAGCGCGCACCTCGGCGAGCAGCGTCACCGGGTCGTCGCCGCGCGCGAGGCGCAACTCGAACCACCAGTAGCGGTGCAGATCCTGGAAGCCGCCTGGCGTGAAGGCCGCCTCCGGCCGTGGCGGCCTGCCGGCGCGCCATTCGACGTAAGCGCGCTCGGGCACGGACTCCTGGTTGGGATAGGCCTGAGCGAAGCGGTCGAGCTCGGTCAGCGCTTCCTGCCACCTCCCGCGTTCGCCGAGCACGAAGAGCAGCCCGCGCAGCGTGTAGATGCGCGAGCGCCCGGAGAGGGCGGAGGCTCCGGTGCCCAGTCCGCGTCGGTACCAGAACTCAGCCTGCCGCAGATTTCCCAGCGCGTGCAGATAGCGCGCGGCGTCGTAGGCAATCTCCGGTGCGTCGGCCGAGGAGGACCACAGCGCGTCGTAGCGAGTCAGGGCCTCGGTCGTTTCGCCCGCCTCGAGCAGCGCCTGCGCGCCCAGTCGCTGCAGCCATTCGTCGAGAGCCGGGAGTCCGGCGGCGCGTGCCGCTCCGGTGGCGCTCTCCAGCGCAGCGACGGCGAGGCCGGGATCTCCGGCAGCAAGCAGGCGAGAGCCTTCGCGCATTCCCTTCCAGGCCTCGTCGCGCAACTGACTGCGGCGCGCCGGTGCGAGAGCCGACGGCAAGTCGACCCGGAAGCCGTCGAAGTCGAGCACCAGCGGTCCGGAGTCCTGCCTGTCGAGCGCCAACTGCCGCCGCGTCACATCGATCTGAATTGTCCGTTCGGTGAATCGCTGACTCGGAGGCAGCAGGGCATACCAGAGGAGCGGCTGGCGCGTCCCACCCATATCCGCGAGGTCCGGACCATAGGCAGCTGAGCCACTGAGTCGGTTCAGCGTCGGGTCGTCGAGCCGCGGCTGGATCTGAACGGCGGCAACTCCTTCCATCCAGCCCATGCGATTGTTGATTCCGAGCAGCAGGACTTCCGCCTGGCCGTCGCCGTCGAGATCGGTGGCACCGGCGAAGCGGTGGTGCCCGGCGCTTACGAACAGCGTTCGGGTGCGACGCAGGCGCGGTTCGTAGAGCACGACGTAGCCGGGATAGTACGGATCGTGGACGAAGCTGAGGATGAGTTCGTCGACGCCGTCGGCATCGAGGTCCCAGCGATCGATGCTGAAATAGTAGGTGTCCGAAAAGTCGAGAAACTGCGTTGCCGACGACGGGATCAGGATCTCTTCGAGCGATTCTCCGGTCTGCGGCTCGAGGAGGTGAAGGATGCTGGTGGAGCGATGGAGCGCCACACCGGCGGGGGCGAGAAAGGCGGCGACGCGCAGATCGCCATTGGCCGAACGGAAGGGAACGAAGTTCCCCCGGGGATGCACGTCTTCGCGGTTCCACAGTGTTCGTCCGCGCTGGTCGACCGCGCGCACGCCGAGCTCTCCGTCGAGGACGATGTGCGAGAAGCGGGAACCGGTATAGCCGCGCGCCCCGACGGTCGCCGCCGCCAGACTTGTCGCGACGACGGCCGCTGTCAGCCAGGCGCGTCGTTGCGGCCGCCAGCGCACAGGGACGCTCTGGGCGCGGAGATCGGCGAGCGCCGCTTCGGCGGAGGGGTAGCGCTCTTCGGGCCGGCGCGCCAGGAGGCGGGCGACGAGACCGGCGAGCCAGGTCGGCGTCTCGGCGCGCAGCTCGCGCAGGTCCGGAACGCGCTCGTTCTTCAGCCGTTCGAGCAGCGACCCCAGCGACGACTGGGTGACGAACGGCAACCTCCCGGCGATCATCTCGAAGAGAACGACGCCCAGCGAGTAGAGGTCGGAGCGCGCGTCGACGTCTTGTCCCAGCGCCTGCTCGGGCGAGAGGTATTCGAGCGTGCCGAGGACCGCCTCGTGCGTCGTGGCGCGGGTCTCGTCGCGCTCGAGGTGGAGGGCGAGACCGAAGTCGGAGAGCTTGACCTCGCCGTCACCGGTGAGCAGGAGATTTCCCGGCTTGATGTCGCGGTGCAGGATGCCCAGGGCATGGAGCGCCGCGAGCCCCTCGAGCGCCTGGGTCGCCCAGGCGACCACCGCGGCGATCGGTGCCGGTCGATCCGCGGTGTAGTGCGCGAGGCGCTCGACCAGCGAGCCGCCCTCGACGACTTCCATGGTGAGGAAGACCGTGTCGCCGGCCTCCTCAATGTCGAAGATCCGCACGATGCGCGGGTGAACGACGTCGCGGGCGATCGCCGCCTCGCGCCGCAGGCGGCGGAGAGCGGTCGGCGAGAGCCGATCCTGACGCAGCAACTTGAGCGCCACTTCGCGCTCGAGGGTGCGGTCGAAGGCGCGATAGACCACGGCGTAGCCGCCGGTACCGAGGACATCGAGCACCTCGAAGCGCTGGCCGAACTCGGTGCCGCCGGCGATGAGCTCGATCCGCCCGGGCGGCTTGGCGCCGCCGGGGCCAAGACTCTCGGTCCGTGGATTCTGGCTCATCGCTCCCCTCTGACTGCTGCTGCGCGCAGCGCAGTCTAGCGGAGCGTCTGGAGCGATCGCGGCGTCCGGAACGCGCGAGCTCGGGCGACGAGGTGGTGGAGCCCGAGGGGTGCGGCCGCGTTCTCGACCTCCAAGGCGACGGAGGCGCCCAGCGAGCTGCCGGCGCGGTGTTCGAGAGCCGCCAGATCGAGCTTGAGCTCCAGTGCGACTGCCGGCCGGGCGCCCGCCCCGGCGAGTGTTGCAGCGCGCCGCAGGTCGGAGCGCGCCTCCTCGGAACGGCCCAGGCTCGCGGCGAGCGTGCCGCGAGCGGCGAGGTAGGCGAGCTGGCGCGTCAGGGAGGGGCTCGCGGCCTGGTCGCCCATTCGAGCGAGCCGCGCCTGCGCTTCGGCGAGCTTTCCGGTCGAAGCTTCGATGCCTACCCGGAGGGCCTCGGCAAGGATCGCGGTGGTACCTTCCCCTCCCCCCTCGAGTCGAGCGAGGGCTGCCGTGAGGAGGGCCTCGGCGGTTCCGGATGCTCCCTCCCGGTACTCCTCGGTCGCCCGGAGGATGGCGATCTCCGCCGCGAGGTCGAGGTCGCCGTCCGCGACGTGCATGTTCTCCGCCTGTTCGAAGTTGCGGCGAGCGGCCGCGAGATCGCCGCGCAGCCAGGCGATCCGTCCACGCAGCTCCTCGGAGTAGGCGAGACTCTCGCGGCTGCCCGCGGCCTGTGCTGCGGTGTCGATCTCGTCGGTGTCGTGCTCGGCGGCGGCGAGGTCGCCGGCATCGACGGCGGCGTTGGCGCGCGAAGCGAGCACGACGGCGATCGCCGATCTGTCGCCGAAGGTGCGTAGCGCGGCGATCGCCGCCTCTCGCGCGGCGGCGGCCTCGGTGCTGCGTCCGAGGTCGGCGAGCGCCAAGGCCAGGTTGCCGGTCGCGATCGCGGCGCGCTGCTTGCGGCCGCATTTCTCCCAGACGTCGATCGCTTCGCGGTAGCGTGCTTCGGCGAGGTCGGGGCGGCCGCGCTCGATGGCGATACCGGAGAGGTTGTCGAGGATGAAGCCGACGCGTGACAGGTCAGCGAGGGAGTGCGCCGGCACGAGCGCCTGCTCGAGCAGACGCTCGCCGGCGGCGAGGTTGCCCTGCATGAGCTCGTCGACCGCGAGGTCATTGAGTGCCAGGGCGAGGGTCGACCGGTCGCCGAGGCGCTCCGCCTCGGCGCGCCCCGCGAGCAGCACCGCGCGTCCCTCGACGGCCTGGCCGAGGTCCGACAGGGTGCGCGCCAGCGCCACCTGAAGGCTTGGCACGAGGTCCGATCGCCCCCTGTTCGCGGCGTTGGCGAGTCCGCGCCGGAAGAGCGCCAGGGCGCGCTGGGGTTCGTCGAGACTGTTGGCGATCAGTCCTTCGACCTTGTCGAGCAGAGGCTCCTCGGCCGCTCCGGGGAGTTGCCGGGCCCGCGCCATGACCACCGCCGCCTCCTTGAACCGTTCGTCGCGCAGCAACGCTGTGGCGAGCTCGGCACCCGCTTCCAGGCTCGCAGGAGCTGCCGCGAACCGATGCTCGAGCTCGGCGACGCTCTCCGTTCCGGTGCTCGCAACGCTCACCGGGGAAGGCGGCTGTGCTCCGGCAGCAGCCGCTCCGATAGCGGCGCTTCCCTTCATTGTCGAGCGCTCCTGGACGCTCCAGGCGAAGGCGATCGCCGCCAGCGCCAGGCCGAAAGCGCCGTAGGTGGCGATGCGGCCGCGATGGCGTCCGGCGAAACGCAGCGCCCGGTAGCGCCAGCCGCCGCGGTGGGCGAGGACCGGCCGCCCGTCGAGAAAGCGGCGCAGGTCGGCGGCGAACTCGTCTGCAGTTGCATAGCGGCCGCCCGGGTCCTTGCGCAGAGCCTTGAGGCAGATGGCGTCGAGATCGCGTCCGAAGGCGCGCTGCGGCGGGCGCGACGGATGAGCGGCGCCGGTTTCGTCGGCGGCGCCGGTGCGTCGGGCGGCCTGGCTGGGTGGTTCGGGATCGGTTGCGAGCACGGCGCGCTCTAGCGCGGCACGCGAGTCGCCGCCAGTAGCGAACGGCCGCTGGCCGGCGAGGATCTCGTAGAGCACGACGCCCAGCGAATAGATGTCCGAGGCCGGCGTCACCGGTTCGCCGCGGAACTGCTCCGGGCTGGCGTAGGCGGGGGTCAGGGCGCGCGCCTCGGTGCGGGTCACCGCGAGACTCTCGTGGGTCTCGGGATCGAGCAGCTTCGAGATGCCGAAATCGAGCAGGCGCGGTCGGCCGTCCGGACCAACGAGCAGGTGCGCCGGCTTCAGATCACGGTGCACGACGCCGCGCTGGTGCGCGAAAGCGACCGCCTCGAGTACGGCGAGAAAGAGCTCGATCCGCTGCGCGACCGGCAGCGCCCGGCGCCGAAGGTAGGCGACCAGGTCCTCGCCCTCGATGTACTCGAGGGCGAGAAGCCAGGTGCCGTCGGAGTCGCGGCCGCCCTGAATGAAGCGGGCGATTCCCGGATGCTCGAGCGACGAGAGGATGCGCACCTCGTCGCGGAAGCGGCGCAGGGCGTCCGGCGCCGGCCGATCGATGACCTTGAGGGCGATTGTCCGGCGGAAGTCGGCAGTCGCCTCTTCGGCGAGATAGACGCGGCCCATGCCGCCGCGGCCGAGCTCGCGCAGGATGCGGTAGGCGCCGATCCGTTCGGGCGGAGGGGTGTCGTCGGCGAGCTCCACTTCGCCAGCGACGATCGGCCAGGGCGCCAGATCGAGCAGCCGGCTCGGGGTCGCGGCGCCGGCGAGGAGACGCGCGAGCTCGGCGGCGAGCTCGGGATCGCGGCCTTGGAGCTGGGCCAGGAAGTCGCGGCGCTCGCCG
The DNA here is from genome assembly GCA_039932055.1 of Thermoanaerobaculia bacterium. Lineage (GTDB taxonomy): Bacteria > Acidobacteriota > Thermoanaerobaculia > Multivoradales > JAGPDF01 > JAGPDF01. The sequence continues at coordinate 28,483 of JBDTQT010000011.1, forward strand.
TCGGCCAAAGCCAGCGCCTCGGCGAACAGCCCGGGCAGCTCGTCGTCGTTCACCGCCCGCCGGTCCCGCCGCCCGACAGCTCGGCGACCAGCCAGGCGCGCGCGAACTGCCAGTCGCGCTTCACCGTCGCCGGCGAGAGGTCGAGGCAGGCGGCGATCTCCTCGATCTCGAGGCCGGCGAAGTAGCGCATCTCGACCATTTGGGTCTGACGCGGGTAGCGCTCGGCGAAGCGGACGAGGGCGCGGTCGAGATCGATGAGCTCGGCCTGCGGCGCGTCGCCGGTGGTGGCCAGGAAGGCGGTCGGGGTCTCGTTGGAGCGCCGCTTGAGCCGGTTGCGGGCGCGCGCGTGATCGACCAGCACGCGCCGCATCATCGTCGACGCCAGGCCGAAGAAATGTGCGCGGTCGCGCCAGTCAATGCCGTGTTGGCGCATCAGCCGAAGAAAGGCCTCATTGACGATCGCCGTGGGTTGCAGGGTATGGCCGGGGCGCTCACCGCGCAGCTGTGCCGTGGCGATCTTCTTCAGCTCGCCGTAGATGCGCGCGAACAGCGCCTCGCCGGCGGCGCTGTCGCCGTCGCGCCAGGCGTGCAGGAGCTCGGTGACGTCCGTCGCCTCGTCGGCTGACATTTCCCGGAGCTTATGCCGGGATGAGCCACGCCGCAGTGGAACGGCGCGTAGTGGTCATGAGACCCGACCGCAAGCTCCCACGAAGGCCCGCGCTCGCGACGGCGGCCGCGACCCCGATCCTGATCGCTGCCGGCGTCGCCCTCCTCTTCCTGCCCAAGGCGGCTTGCTCGACCGGTCTCTCCTCCGTCCGCGCGCAGACGTTCGAGAACGAAGATCTCCTCGTCTACGCGGCGGAACCTGGCGATCTCTTCGGCTTCGCGCTCGCCACCGGCGACTTCAACGGCGACGGCGCGGACGATCTCGCCACCGGAATTCCGTTCGACGACGGACTCTCCGGCCAGCCGATCGTCGACATGGGCGCGGTGGTTGTGCGCTACGGAATTCCGGGCACGGGACTCGCCCCCGGTCTCGCCGACGCCTTCCTGAGCCAGTTGCAGGCGGGCAGTCCGGGAAATCCGAATCCCCTCGAGATGTTCGGCCGGGCGCTCGCCGCGGGCGACTTCAACGGCGACGGCATCGACGACCTGGCGATCGGGGTGACGAGGAATGCGGTCGTCGCCACCGGGCAGCGGGCCGGGGCGGTGGAGATTCGCTACGGACTTCCGGCCGGCATCGAGCTTGGCGCCGCGCACCTGCTCGAGCAGGGCCTGAACGGGCTTCCGGGGTTGGGGGTCCAGGAAGATCGCTTCGGCGAGGCGCTTGCGGTTGGCGACTTCAACGGCGACGGTTACGACGATCTCGCCGTGGGCACTCCGGGCGACGGTGGGGCCAACCAGGGCACGGTGACGGTGCTCCACGGGGCGCCGGCAGGTCTGTTGCCGTACGACGGCTATTGGATCTATCAGGGTGGTTCAGGCATTCCGGACGTCATGGATGCCGGGGACGAATTCGGCGCGGCCTTGACCGCGGGCGACTGGAACGGCGACGGCAGAGACGACCTGGCCATCGGTGTCCCCGGGGAAGACGACGTGGGTGCCGTTCTGGTGCTGTTCGGTAGCGACTTCGGGCTGATCTTCGCCAACCATGTCTGGTGGGGGCAGGGCGACACCGGGGGTGTGGGCGAGAGCGGCGACCGGTTCGGCCAGGCCCTCGCCTCCGGCGACTTCGACGCGGACGGCTACGATGATCTGGTGATCGGTGCTCCCTTCGAGGACCTGGTCGAGGCCGGCCCGATCGTCGATGCGGGGGAGGTCACTCTGCTCTACGGCTCGGGCGCAGGCGGGCCGAACTGGTTCAACGTCGCCCGCACCAGCCATTTCCAACAGGGCAGCTTCTTCCTCGGGGGGGGGCTACGACGAGGCCGGCGACCGCTTCGGCTGGGCATTCGCCGCCGGCGACTTCGACCACGACGGCTACGACGATCTCGCTGTCAGCCACCCAGGAGAGGCTTTCAGTCAGAGCGGCGAAGGGGCGGTGACGGTCCTCATGGGCACCGCGGGAACTGGAATCTGGAACAGTGCGGACGTTTTCGCCACTGAGATCGGCCAGATACCGGGCGGCATTCAGGCCAATCAGAACCTGGGCTGGTCCCTCGCGACCGGAGACTTCGACGGCGACGGTCACGCCGACCTCGCGATCGGCGTGCCTTATCGCAATGTCGGCGGTATCGGCGTCAACGTAGGGCGCGAGAACGTGCTCTACGGCGCGCTTTTTTCGGACGGGTTCTACTACGGCTCCCCGTTCTACTGGTCGGAGTTCGCGCCTTAGACCGAGTCAGTCGATCGACACGTGGACGTTCGAGTCCTCGTCCTGGACGTGGATGGAGAACGACCCGGCCGCCATCGCGCGATCGATCTCCTTGCGCGAGAGGCTTTCGCCGCCGAGGACGCAGCGGGCGAGCGACCAGGGGAGAGTGAGGTCGACGGTATCGCCGTCCTCGGCGCGGATGCGCATCTCGAGGAACTTGCCGGCACGGCGGGCGTCGATCTGCTTGTCGTCGTCCCAGACGCTGCCGCGGGTGCCGTCGCCGCCGCGCTCGAGCGAGAGGTAGAGCGCCTTCACCTTGGGATCATGGTTTTCGTCGCAGTCGATGTCGATCGGCGCCATGGCGCGGGCGATCGTACTGAGGAGGCCGCCGTTGACAGTCAGGTGGACGTCCTGGCCGTGCTCGCTGTCGACGTCGATGCGCAGCGTCGGGCTGTCGGCCGCCGCCGGGGCGGCCGGCAGGGCGAACGGGGTGAACAGCAAGGCGGCGACGAGCAGTGAGCGGGTGCGCATGGTGGAATCCTCCGGGAAGTGCTCCTGGGGGTCCCTACGGGTCCTGCGGCTCCTGGGTTTCGCGGGCTGTGGCGGCGGTCAGAGCGGCGGACCCGGCAGTCGTGAAATCGGGGTTGGCTCCTAGTCCTGCTTGTCGCCTACCCCGATTTCACGACTACCGGGCCCGCCTCGGCGACGCGATGGAGAGAGACTTTCTGGACTTTGCGCTTGAACCCCGGTCGGTTGGGGCGCTCCGGCACTCGAGTATTCAGGGTGGGCGACCAGCCTCTATAGGAGCCAACCCTGAATACTCGAGTGCCGGAGTGCCCCTACCACTGCTTCCCCGCGGGCGTGCTCAATGGTCGACGGGGTGCCTGATCTTGGCGATCATCTCGGCGAAGTGGCGCTCGAGGTCGGCGGCGGTGCGCGCCTCGACGACCAGAGGCAGGAAGGGTCCGTCCCTCTTTGTCGACCGTGCGCTCTCGAGATGGAAGACCGGCCCGCACCCTTTGGGAACTGCGGGGTGTGGACCGGAGAAGGTCACTCGACGCTGAACTGCAACAGCTCCACAGGGGTCGTACAGGACAATAGCTCGACGCTGTCGACCGAGAAATTCCCGACTCCCGCGGTCGGTCCGACGTAAGTGAAGAGCAGCGCATGTGCCGCGCCGTTCGCGAAGGCCGAAACGTCGACGTAGCGCTCCGTATGTCCCACCTCGGCCGTGGCCGGCTCGGTGTAGGTGATTTGGGGGAGTCCGTCGACGCTGACTGTGAGCGTGTCCGTAAATGGCGAGCTCACAGACCCGATCCACAGCCGAAAGTGGAGGAAGAGGTTGGACCCGGAGGGGATCGTCACACTCTGGCCGGCGGTGGCGGTTTCCACTGCGGTGGCGCCACCGAACCAGGCCCAATTGGTGCCGGCGAAGGGCCCGGCCGTGCCGCCGCCGGTGCCGCACCCCCCCGTGTCGCAAATCGGACTGCCGTAGTTGGTCGAGGTCTGAACGGTCCAGGCCGACCAAGGCGATCCCGCCTCAAAGGTTCCATCCACGACGCCGGGCGCCACGGGGGTGCAGCCCGTAGGTTGCGCCACGAGCACCGACCCGCAGGCGACGAATCCGAAAGCGAACAACCAGGCGAAGCGTTTCATGGTAGTCCTCCGGGCCCCGCGAGGGCCTAGGAAAGGGTGCCTAGTACCATATCTAGCGCGATCCTAGCCCCGGCTTGCGGAGCTCGTCAACCGGGTTGTGAGACTCCCGACAATCCCGTAAAGAGACCTACTTGCGCTCCGCTAGCGCAAATCAGTGGTCGACCGGCTGCCCGATCTTCGCGACCAGCTCGGCGAAGTGCCGGTCGAGGTCGGCCGGCGTGCGCGCTTCGACGACCAGGCGCAGGAGCGGCTCGGTGTTCGACGGCCGGACGTTGAACCACCAGTCGGGAAACTGCACCGTGACGCCGTCCATCCAGTCGATCTCGCCGTCCGGATAGGCGGCCGCGAGCTCGCGCATCTTGCCCGCCTTGTCCTCGACTTCAAAGTTTGTCTCGGGGCTCTTGGCGTAACGCAGGAGCGGCGCGACGAGCTCGGACATCTTCTTGCCGGACTGCCAAAGAAGGTTCAGGATCTCGATGACCGCGAGGATCGCGCAGTCGGCATAGAAGTTGTCGCGGAAGTAGTAGTGGCCGGCGAGCTCGCCGCCGAAGATGCCGGCGTTGGCGCGCATCGTCGCCTTGATGAAGGAGTGGCCGACGCGCTCGCGCACCGGAATGCCGCCGTGCTCGGTGATCCACTCAGCGACGGCGCGTGAGGAGCGCAGGTCGTAGGTCACGTGCTTGCCGGGCTCGCGCTCGAGGAGCTCGCCGGCGATGAGAGCGGTCGTGAGGTCACTGCCGACCGGCTCGCCCCGCTCGTCGATGAACGCGGCGCGGTCGAAGTCGCCATCGCAGGAGACGCCGAGATCGGCGCCGACTTCGAGAACCTTGGCCCGCAGGTCGCGCAGATTCTCTAGCTTGAGCGGATTCGCCTCGTGGTTGGGGAACGAGCCGTCGAGCTCGAAATAGAGCGGCACGAGATCGAGGCCGAGGGCGTCCCAGATGGTGCGGTCGACGACCGCCATGCCGTTCGAGGCGTCGACGACGACCTTGAGGCGGCGCCCCGATGCGGCGCCGGCTGGCCGGCGCAGGAACGACAGCACGTGCTGGGCATAGGCCGATGAGACGTCCGCTGTCGAGACCGTCCCGGGATGGGTCGATGCCGGCAGATCGTTGTTCTTCACGCAGGTCTCGAGCAGGGCGATACCGTGATCCCCGGAAACCGGTCGCGCCTCATGTTTGCTGAATTTGAGTCCGTTGTACTGCGCCGGATTGTGCGAAGCGGTGACCTGCACGCCGCCCGCGGTTTTCAAGTGGCCAATGGCGAAGTAGTTCATCGGCGTAGTGGCGAGGCCGATGTCGATGACGTCGAGGCCGGCAGCGGTCAAACCATCGATGAGCGCCTTCGCCAGCGGCTCCGAGGAGGGCCGCATGTCCCGCGACACCACCACGCGATGACCGAACGCCAGGTCGTCCGCGTCGAGGACGTTGCGGAACGCCTGTCCGATCTTGCGGGCGAGGGTCTCGTCGAGCTCCGTCGGATAGATGCCGCGAACGTCATACGCCTTGAAAATGCCTGCCATAGGTCCTCGCTCGGAGTGAGTGCTTCGTCTTTGCGAGATTATCAGCGTTGCACTTGCGCCATAGCGATCGAGCGTTGGCGCGCGCTCGCCAAGCTCGGTCCGGCGCAGGCCCGCGACTACTGATGCGGAGCGCTCCTGGGATTTCCGCCAGGGCCTGATCCGATTCGCCTCCTGATTGCACGGTTCCAGTCAGGGGGAGCCGACCATGGCCCGACGGAGTCTTCGCATCGTTCAGTTCACCGCTTTCGCAGCGCTCGGGTCGCTCTGGCTGTTGCCGCCGATGCTCGGTGGCGGCGCGGCCGGGTTGCCGGTCTCGCCGGCTGTGGAGCCGGAGGGCGTCTGGGTCGGACTCGAGCGCGCTGGGGACGCCGCCCGCAAGGTCGATCCGCAAGGCCGGTATGTCGTCGCCGTCGAGGACCGCGAGGGCTACGGTCAGGAGGAGCTCTGGAGCCTTCCCGCGGACGACCGGGCGCCGATTCGTCTGGCTTCGGCGCCGGCGGGTGGCGAGATCCAGGCGTTCCGGATCAGTCCCGACGGAGCTCTGGTGGCCTTCATCTCCGGTGACGGAACTGCGCAGCAGCTCTTTGTCGTGCCGATCGACGGCGGAACCGTCCGCAGGATCGATGCCGATCGCCCTCCGGGCGCCGCGATCGAGCGCTTCGCCTTCCGCGACGACTCCGCCGCCCTGGGCTGGGCCATCGAAGGAGGCGCCGCGGGTGACGTAGCGTCGCCGCCGAACATAGTCCAGCTGACGATGATCTTCAACAACGGCTTCGAGAGCGGCGACAGCTCCGCCTGGTCGGACACGACGCCCAACGTCTGTCCGGCGCCGACCGGCGGGCCGACGAACCATGCCAACGCGGTGCCGCCGGGGGCGGTCTGGACGGCGAACGGCAGCCCGCACATCTTCACCGCCAACGTCCAGGTGCCGGTGGGGGTGACGCTCACCATCGCGCCCTGTGCCGAGGTGCGCATCCCCGCCAACATGTATCTCGAGGTTGACGGCTCGCTCGTCGCGCACGGCACGCCGCTCTCTCGCATCACCATTCATCGCAACGCGGCGGGGGCGTTCCAGTCGATCTGGGTGCGCAGCACCGGCTTCGGCGATCTCTCCTTCCTCGACCTCGACGGCGGCGGCTCCTCGAGCCTGAATGCCGCGCTCTATCTCGAGGGAACGGGCGCGGCGGGGGTGCCGCGGGCGAAGCTCGATCACGTCAAGATCACCGGCTCGGGCGGCTATGGCGTTTATCTCACCGCCAAGGCCGAGCTCGCCGCGGGTTCGCGCGATCTCGTGATCTCCGGCGCGGGCGCGACCTCGGCCACCGCCCCCTTTCCGATGCGTCTGAGTGTCAACGCGGCCGGATCGGTGCCGACCGGCGCCTATACCGGCAATGCGAGCGACTTCCTCCAGGTCGAAGGCGGCACTCTCGCTGGCGACACGACTTTCCATGACCGCGGCGTGCCCTACCAGATCGGCAGCGCCGGGGCCACCTTCGGCGTCCTCCAGGTGGACGGCGGAGCGAGCTTGGCAACCCTGACGATCGAGGCCGGGGTGGAAATGCGGTTCTACAGTGTCGCAGGGAGCTTTGGCGGTCTGTTCGTGGGCCCGGGCAGCACGGCGGCGACCGGCCGGATGATCGCGGCGGGGACGGCCGCGGCGCCCATCCTCTTCACCGCTACCGGGGTGGCGCCGCCGGCGGGAACCTGGGAGGGAGTGA
>JBDTQT010000012.1:0-35237 GCA_039932055.1 Thermoanaerobaculia bacterium
TGCCGTTGCCGGCGCGGGCGAACTCGCTGTACTCGAGGGTGAGCGAGCCCGAGTCGGTGTCGGCTCCGAGCAGGCCGTGCGCCGGGCAGTCGTGGACGTAGAGATCGCGCATCACGACATCGTCGGAGTGGTGGTAGATGCAGCGGGAGCTCCCGCCGGTCACCTCGAAGCCCTCGAGCACAAAGTGGTCGGACTGGATCTCGATCGTGTTGGTGCCGCCGGCGAGAATCGGCCTTGCTCCGCCGATGCGCAGGCCGTGGACGACGATCGGATTACCGGCGCCGCCGGGATTCGTGAAGACGACCGGGTTGTAGGTCGTGCCGCCGTCGACGAGCACGAGATCGCCCGGGCCGACGAGCGGGGCGACCTGGGTGAGCTGGGTGAACGGGCGGCCGACGGGGCCGACCTCGTAGAGGGTGGCCTGCGCGACCGTTGCGGAGATGGCCAGAAGCGCCGCGATCAGGAGTTGGCGAGCGCTCACGTTCGGCCTAGTCTCGCACGCCGGCGTAAGGATGCTGTGGAGCGCTCCTCTCCGGGTCAGGTGAAGGCGAGCTGGATGAGCGTCTTCTGCTCCATCGCGTGCGCCTTGGCGGAGCCGGTCGCCGGCGAGGCGGAGGCCGAGCGTTTGACCGAGCGTACGCCGCGGCCGCGCGCTGCGCGGTCGAGCAGCGGATCGACGAATTTGAAAGCCCCCATGTTGGCCGGTTCCTCCTGCACCCAGAGGACCTCGCGCGCCGTGGCGTAGCGCGCCAGCTCGGCTTCGAGCTCGGCTTCGGGGAACGGGTAGATCTGCTCGAGGCCGAGGATCGCGACGTCGGTGATGTGACGCCGCTTGCGCTCCGCCCGGAGCTCGTGCAGTACCTTCCCCGAGGCGAGCAGCAGGCGGCGGGCTTCGCTCACCTCGCGGTCGCGCAGCAGGGTCTCGAAGCGCGGCCGCGCGAAGGCCTCCAACGGCGAGGCTGCGTCGGGGCTGCGCAGCATCGACTTCGGAGTGAAGACGATCAGCGGCTTGCGCCACTTGCGCAGTGCCTGGCGGCGCAGGAGGTGGAAATACTGCGCCGCGTTCGACGGCTGGCAGACCTGCAGGTTGTCCTCGCCGCAAAGCTGCAAATAGCGCTCGATGCGCGCCGACGAGTGCTCCGGGCCCTGGCCCTCGTAGCCGTGCGGCAGGAGGAGCACCAGGCCCGAGAGCAGCTGCCACTTGTCTTCAGCGGCGGCGAGGAACTGATCGATGACGATCTGGGCGCCGTTGGCGAAATCCCCAAACTGCGCCTCCCAGAGGACGAGCGCCTCCGGATAGTCGCGCGAAAAGCCGTACTCGAAGCCCATCGCGGCGGCTTCGGAGAGCATCGTGTCGTAGACCTCGAAGAAGGCGCCGGCGTGCGCCATCGCGGCCAACGGGATATGCACCGCTTCGTTCTCGACGTCGATCAGCGCGGCATGCCGATGGTTGAAGGTGCCGCGTCGCGTGTCCTGGCCGGCGAGCCGCACCGGAACGGCATTCTCGACCAGCGAGGCGAAAGCGAGCGCTTCGGCCATGCCGTAGTCGATCGGCTTCTCGCCGACCGACATGCGACGGCGCTCGTCGAGAAGCTTCTCGACCTTGGGGTGGAGATGAAAACCGTGCGGGGTCGCGGTCACGCCGAGGCCGAGGCGGTCGATGTCGGCGGCGGCAAGGCCGGTGTCGACCTCGAACGTGGAATCGTGGGGCCCGCCGTAGAAGCCCGCCCAGTAAGCCGGCAGCTCGCGCAGCACCGGCGCCTTGGTGAGCCCCATGGCTTCCTTCTGCGCCGCAATCAGGGCCTGCTTGTAGGCCTCGGCCGACGCCTGGGCGTCCTCCGCCGACACACCGATCCGCGCGGCGTAGCTCTTCCACAGGCGCGGCAACTCCTTGATCTTGCGGTAGAGCAGCGGCTGGGTGACGGTCGGATCGTCCACCTCGCTGTGACCGTAGCGGCGATAACCGATGAGATCGATGACCACGTCGCTACCGAAGGCGAAGCGATAGTCGACAGCGATGCGGGCGGCCCGCACCACCGCCTCCGGATCCTCGGCGTTGACGTGGAAGATCGGCACCGCAAGGCGGCGGGCGACGTCGGTGGCGTAGCGCGTCGAGTTATAGGCCGCCGGCTCGGTGGTGAAGCCGATCAGGTTGTTGACCACGATCTGCAGCGCGCCGCCGACCTCGAAGCCGTCGAGCGCCGCGAAGTTGAGCGTCTCGGCGGCGATCCCCTGGCCAGCGAAGGCCGAGTCGCCGTGCAGCAGGAGCGGCACGATCTTGCGGCCGGAGACGTCGCCGTCGCGGGTGAGCTTGGCGCGCATCCGCCCCATGGCGACCGAGCTCACCACCTCGAGATGGCTGGGATTGGAGTTGAGGTGGAGGCGGACCTTCTTGCCGAACGCTGTCGTCAGGGTGCCGGTGGCGCCGAGGTGGTACTTGACGTCGCCGGAGCCGAGGACGCTGCGCGGATCGACGTCCTCGAAGCCGGCGAAGATCTCGACCGGCGTCCGCCCGACGACCTGGGTCATGACGTTCAGCCGCCCGCGGTGGCTCATGGCGATCATCGCCTGGTCGGCGCCGTCCTCGGCGCACTCTTCGATCGCCGTGAGGAGGAGCGGAATGAGCGCCGCGACGCCTTCGATCGAAAAACGCTTCGAACCGATGTAGCGCGTCTGGATCGTCTCCTCGAAGACCTCGGAGCGCAAAACCTGCTCGAGCAGCCGCCGCCGGCCCTCCGGGTCGAGCGGCAGGACCGGCGCCTCCATGCGCTCGGCGATCCAGTTCCTCCGGTCGGGCTCGGGGATGTGTATGAACTCGACGGCGAGCGTGCCGCAGTAGATCCGCCGCGCCGCCGCCGCCTCTTCGCCGCCCACCGCGAGCTCCGGCGGCCCCGCCGGCGGGAGTCGCCCGAGCGGATCGAGATCGGCCGCGAGGTAGCCCCAGCGGCGGAAAGCTTCCAGCACACGCGAAACCTGCGGATTCCCCGTCGTCATGGCCGGAGAACTATATCGGTGAGCCGTTTTCCGCGGTTTGTGCGCGGCTGTTCATGAGCCCGACCCGCGAGGCTACCGCGCGCGGTGGCTTCAGGGCGCCGTGCTCGACCAGCCCACGGTGTCGCCGGATTCGAATCCGCCGCGGAAGAGCATGACGAACTCGTAGACGTCGATTTGGGCGGGATCGTTGGTAACCGTGAACCCGGCCGCGAGCAGGCGATCCATCGACGCATCGAGATAGCCCCGGAAGGCGCTCGTCGGGTTGTCGGGATCGGCCGAAGGCGTCGGCCACGGCGGCTGGAAACCGTTGGCGACGAAGGCGGGAATGAGGACGTTCGCGACCGCCCAGCGATCGGCGGCCACCGGATCGCGGCTCGCCACGAGCTCGTCGCGGCGGGTCGCTGCGCTATAGGAGGTCGACGGGCCGCTGTTGGGGTTGCCGTTCACCCAGATGGCGTCGAGCAGATTGAGATCGGGAGGCCGGATCTCGCCCAGCACCGCGCCGAGGATCCCGTAGCGGATGGCGTTGTGCGATCCGCTGCTCAGGCTGTCGGTCACCAGGCCCATGAAGTTCTTGACACAGGCGGTAGCGCCGTAGACCGCGTGGTGCGACTTGAGCACTGGCAGGTTGATGAGCTTCAACCGTCCGCGGTCGTAGGTGGCGCTGCCCGGATTCCAGATGCCATCGCGGAGGCTGACGTAGGTTCCCGACGCGGCGCGGAACTTGGGGTAGGAGATCCGGCCGTGGAGCATCGCGTCGTAGGGATAGACCACGTAGCCGTCGCTCATGTTGCCGGTCGAGTACTCGGCGACCTCTGTCGTGCGCACTGCGGTCCAGTCGAACTGCGAGACGGTGTAGCCGAGCTCCTGGAAGCGAAGCACCACGTCGTGCGGCGAGAGGTGGGGGTCCTCGGCGTTGTTCGACAGGCGATCGAAGTTGGCGACGGCGGCGAACTGGGCGTTCTCGGCGATCACCACCTCGCCGGTGAAGCCATCGGGGTGAGCGGTCAGCGCCTGCACCAGTCCGCGCAGCAGGTCGGTATTGCTGCCGCCGCGCTCCGGCCACTGATAGTTGATCTTCACCACCACGACATCGTTCGCGGCGACGATCCCGTCGGGTCCGGAGAGATCCGAGACGACGGCGGACCGGTAGAGCTTGAGGCCATGGTGGCCCATCAGCGCGAGCAGGTCGTCGAGACACGGGAAACGATCGCCCGCGGGCGCCGCGGCGCAGCCGGCGGCATGGAAAACCTCGGCGCGGTAGCTCTGCGGCGCGGCGCGCAGCGCCGCCGCCGGCGTCGGAGCTGCGTCCATCGGCACGAGCACGCTCCAGGTCACGCCGGCGGCGAAGAGCACGACGCCGAGCGTCGCCAGGCCGGCCGGATACCCGACCAGGCGCGCCAGACGGCGTCGCAAGGCGACCAGGGCGGCGATCGCCGGCGCTCCGAGGGCGATGGTGGCGGTGGCGAGGGCGGCGCGCTGACAGGGATAGGCCAGCCGGCTCGGCCGCCGGCCGCTGCGCAGGAGGAGCCACGCCAGGGCGAAGAGGCCGGAGAGGAGAGAGTTGGCGAGCACCCAGGCTACCGCCGTCCGGCGCCAGTTTCCCGCCGGCCTGGCTGGAGCGTCGGCCGCCGGTGGCGGATGCCGGGGGGCGTGCATGGCGAGCCTCCTCCCTCCCGCAACCGCCGACGGCAGGCGAGCGGCGGGAGGCAAGAATGCAGCTTGCGCGGCGCTGCCGCCCGGAAGCAACCCCCTTTCGGGCGGGACGCCAGCCTGCTCGTGGCCTCCGGTGGCCCATGTGGCGCCTCCAGTATCGCAATCACGGCGACCACGAGACGCTGGTCGGCAACCACGCCGTGGACGGCGGCGGCGACCAGGTCGGCCTCCGGCCGGTTCTACTCTTCTTCAGCAGTCGGCGCAGTCTCGCTGGCGGGCCTCGCGGGAGCCCAGGAGCGGATCGTCGCTTCATCGAAGCCGCGTACGACCTCTCCGCCGCGCTCGAGCACCGGCACACCGGCTGCAGGTCCCGCCAGTCGGGCCTTCGCGGCGGCAGCGGCCGAGTCGCGCTCGACGTCTCGTTCGACGAAGGCGATGCCGAGCGATTGCATGAGATTCCGGCTCTTGCGGCACCAACCGCACCAGGAGGTCGAGTAGAGGGTCACGACGGGCGCCTCCGCGGCGTCGGCCGCTGGCGCGCCCGCGGCGTCGGTGACGTGCCCGACATCGGCGTCGGTCAGGCGCAGCACCGGCGCCTTCGGCTTCACCGGCACCCGCGGCTGGGCGGGTGTCGCGGCGGGAGAGCTCTTCGCCGGCGGCGCGAGGAGGGCCGTCGTGCGGGCGACATCCACCTCTTCGATGCGCAGTGCCACGAGGTGGCCCAGGGGGTCGGTATAAATGGCGCGCCGGCTGTCGAACTTCACCGCGCCGCGCGTCGCGACCGTCGTGCCGTCGCGCAGCACGAGCTGGTCGGCAAAGGCGGAGGCGGGGAGGCTCGCGACCACGGCTGCGAGGAGCACGACCGCCAGCGCGGTCTCTGCGCGGCTCACGCGATCACCCGGCGCGGGGCGGCCGTCGCCGGATCGCCGGTATTGGGCGTGCCGGTCGGTTCGATGAGCAGCAGGTGCACCTCCTCCACGGCGACCGGGCGGTGCTGCACACCGCGCGGAACGACGAACAGCTCGCCAGGGCCGAGGTGAACGTCGCGGTCGCGCAGTTGAATCGTCAACTGTCCCGCGAGCACCAGGAAACAGTCGTCGGTGTCGTCGTGTTTGTGCCAGACGAACTCGCCGCGGACCTTGGCGACCATGATGTCGTTGCCGTTGTACTGCGCGACGACCCGCGGCTGCCAGTGGCCGGCGAAGGTCGAAAGCCGCTCGGCGAGGTTGACGCTGTCTTTCATGGCGCGATCTCCCGGAAATACGTGCGTGCGGAGTTAGGGTGAGTTCAGGACCTCGCCTGCAGCAGCACGGCCATCTTCTGTTGGATCGCCAGCACCGCTTTGAGCGGCCGCAGGAGCACCTTGAAGTCAACGATGCGGCCGACATCGTTCCAGCGCATCAGGTCGACCCCGTTGACGTGAACGCCGTCGATCTCGACTTCGAACTCGAGCATTGCGTCGCGCTCGCCGCGGAGCTCGCGCACGTAACGGAAACTCTCGTTGCCGAAGACCCGAACGGCGGCCTGGAGATAATCCAAAGCGAGCGCTTTGCCGCGCTGCGGTGTGTGTACTACCGGCGAGTGAAAGACCACCTCGTCGGCGAGCAGCGCATCCAACTCCCGGGGATTCCGCGTGCGCACGACCTCGTGCCAGGCGGCGAGCGGCGAGGCCGGTGCGTGGTCGCCGGCTCCAGCGGGGAATCGCTCTGTGCTCGACGCTTCGTCGCTCATCTCGTCACTCCTTCGGGTCAACACCACCGGCGGACGGCCGCCATGTATGCGATGAACGGCGCGCCGAACTTGCTTGTCAGGGCGCGCTCTTCGGGTTCGATCTGGAAGCGGTTCATGTAGGCGACGAAAGCTGGCAACGCGAGCGCCGCCGCTGCGTTCGAGAGATAGAGCGACCAGGCGGCGAGCGCCAGGAGGAGCCCGAGGTACATCGGATTCCGCGTCAGGCGATAGACGCCGCTCGCCACGACCGCCGAAGCGTTCTCTGGCCGGTGCGGGTTGACGGTCGTCCGAAGACGCACGAAGAGGATCACGCCGGCGGCACCGATGCCCGCCCCGGCGAGGGCCAGCAGGCCAGCGGCGACGGTCGTCCCCGGCAGCCTGAACGCCAGTGCGGGAACGGCGCGCGACAGGCCGTAGCCCGCTGCCGCGCAAAACGCGAACTGCACCACCGGCGGGACCTTCAGCTCGAGCGCCCGCATCACCCGAGCGGTGACGCCGGGCTCGGGGAGGCGCCGGCGGCGGGCGAAGCCGCCGCGAGACCGCGCTCAGCGGCGCGGCGGCCGGGGGCGAGAGCGAGAGCCTGCGCGTACTCGCCGCGCGCCTCCTCGTTGCGCCCGCGCCGCAGCAGGAAGTCGCCCAACAGTTCACGCGTCGGCAGGTCGATCGTCGGCGGGCCAAAGGCGACCGGCAGGCCCTCTTCGAGCGCTACCGCCTGGCGCAGGAGCTTCTCGGCGCCGGCGAAGTCGCGGCGCGACTCGGCGAGGAGGGCTTCGGCTTCGAGACGAAAGATCTCGGGCCGCGTGCGGTAGCTCGGATCCGGCTCGTTCTTGGCGATCTCGGCCGCCGCCACCTCCCGGCCAACCGTTTCGAGGTCGGTCATCGCGAGCTGCGTCTCCCCGACGTCCCGGCGGGCGATGGCGGCCAGGGCGCGGGCGAAGGCGAAGTCGAGCCGCGCGGCCGGGCCGGCGACGGGTGGTAGCGCCCAGTTCGCGACCTCGCCCGCCGTGTCGCCGCTCTCGAGAAGGTAGCCGAGGCGCATGTTGGCGAACGACGCGCCGAGGCTGTCGTCGGGATCCATCGAATGTCCGGCTTCGACGGTCGGCTTCTCCTCCTCGGCCGCCGCGCGGCAGGCGGCGAGAACCTCTTTCGCCTGCTCGAACTGCCCGAGTTGCAGATGGGCATAGCCGAGCCAGCTCGGGTAGTGGCCGCAGCGTGCGGGGTCCTTGCCCTGCGCGGCGCGCATCCGGTTGACGGCGGCGATCGCGGCGACATTGGTATCGACGGTCTCCCGCCACATGCCGAGCGCGAGGAAGATGTGCGAGGTCATATGAACCGCGTGCCCGGCGTCCGGGGCGATCTGGGCATACAGGTGGGCGGCGCGCAGACCGAGCGGGGCGTGGGTCGGGTCGTCGTAGCAGTGGATCAGGTAGTGCAGCACCCCTGGATGCTCGCGGTGCAGCATCCAGGCCTCCTCGAGGAGGCCGGCGGCGCGCATGTAGCTCGGCACGTCGCGGCCGGCGTGCGCCGTGCCGAGGATCGCCAGGCCGTCGAAGGCGGCGGCGTCGACGTCTTCCGGGTAGCGCGCATGGAGCTTTGCCATGGTGTCGGCGTAGCGCCGGTCGCGGGCGCGCTTCTGCGCCTCGGCATCTTCGGTCCCGGCGGCGTCTTCCGCGTAGAGGATCTCGACCGCCTCGAGCCAGGCCTTCTCCCGCGCGGTCGGGGCCTTGGCCAGGCGTTCGGCTGCGGTCGGCGCGAGCCGGGCGAGCGCGGCGCGCGCCGCGGCAGCGTCCTGCTGCATCCAGACCGGATGGTTGTAGGTCATCGCCTCGCCCCAGTAGGCCATGGCGAAACCGGGATCGGCCTCCTGCGCGCGCCGGAAGGCCTCCGCCGCGGCCGGATATTCGAAGTCGTGGAGGAGTGCCATGCCGGCGGCGAAGTCAGCCTGGGCCGCCGGTGCCCCGGAGTTGGCGAAGTCGACGTGGCCGAAACTACCGGCGGCGCCAGCGGGGGAACCGGCGAGCAACAGAAGCAGGGCGATCGCGGCGATGACCATGGCGCTCCTCTCGAACGGGCAACGTGGGGACGGACGTGTCGAGACGTCCGGGCGATCCTACCTCTGCCTGCTCTTGCCGCCGCGCGGTCGCGACATGGCTAGAATCGGGCATGACGTCTCCGCGCCCGCCACGCTCCGCTGCCCGCTCGTCTCTCCTCGCCGCCCTCGCCCTCCTCGCGGTGGGTGTCCTGCTGACGCTGCCCGGGACTCCGGCGGCGGCCACGGGGGCCAACGTTCTACCGTCGGTCTACGAACCGGCCGGCACCGGCGGCTTCGCCGCGCTCGACCGGGCGCTCGCCAAGCTCTCGACCCATCGCCGGCTGCTCGTCATCGGCGCCCACCCGGACGACGAGGACACTTCGGCGCTGGCGCTGGTGTCGCGCCAACTCGGCGGCGAGGCGGCTTACCTCTCGCTGTCGCGCGGCGAAGGCGGACAGAACCTCATCGGGCCCGATCTCGGCGAGGCGCTGGGCGTGCTGCGCACCGAGGAGCTCCTGGCGGCGCGTGGCATCGACGGCGCGCGGCAGTACTTCACCCGCGCCTTCGACTTCGGCTACACCCGCTCGCTGCCGGAGACGCTCGGCAAGTGGCCCGAGGACGTCCTGCTCGCCGACACCGTGCGCGTCATCCGGCGTTTCAAGCCGCAGGTCATCCTCTCGGTGTTCGGCGACGATGGTTCGGGAGGGCACGGCCAGCACCAGGCGGCCGGTCACATCGCCTACCTCGCTTTCGCTCACTCTGCCGATCCTCTGCCGCGGCCCGAAGCCGACGCCGATATGGGCCCGCCGTGGAAGACGGCGGCGCTCTACCGCGCCGCCTGGTTTTCGCCCGAGAGCGCGACGGTGTCCCGGCCGCTGGGTGGCATCGATCCGTGGAGCGGGATGTCGATCCTGCAGGTGGCGATGAAGTCGCGCAGCCAGCACCGCTCGCAGGATATGGGGCGGCTGCTCGACCTCGGGCCGCGTGACGGCAAGTACACCTTTGTCGAGGGCCCAGGCGGCGCCGCCGGAGCCGATCTCTTCGCCGGCATCGACACCTCGCTCGGCGGACTCGCGGCGACCCTCGGCGCGAGGCCGCTCGCTGGCGAAGTGCGGCGGGAACTGGAGAATGCCGCCAGCGAAGTCGCGGCGGCGCGTGCCGCCCTGCGCCCCGACCGGATGGCTGACGTGGTGGCGCCGCTGGTCCGCGCCCTCGCGGCGCTCGACCGCGCGCGCGCCGCCTGCACGCAGAGCGCGCTCGCCGAGGCGCAGCCGGTCGCCGGGCTCATCGCCGAAAAGATCGCCATTGGCGAGCAGGCGCTGCTCATCGCCAGCGGCGTGGCGGTCGACGCCTGGGCCGACAGCGCCGAGCTCGTCGTTGGCGAGCCGGTGAAGCTCTCGATCGCGCTGTGGAACGCCGGCGCCGCGCCGGTCAAGCCGGTCGGCGTCGGCTGGTCCGGCGCGCTCGGCGCCGCGGTTGCGGGAGCGCCGACAACGGGAAACGTCGACGAGCAGCTCGCCGCCCATCCGGTCGTTGCGCCCGGCGAGCTGGTGGTGTTCGAGCAGGCGATCACGGTGAACCGCGACGCCCCCGCGACGCGCCCCTACTTCCTCGAGCGCCCGCGACTGGGCGACGTCTACGACTGGAGCGGCGCCCGCAATGACGAGCGCGGCGAGCCGTGCGGCGCGCCGGCCCTCTCCGCTCACCTCGAGCTCGAGATCGCCGGCCGGCGCATCGCCTTCGACCGCGAGGCGGTCTATCGCTTCGCCGACCAGGCGAAAGGCGAGATCCGCCGGCCGCTCGCCGTGGTGCCGCGCATCGAGTACCGCGTCTCACCCGAGGTCGTCGTCTGGCCCCGCGGCGGCCCGGCGCCCGAGATCACGATCGATCTCGCCTCGCATCTCGCGCGGCCGCTCGCCGGTGAACTGTCGTTCGCTGCCGACTGCGGCGAACGCCCGACGGTCTCGACACCGTTCCGCATCGCCGAACCGCGCGGCACGGCGAGCCTGCGGATTCCGGCCCCTGACTGTCCGGCGGCGGGCAAGCCTCGCGTCCACCTCGTCCTCGAGGCGACGACCGGCGACGGTGAGAAGGCCAGTCCGGCGGCGCCGCTCCTCGACTATCCGCACGTGCCGCCGATGCCGCTGCGCGGCGACGACGGCTTCGACCTGGTGCGGGCCGACATTCAACTGCCCAAACTTTCCCGTATCGGCTACGTCCTCGGCGCCTCGGACAAGGTGCCGGGCCTCCTCGCCGAAGTCGGGCTGCCGCTCCAGTTGCTTACCGCCGCCGATCTCGATCACGGCGACCTGGCGCGCTTCGACGTCATCGTCATCGGCAGCCGTGCCTACGAGATCGACCTTGCGCTGCAGAAGGCGAACGGGCGTCTGCTCGACTACGTGCGCGCCGGCGGCCTGATGATCGTGCAGTACCAGCAGTACCCGTTCATCGACGGCAAGTACGCGCCGTACCCGCTCGAGATCGCCCGTCCGCACGGCCGGATCACCGACGAGACCGCAGCGGCGAAGCTTCTGGACGCCGACCACCCGGCGTTCATCACCCCGAACCGGATCGGCGCCGCCGACTGGGACGGCTGGGTACAGGAGCGCGCGCTCTACATGCCGGGAACGTGGGACGCTGCTTACACGCCACTACTCGAGTTCCAGGACCCCGACCAACCCGCCCAACGCGGCGGCCTCCTGGTGGCAGGCCTGGGCAAAGGCACCTACGTCTACACCGGCCTGGCTTTCTTCCGCGAGCTCCCCGCCGGTGTGCCCGGCGCCTACCGCCTGTTCGCCAATCTCCTGGCGTTGGGAAAGGCTGGGAAGAGGCCGTAGGAGCGCACTGGGCTAGAGTTCGCCGGATGAAGAAGTGGACGTTGCTGCTGCTCGCCGGCTTGGGAGGGCTCGGAATCGCCGCCTGTTCCGACGGCCGCACGCCGGTGATGGTCTATTCGCCGCACGGGCGCGATCTCCTGGTGCTTTTCGAGCAGGCGTTCGAGGCGAAGCATCCGGGGATCGACGTGCGCTGGCTCGACATGGGATCGCAGGAGGTCTACGACCGCATCCGCTCGGAGAAGGCCAATCCGCAGTGCGACGTCTGGTTCGGCGGTCCGGACGCGATCTTCGCCCGCGCCGCCACGGACGGTCTGCTCGCCCCCTACCGGCCATCGTGGGCCGACGCCGTGCCGGCGAGCTCGCGCGGCGCGGACGATCTCTACTTCGGTTCCTTCCGCACCCTGCCGGTGATCGTCTACAACTCCAAGCTGGTGTCCGAGGCCGACGCTCCGAAAGACTGGGACGACCTCCTCGCACCGCGCTTCGCCGGCAAGGTGCTGATCCGCGATCCGATCGCCTCCGGTGTCATGCGGACGATCTTCGGCATGGTGCTGGCGAAGTCGGAGAGCGCTTCGGGATCGACCGCCGCGGGTCTCGCCTGGCTCGCCCGCCTCGACGCCCAGACCAAGGAGTACGTCGCCAACCCGGCCCTGCTGCACGAGAAGCTGATGCGCGGCGAGGGCGAGGTGACGATGTGGGAGCTCACCGACACCCTGCTCGAGCGCCAGAAGGGGGTACCGTTCGGCTACCGGTTCGCCACCAGTGGCACGCCGGTCATCGACGATGCCATCGCCCTCGCGGCGCGCGCGCCGCATCGTGCGGCGGCGCTCGAGTTCATCGAGTGGGCGGGCTCGGTCGAGGCGCAGGCGATGGCCGCCGAGAAGGCGTTCCGTATCCCGGCGCGCACCGACATCCCGCGCGACAAGCTCCCACCGTGGGCGCAGGAGGTGCTCAGCGCGATGCAACCGGCGGTCTACGACGAGGCGCTCGCGGCGGCGAAGGGGCAGGAGTGGATGGCGACCTGGGACCGCACGGTGCGCGGCAAGGGCGCCGGCGCCCCGACGGCGAATGGCAGATGACGCCAGCCTCGACCGACCTCGTTCTCGCCGATCTCGGCAAGCGGTTCGGTGACAACTCCGTTCTCGATGGCGTCTCGATCACCGTGCCGCGCGGCGAGGTGCTGGCGCTCCTCGGGCCCTCCGGGAGCGGCAAGACGACGCTGCTGCGGATCGTCGCCGGCTTCGAGACTGCCGACCGCGGATCGATCCGCGTCGGCGACCAGGCGATCGAGCGGTTGCCGCCGGCCCGGCGCGACTTCGGCATGGTCTTCCAGCACTACGCCCTTTTTCCCCATCTTTCAGTGGGCGAGAACGTCGCCTTCGGCCTCGAGGCGCGCGGGCTGCCGAAGACCGCGATCCGGGAGCGCATCGCCGCAGCGCTCGCCAGCGTCGATCTCGTCGGTTTCGAGGGCCGGCGGATCGCCGAGATCTCCGGCGGTCAGCAGCAGCGCGTTGCTCTCGCGCGCGCCCTGGCGCCGGAGCCGCGCGTGCTGCTCCTCGACGAACCGCTGTCGAACCTCGATCCGACGCTGCGCGAGCGCACGCGCCGCGAGCTCGCGGCGACGCTCAAGCGGATCGGCATCACGACGCTGCTGGTGACCCACGAACAGGAAGAGGCGTTCGACCTCGGCGACCGCGTCGCCCTCCTCCACGGCGGGCGGCTCGAGCAGCTCGGCACGCCGCACGAGCTCTACCGCGCACCGGCGACGCGCTTCGTCGCCGGCTTCATCGGCAGAGCCACCTTTCTGCCGGTCGTCGTCCAGGAGATCGGACCCGCGAGAGAGGACGGCTTGTATCCCATCACTGTCAGTGGCCCGGCGCTCGCGCCGGGGGTGACGATGTCGCTGGCGCAGCGTGGTTTCGGTAAAGGGGAAAAGGCAGATCTGTGGCTGCGGCCGGAGATGCTGGAAACCTGCGACAGAGCCGCGCCCGGAGCCTTATTTACTGGAGCTTTTCTCTCTGCACGCTTCACCGGGCCGGTGAGCTATCTCACGATTCGCCTCGACAACGGCGCCGAGATCGAAGTCCTGGAATCGCGTGAGGCCCCCGCTCCCGGCGCTGCGATCGGGTTACGCCTGCGAGCCGGGGCGGCGCCGCGGCTGTTTCCGGCCATGGGCGCCACGGTACCGCGCGCGTGACCGCGCACGCGCGGCGCTGGTGGATGGCCGCCGGGATCTTCGCGATCCTCGCCTGGCTAGTGGGCTATCCGCTCGTCATCACGACGTTCGCGGCCTTCGTCCCCGAGGCCGGCGCCACTGGCTCCAGCGCCGCCGCGAGCGCGCCGTTCGCCGAGTTCGTGAGCCGGCCGGATGAATGGACGGCGCTTTTTCGCAGCCTGTGGATCTCGCTCGCTTCGGTGGGCCTCGCCGGTCTGGTCGGCGTGCCGCTCGGCTTTCTCTTTGCGCGCGCCGAGTTTCCCGGGCGGCGGATTCTCGGCGAGCTGCTGGCGCTGCCGGTCGCGTTGCCGCCGCTCGTCGGCGTCATCGCTTTTCTCTACCTCTACGGCGAGAGCGGCATGGCGACGCGTCTGGTCGGCAACCTCCTGCGGATCGAGGGCTCTCCCTGGCGGCTCACCGGGCCGGGAGCGATTCTCCTCGTCCACACCTATTCGATGTACGTCTACTTCTACCTCTTCACCCGCGCCGCTCTCGCACGCTTCGACGGTGCGCAGCTCGAGGCGGCCGCGGCGCTTGGCGCCGGGCGCCTGCGGACGCTGACCCGGGTGGTTTTGCCCGGCCTCGCGCCGGCGCTCGCGGCGGCGGCGATCCTCACTTTTCTCACCGCGCTGGGCTCGTTTTCGGCGCCCTACATCTTCGGCGGCTCGTTCCGGGTCATGACCACCCAGATCCTCGCCTCACGGCAGAACGGCGATGTCGACATCGCCGAGGTCGAGACCTTCTTCCTCATCGTGCTGGCGATCGCCGGGCGGCTGATCGCCCGGCGGCTCGAAGGGCGCGGCCGGCGGACCGCGACGCAGCGCGGTACGCCACCCGCGCGCCGCGCGGTGCGATCGCCGGCGGTTCGGTTGGCGGTCGCCGTCGCCGGCTGGCTCTTCGCGCTCCTGCTGCTGTTGCCGCATCTGACGCTGATCCTGATCTCGTTCGTGCCGCGGGCCTCCTGGACCACCGAGCTCTTTCCGCCGGTGCTTTCGCTCGCCAACTACCGGGTATTGGGGACGGCGGGGGCTGCGGCGGAAGCGCTCCGCCCGGTGGCGAACTCGCTCTGGATGGCGCTGGGTGCGACCGCCGGCGCGCTTGTCCTCGGTTTCTTCGCCGCTCGACGCGCGGTCGATCGGCGTCCCGGAGGCGCCTTCTGGTCGCGGGCGATCGGCCTGCTGATCGCCGTCCCCTGGGCGGTGCCGGCGACTGCCT
This sequence comes from Thermoanaerobaculia bacterium, assembly GCA_039932055.1. Classification (GTDB taxonomy): domain Bacteria; phylum Acidobacteriota; class Thermoanaerobaculia; order Multivoradales; family JAGPDF01; genus JAGPDF01. Next base: position 14,681 of record JBDTQT010000012.1, read on the forward strand.
TTGCGGTGGCGCTCGCCACGACCATGAGCGTGAACTCGCCGGCCACGGGCCGCTTTCTGCTCGTCGGCACGGTGGCGATCCTGCCCCTCGCCTATCTGGTGCGGGCGCTGCCCGCCACCGGCCAGGCGGCGATCGCCGCGCTCGAGCAGATGGATCCGCAGCTCGAAGAGGCCGCGGCGGCGCTCGGAGCGAGTAAACTTCGCACGCTCGTGCGCGTAACTCTCCCGAGAGTGCGGCCGGCGTTGGCGGCGGGAGCGAGCCTCGCGTTCCTCGCCGCCTTCGGCGACTTCGTGGTCTCGATCGTCCTCTACACCTATGAAACCCGCCCGATCTCGATCGAGATCCTCTCCAACCTCCGGCTGCAGGAGACCGGCGTCGCGGCAGTCTACGGAGTTCTCTTGACGGCGCTCTCCGCCGCCGCGTTCCTGCTCTGGGGCCGCGAAAGGGAAGTGAACTGAATGGCCCCCGATCGGGTTTCGCTGGCGCGCCTGTGGGCGCTCATGGCGACGGTCTTCGTCGACATGATGGGCTTCCTGATGGTGCTGCCGGTGCTGCCGTTCTACGCCAAGCGCCTGGGCGCCTCGCCATTCCTCATCGGCCTGATGGTCTCGGTATTTGCCCTCGCGCAGCTTCTGGTGTCGCCGTTCTGGGGCAAGCTCTCGGACCGCCGCGGACGGCGGCCGACGCTCATGCTCGGCATCAGCATTGCGACGGTCGCCTTCCTCCTGCTGGCGCTCGCCTGCTCGGAATGGGCGATGGCGCGGATCTCGCCGCAGTGGCTGATCGCGATGATCTTCTTTTCCCGCTTCGTCGCCGGCGCCGGCGGTGCGACGACCGGAGTGGTGCAGGCCTACGTCGGCGATGCGATCGTGCCGGAAGAGCGCGCCAAGGCGCTCGGCTGGCTCTCGGCCGCGACGTCGGCGGGAGTGATGCTCGGTCCGGCGCTCGGGTCGCTCGCGGCCTTCGGCGGGCCGGCGGTGCCCGGCCTGGTGGCCACCGGCCTCTGCCTGGTCAACCTCCTCTTCGTCAAACGCTGGCTGCCCGAGTCGTCGAGCGCCGAAGCGCGCGCCGAGGCGAAGCAGGAACGCCGCGACTCCCTCGGCAAGCGGATGCTCGAGGTTTTCACCCATCCGCAGCGCCCGGTCGCGCGGCTGATCTGGATCTACGCTGTCGGCATGATGGCGTTCATGGGGATGAACGCCGTGCTGGCGCTTTTCCTCCAGGCGCGCTTCGGCATCACCGAGAAGTCGTTCGGACTCATCTACGCCTTCGTCGGCTCGATCTCGCTGGTCATGCGCAGCCTGCTGCTCGGGCCGGCGGTGCGGCGTTTCGGCGAACCGGGCGTGATGCGGCTCGGTCTGCTTGCGCTTTCCGCGGGCTACGCCCTGCAGGCGCTCGCGCCGACGATGATCACCTTCGGCGCGGCGATCATGCTCATTCCGATCGGCACGGCGCTGCTCTTCCCGGCGTCGTCATCGCTGGTGTCGCGCTTCGCGCAGCGCCATGAGCTCGGCGCGACAATGGGCGTGCAGCAGGCCTACGGCGGCGTCGCGCGGCTGGTCGGCCCGATCTGGGCCGGGTTCACCTTCGAGAAGTACGGGCCCGGCGCGCCGCTCTGGATTTCGGCCGGCCTGGCGCTCGCCACGCTCGCCTTCGCCAGCGGGCTCACCGCCGACACTCCTGCGCCGAGCGCTGCGCCAAAGGTGCCGGCGAGCGACGCGGCGGCGGATGAATCGCCGCTGGCACCATCCGCGCGCCTGCCCCGAGCGTAGTCCCTGTTGATCGGTCGCCTTCGCGACCGGGTTTGACTTCCCGAAAGGAAAACGCTCATGCAGAACGTCCGCAAGCAGTTCGTCGCCGCGCTCGGTCTCGCCGCTCTCGCCACTGCCGCCGTCGCCGGCGGGAATCCGATGGTCGGCGGCAAGGAGATGTTCCCGAACAAGGACATCATCGCCAACGCCGTCAACTCGGCCGACCACACCACGCTCGTCGCCGCGGTGAAGGCGGCTGATCTCGTCACGACGCTCCAGGGCGCCGGTCCGTTCACCGTCTTCGCGCCGACCAATGCCGCTTTCGCCCTGCTCCCGGCCGGGACGGTCGAGAACCTCCTCAAGCCCGAGAACAAAGCGACGCTGGCGAAGATCCTCACCTACCACGTGGTGGCGGGGAAGGTCGCGGCCGCCGATCTGCTCAAGATGATTCAGGACGGCAAGGGCAAGGCGACCCTGAAGACGGTCTCCGGCGGCACACTCACCGCGATGACCAAGGGTGGCATGGTCATCATTCAGGACGAGAAGGGCGGCACGGCGACGGTGACCATCGCCGACGTCAACCAGTCGAACGGCGTCATCCACGTCGTCGACGCGGTGCTGCTGCCGAACTGACCAGCGCGTCGACCGCCGCGGGTGCGCGGAGCCGGGGACAACCACCGAGGTGGCTGTCCCCTTTTTGTTTTCAGCGCGGAAAAAACAAAAGGCCGGGCGCGAGGCCCGACCCTTTGGCGAGGTTCGATGGTTGCGGGGGCAGGATTTGAACCTGCGACCTTTGGGTTATGAGCCCAACGAGCTACCTGGCTGCTCCACCCCGCGTCAAAGCCCGGCAGCGAGCCACCGGGGTCAACGAGGATGACACACCGCCGGCCGGAAGGTCAAACTGACGCCGGGCCAGCGCCCTGCGGAGAGCGAGCCGGCTGCGCGACGGGCTCCCAGGCGACAGTGTCGACGATCTCGGGTGTCGCGATCATCGGTCGGTCCTCTTGCCGGGCGGCTGGCGCGCGGTGGGCTGAAGCTCGCGCAGCGCGTCCTTGCCCACCCAGCGCGGGCCGGGTTCGACGGCGTCGGCGAGGCGGAGGGCGACTGCGAAGGCGGCCTTCCGCAGAGCGGGATTGCGTTTGCCGGTGGCGCGCAGCGCCATGTTGATGGCCTTCTGGACGAAGTGGCGCTCGTCCGTGGCGGCGGTCTCGATGAGCGCGAGGCCATGCAGGAAGCGCGCGTCTTCGGCCTCGCGGTCGTGGCGCGTGAGCCCCCAGAGAAGCGCGAAGGCAGCCCGCCGGACGAATTCCTCGGGCCGGCCGCTCCAGGCCTCGACCCTCGCCCAGGCGTGCGGCGTGCGATCGAAGAGGACGAAGCAGACGGTGTCGCAGATTCCCCAGTTGTCGAAGTCACGCGCCCAGCGGTCCATCTGCGCGACGGAGACCTTCGCCGGTTCGTCGACATAGGCGGCGAGCATGCGGGCCTCGAAGATGCCGGTCTGCCAGAGCTCGGCGGCGAGTGCGTGGTCGTGCCCGAGGAGCTTCGCGACACGCTGGATGTCGCCGACGGCGACGCCCAGCGCCCCTTCCTGCGGCAGACCGTAGCGCGCCATCCCGGCGAGGGTCTCGGCGCTGGCGCGAGCCTCGAGGGCGGCGAGCGCCGACGGCAGATCGGCGGGCAGCGCTGCGGGCGCCGCGCGCGGTGGCTTGGAGGCCACGCGGTGGGGCCGCCGCACGGGAGATCTGCGGGGCATCGCTCAGCCCGCCGCGATCGCCGGCAGGAGACGCTCGAGGGTATCGAAGCCCGCGGCCACGCCGCTCGGCAGGTGGGCGAGTATGGCGCGGCGGGTCGGATGGGCGAGCGCCGCGCAGGTCGCATCGCAATGCGCGGCGGAAAATCCCGGAGAAGCGGCAGGTTGCACGACCGACAAGTTATAGAAATCCGCAAACGGAGTCGAGTCGTTCCCTGCCAGAGCCTCCCGTAACCCGAAACGCGACGCGCCCGTATCAAAGCTTCATGGACATCTCGCGCCCCTCGGCCGGACGCCGCGCCTTCGTCGCCGCCGGCACGCTCGCCCTGTTTCTCGTGCCACTCCGCGACGCCTCCGCAGCCATGGGGCCGGAGATTCGCATCACCCGCACGGCGACGCCGATCGTCGTCGACGGCGACGCTTCGGACCTGGCCTGGCAGACAATCGCGCCGATCACCGACTGGCTGGAGACCAATCCGGGCGACAACATCCAGCCGAAGGTGGCGAGCGCCGCGCGGCTCGCCTACGACGACGACTTCTTCTACGCCCTGTTCGAATTTTCCGAGCCCGATCCGAAGACGATCCGGGCGCCGCTCGGCGACCGCGACGACGTGCCCAGCTACACCGATTACGGCGGCCTGCTCATCGACTCGCAGAACGACGGCCACACGGCGCAGATGTTCCTCGCCAACGCCCGCGGCATCCAGTACGACGCGCTCTCCAACGACGCCACCGGCGAGGACAACGCACCCGACTATTTCTGGGACAGCGCGGCGAAGATCACCGCCACCGGCTGGGTGCTCGAGATCCGCATTCCGTTCTCGTCACTGCGCTACACCGACCCCGATCCGGCGCAGTGGGGGATTCTGCTCTACCGCAACCGGCCGCGCGACTTCCGCTACCAGATGTTCACCTCGCGCCTGCCGCGCGACTCCAACTGTTTCATCTGCAACGCCCGCCCGCTGGTCGGCCTCGCCGGACTCTCGGCCGGCTCGCATTACGTCGTCGCGCCTTACGTCTCGGCCAGCCAGACAGCGATGCCGGAGAGCGGCCTCGGGAGCCCCCTGTCCTGGGACAACGCCGAGTTCGACGGCGGGTTGGATGCCAAGTGGCTGCCGAATCCGTCGACCAGCATCGACGCGACGATCAACCCGGACTTCTCGCAGATCGAGTCCGACGCCGGCCAGATCTCGGCGAATGAGCGCTTCGCCCTGTTCTTTCCCGAGAAGAGGCCGTTCTTCCTCGAAGGGGTGAACCTCCTCCAGACGCCCATCCAGGCGGTCTATACGCGAACCTTCACCGCCCCGAGTGGCGGTCTGCGGGCGACCGGCGGGAGCGAGAAGACCAAGTACACCGTGCTCGTCGGCCAGGACAAGGGGGGCGGCAGCGTCATCCTTCCCGGCCCCGAAGGCTCCGGCTTCGCCGATCAGGATGCGAAGTCGTTGTTTTCGGTCGGCCGCGTCCGGCACGACTTCGCCAAGGCGTTCGTCAGTTTCCTCTACACCGGGCGCGACATCGATCAGCGGGGAGGCGGCGGCTCGAATCGGGTTGCCGGACCCGACTTCGAATGGCGGCCGACGCCGCAGGACACGATCACTGGACAACTCCTCTACTCGTGGAGCGAGACGCCGAACCGGCCCGACCTCGCCAACGAGTGGGACGGCCGCAAGCTCTCCGGGCACGCCGGCAAACTCTGGGCGCAGCACGCCACCGACACCTGGGACCTCTTCGGCCAGTACGAGGACTTCTCGGACGACTTCCGCGCCGACAACGGCTTCGTGCCGCAGGTCGGGTATCGCATGCTCTACGCCGAGGGCGGACGTACCTGGCATCCGGCGGAGAAGAAAGTCTCGCGCCTGCGCCTCTTCACTATCGCCAACCGTGCCGAAACCCAGGGCGGCGAGCTCCTGTCACAGGAGTTCGTGCCGGGTTTCGGCCTCGATGCGACCTGGAACTCGTTCGTGCGCTTCGAGCTCGCCTTCGATGAGGTGGTGAACGAAGGAAAGAAGTTCGAGCGCATTCAGTTTCGCCCGCAATTCGAGATCCGGCCCGGCAAGATCGTGCAGCAAGTGACCCTGCGGGCGGTCTACGGCGACGATGTCGACTTCGCCAACAACCGCCCGGCCGACGGTTGGCGCGCGACCCTCACCACCGATCTGCAGCCGACCGACCACCTGAAGCTCGCACTGTCGGCGGCGCGGCGCACGCTCGACGTCGACACCGCATCCGGATCGTCCGGCACCCTCTTCACCGCCGACCTGGCGCGCGCCAAGGTGGTCTACACCTTCACCGCGCGCAGCTGGCTGCGTCTCATCGGCGAGTGGCAGACGATCGAGCGCGACCTCCAGCTCTACGACCTCGACGTCCGGCCCGAGAGCGGCGATACCTCCTACAGCGCGGTCTTCGCCTATAAGCTCAACTGGCAAACGGTCCTCTACCTCGGTCTCGGCGACGAGCAGACGGAGGACCCCGACGGGAAACTTCAGCCGCTCGGTCGCCAGGCCTTTTTCAAGATCTCTTACGCCTTCCAGCACTAGCCCGCGCGGCGAGACCGCTCCTCGCAGCTCCGAGCGACCGCGTCGGTATACTCGAACCCTCCGGGTCGGGAGAGCCCCGTACTCTGGAAGGTCGCAGGATGGTCGGGCCGCCATCCCACAGCATCGCTCGCTGCGGTCCCCAAGCGCCCGCTTTAGCCGCCGAGCTTTGTTTTCGCATCGCTGCCGCCAGGAAGATCGAACGGCAGGCGATGCCGGAGGAGCTGCGAATGAGACACGACCTGCGCGTTGCGGCGATCCAGTACTTCATCCGGCCGGTGGCGAGCTTCCAGCAGTTCGCCGATCAGGTCTCCGGCCTGGTCGCGACGGCGGCCGACTACAAGGCAGACCTCGTCGTCTTCCCGGAGTACTTCACCGTTCAACTCCTCACTCTGGGCGACCTGCGCAAGCCGATCCGGGAACAGGTGCGCGATCTCGCCGGGCAGGACGCGATCTTCATCGAGCTCATGTCGAAACTGGCGCGAAAGCACGGCGTCTACATCGTTGCCGGTTCGATTCCCGGACGGGGCGAGAACGGCGAGCTGCATAACGACTGCCACATCTTCAACCGCGGCGGCGAGCGCGGCGTCCAGGGAAAGCTCCATATGACCCGGTGGGAGAGCGAGGAATGGCTCGTGGCTCCACGGCGACGGTTGCGCGTCTTCGAGACCGACTTCGGGCGCATGGCGGTCGCCATCTGCTACGACGTCGAGTTTCCCGAGATCGCGCGCGCGGCGGCGCGCAGGGGCTGCGACGTCCTGGTCGTGCCCAGCTGCACCGACGACCGCCACGGATTCCTGCGGGTCCGCTACTGCGCCCAGGCGCGCGCGATCGAGAACCAGATGTACGTCGTGCACGCCTGCACCGTTGGCTCCTTGCCGATGGTTCCGGCGGTGTCGCTCAACTATGGCCAGGCCTCCATCCTGACGCCGTCGGACTTCCGTTTCTCGCGCGACGGCATACTCGCCGAGGGTCAGGTGAACTCCGAGATGATGGTCATCGGTGTGCTCGATCTGGACACACTGCGTGAATCGCGCGCAAAGGGCACCGTTCTCCCATTGCGCGACAGCCTGACGACCGCCGAAGTGCTCGCCGACCTCGAGGAGGTCAACCTGTGACCGGGCCGGGCGAGAGCTCGCTTCGGGTGCGCCCACTGCGGGTCGCGGACTTCCCAGCTGTGATCGCGCTGTGCGAGAGGGTCTACCCCGAGTCGCGGCCCTGGACCGAGGAGCAGTTGGCGAGCCACCTCGCCGTCTTCGCCGAGGGGCAGCTGGTAGCCGAGGATGCCTCGACCGGAAGCCTTCTCGGTATGTCCTCCTCGCTGATCGTGCGTTGGGACGACTACGACTTTCACGCCGAGTGGCGGGAGTGGACCGATCGCGGCTTCTTCACCAACCATGACGCGGCGAATGGCCGCACGCTCTACGGCGCCGAGGTCATGGTCGACCCCGAAGTTCAGCGCCGCGGGATCGGCAAGCTCCTCTATGCAGCACGTGGCGAACTGGTGGTGCGGCTCGGCCTGCGTCGCATCCGGGCAGGCGCGCGCCTGCGCGGCTACCAGCAATGGGCAAACCGGCTTTTGCCCGAGGTCTATGTCGGACGAGTCGTGCGCGGCGAGATCAAGGATCCGACGCTCTCCTTTCAGCTGCGCGAGGGCTTCGACGTGCTCGCAGTCGTGCACGGCTACCTGCGCAACGATCCGGAGAGCCTGGGCTACGCCGCCATCATCGAATGGCTCAACCCGCAGGTCGCGCGGCCAGAGGACGTACTCGGCCGCGACCCGCGCTATCACCGACGGCCCGGGGTCTGACTCTTCTGCGGCTAGACAGCGAAGCGAATGTCGTCTCCTGAGCGCAGGTCAGGCGGTCGGCTCGGGCGAACGCTGCCAGCCGGCCGCGTCGAGCGCCGCCCGGACCTCGGCGAGTCGCGAGCGGAGAATCGCGAAGTCGACCTCGTCACCGGGCTTGGGCGCGAGCGCATCCGAGTAGGGAGTGGAGACACCTTGTCGACGGCGCACCAGCGGCAGGAGATCGGCTCCCGGCCCCGCGTCGGCGGGAGGGGGCGCAGCATTCTCGCCGGCGGATCGCGTCTCGATTTCCACCAGCCCGGTCTCGATGCGGGAGGCCCAGAGTCCGAGGCGGCGCTCGCGCCCGAAGAGGACATGGCCGCGGATCTCCTCGACCATCTCAGGATGAATCGCCGAATGGTCGAGGCGCAGGCCGACCCAGACCTCCTGCGCCTTGAGCAGCTCCCGGGCTCGCCGGGCAAAGATGAAGTTCACCTCCTCGTTCGGCGTCGCACCGACGAAGCGCAGGCGGGCCTCGATCTCATCCAGGCCGAAAGTCGTCTCCTCGAGAGCGTTGGCCTCGACGACGCGAAGTCCGCTGTCGCGCGCCTGGCGGCAGCGCTCGGGAGCGACATCGATCATCACGACCTCTTCCGTCCGCGCCAGGCGCTCGGCGAGCGTCAGGCCGAGACCGTTGGCGCCGAGGATCGCCCAGCCCGTTCGCGGCGGCTTCGCCACGCCGAGAGCCCGCGCTACCGGGCCCGCGGAAAGGCCCTGCAGCGTGACGGTCACGGCAATCACCAGGAAGACCAGGGCGCGCAGCTCGGCTCCGCCCGAGATTCCGTCATGGCGCAGGACGTCGGCGGCGTGGGAGGCGATCGCCGCCGCGACGATTCCGCGCGGTGCGAGCCAGGCGAGAAACGCCCGTTCGCGCCTCTCCAGGCCGCAGCCCGAGGTGGAGATCGCCACGTCGAGGGGCCGGACGACGAACATGAGGAGGGCGACGACGGCCGCGCCCTTCCACCCGAGGTCGGCAATCTCGGCGAGGCGCACGTCGGCGGCGAGCAGGACGAAGATCAGGCCGAGGAGCAGGGTCGTGAGCTCCTCCTTGAACTCGTGCAGGCGGCGTTCCTTTCTTCCCGGGAGGTTGCCGACCAGGAGGCCGGCGGCAATGGCCACCAGAATGCCGCTTTCGTTGCGCCAGGCGTCGCCGATCTGGTAGAAGCCGACGACGATCGCGAAGGCGAGCGCGTTGCGCGCCTCGGGGGGTACCAATCGCTCGTAGCGCACTGCGAGCGCCACCAGGGCCCCGGCCAGCAGGCCGAGCAGCAATCCGACTGTGAGGCGCTCCGCGAGCGCCCAGCCGCTGCGTGCGAGAAGCTCCGGCGCATGCGAGACCGAGAGCTCGAGCGCGACCACCGCGAGTGTCGCGCCGATTGCGTCGCCGAGGATGGCCTCGCCTTCGAGGATCGTCGCCACGCGCGGCAGCACTCGAATCCGGCGGAGGATTGGCTGGATGACGGTGGGTCCGGTCACCACGACGAGCGCGCCGAAGAGAACGGCGAGCGGCCCCTCCCAGCCGAGGATGAGATGCACCGCCAGCGCCGCCGCCGTCGCCGTCACTACTGCGCCGACGGTCACCAGGCGTCGGATCGCCGGCGCCTGATGCCAGACCGCCCGGAGATCGAGCGCCAGCGCCCCTTCGAAAAGGATGATGGCGACCGCGAACGAGACGAGCTGCGGCAGAGCCGCACCGAGCGTCTCGGGCAGCAGCCAGGCCAGGCCGTCTGGCCCCATAGCCACGCCGAGCGCGAGCAGAACGACGATTCCCGGCACGCGCAGATGGCGCGCGAGCACCTGTCCGACCATGCCGAGAAGGAAAGCGAGACCGATGTGAAAGGCCGGAGTCGCGGGAATCGTGAAGTCCATGGGCTCGATAATCGCACGCAGGGAAGGTTGACAGGGCATTGGAGATGGGCGATCGCTTCGCAGCAAGGTCGAGTGCTCGCGTGCTGCGGGCCGGGAGGGCGCCAGTGAGCGATGCTCCCGAAACAGCCCGCACCAGGGTCGCCGGAGCACCCGACTCCTCCAAGGCCAGGCATCTGATCAGTGGACTGCGCCGCCGCCACGAGCGGCGGCGACGGCTATTTCCGCGCGCCTTGCTCGTGGGGGCCGCGGTCGGGCTGATCTCCTCGTTCTTTCGAGCAGCCGTCGATCGGGGCGAGGACCTGCGCGCTGCCCTGCTCGCGAGGCTTCATCCGCACGGCGGCCCCGGCCTCTTGATCTTCATGATGTTCGGCGCCACGATCGTGGCACTCGCCGTGCTCGCGGTACGCCGCGTCGCCCCCGCCGCCGCTGGCAGCGGAATCCCGAACCTCAAGGCAGTCCTGCACCGAGCCCGGCGGATGGGTGGCGGCTCCTTGATTGCGGTGAAGTTCTTCGGCGGTGCCTCGGCGATCACGGCGGGGCTTGCCCTCGGACGCGAGGGACCGACGATTCAGATGGGTGGTGCGCTCGGCAGCCTCCTCTCACGCCGGCTGCGCTCGACCGCGCACGAGCGCCAGGTCCTGATCGCCGCCGGTGCGGGCGCCGGGCTCGCCGCTGCTTTCAACGCGCCGCTCGCAGGGCTGATTTTTGTTCTCGAGGAGGTACAGAAGAATTTCGCTCCGGGAGTCTTCACCGCGACCTTTCTCGCCAGCGTCACCGCCGATAGCGTCAGTCGGGTGCTCTTCGGTCAGCGAGCGGTTTTTCCGGTTGCCTCGGTAGCGGCGCCCGCACTCTCGGCGATTCCACTGTTTGCCGTACTTGGCGTTGTCGCCGGTCTCCTCGCCGTCGCCTTCAATCGCGGTCTGCTCGCGACGTTGCGCTCGCTGGACCGCTTCGGCACCCGCGGGCGCGTCGGATTCGCGGCGTTGATGGGCGGGTCCGTCGCGGCTCTCGCCTGGTTCGATCCTGGGCTCGTCGGTGGTGGGGGCCGGCTCGTCGAGCTGGCGATTTCCGGGAAGGGACTTGTCCAGGTGCTCCTCGGCACCGTACTCCTGCGCTTTGTCTTGACCTGCGCGAGCTACGGGACAGGTGCTCCGGGGGGAATCTTCGCTCCCCTGCTCGTCCTCGGCTCGCAGACTGGATTGGCGCTCGGGCTCGTCGTCGCGGCGACGGCGCCGACGCTCGGCGTCGCGCCGGCCGCCTGGGCGATAGTGGGAATGGCGGCGCTGTTTGCCGGCACGGTCCGGGCGCCGCTCACCGGCATCGTGCTGATGATCGAAATGACCGAGAGCTACTCCCTGATGCTGCCGCTTCTCGTCGCCACCTTTGCCGCACAATGGGTGGCCGATCTCCTGCGGGAGCCGCCAATCTACGACGCCCTGCTGCAGCGGGAGCTAAGCGGTACGGCGGATACGCAGCGGCCTGAAGGCGCACTGATGCTCGAGCTCGACGTTCAACCCGGAGCTCCCTTCGCGGGCGGAAAAGTAAGCGAGATCGGCCTCCCGAGTGGCGTGCTGATCATCGCCCTCGAGCGTCGCGGAGTCGATTTCGTCGTCAGTGGAGCGACGCAACTCGCCGTCGGAGACCATCTGGCGATTACCGTGTCCCCCGAGGCCGCGGGCGCGCTCGGCCTGCTGCGTATCGGACTGGGGATCGATCACGCCTGACTGAAGCAAGGGCCTCAGCCTTCAACGCGAGAAGAGCCAGGGGCAGAGTGCACTTGCCAGCGCGATCAGGACCACCACGCCTGAGCGCTGCGCCGAGCCCTCTTCGGCTCGTCCGGCGGTGGCATCTCTTTCATCGGATCGAATTGAAGTTCCGTCATCGCCTGCTCCCTTCGTCGAGCTCTGCTCCCGGCGCTCAGACCAGCTTGTGCTTCTGGGCGTAGAGAATGAGCTCGAGGCGGCCGTCGACCGCCAGCTTCTCGTAGATGTGGTGCAAGTGGAGCTTCACCGTCCCCTCGCTGATCGAGAGCCGCTCGCCGATCACCCGGTTGCGAAGTCCAGAGGCGATCATCGCCAGAATCTCGCGCTCGCGAGGAGTCAGGAGTCGGCCAATGCGGTTCGTCGCCTCATCGCGAAGCGCCGAGCCCTGGAGGGCCTGTTCGACCAAAGCGCCGTCGAAGCAGCGCTCTCCGGCGTAGACCTTTCGCGCCATTTCGACGAGAAGCTGGGGTGCGAGCTCTTTGAGCACCAGCCCGCGCACGCCGTGGCGCAACGCCGCCAACACTTGCTGCGGCTCGATGGCGGCGGTGAGCACGATGACGCGGGTGGGAAGCTCTTCGCGCTCCCGCGCGGCGAGGACGGCAAGGCCATCGAGCACCGGCATGCGGATGTCCAGGATCAAGATGTCCGGACGAAGCGATCGGAGAGCCGCCAGGGCCTCCTCGCCATTGCGGCAGCGCGCGACGACCTCGAGGTCCGGCTCGAGACGGAACAGCTGCTCGAGGCCATCGAGCACGATCGGATGATCGTCGGCGAGAACGAGGGTAATCGGCATGGCCTTACACCGGCACCGCGATCTCGAGGCGAGCTCCGGTCGCCGCCGACTCGAGAGTCAGCGATCCGCCCCGAGCGACGACGCGCTCGCGCAGCATGCGCGGCCCAGCCTGCATCGACGCCAGCTCATCGTGGTTGAAGCGCCCGCGAAAGGGAAAGCCGTGCCCGTTGTCGGTGACGTGAATGCCCAGTCTCCCGGGGGTCTCTCCGACCAGCCGGATCTCCACCTTGGTCGCGTCGCCGTGACGTACGGCGTTGACGAGCGCCTCGCGAATCACGTGGTAGACGTCCCGCGCCGCCTCGTCGGCGAGCTCCTCGGCGAGGTCGACGGTCTCGAGCGAAACCTGGAGCTGCCACTCCTGCTCGACCCGGGCGAGCAGTTCGGCGAGGCGGTTCTCGAGCATGAAGCCCTCCTCGTCGCCGCGCGCGCCGGGCTCGAGCTCCTGGATCAGGAACCGCAGGTCCCGCTGCTCCACCGAGACCAGCCGCTGCAACTCTTGCAACCGCGACTGCGCTTCGGCTGGGCGCTCCTCGAGCAACCGGCGAATCGCCGCGACGCGGAGCCCGAAGCCGGTGAACGACTGCAGTACACCGTCGTGCAGGTCGCGCGCCAGCCGGATGCGCTCTTCCGTCGCGGCGGCCTGCTGGAACCTTTCAATCAGGAGAAGGTGATCGAAGCGTCCGCCGACGACCGTCGCACAGACTTCGCCGAGGAGCAGGTCGTCCGAGGTCGCCTGCCGCTTGTCGAGCACGAACAGCCGGCCGGCGATCATCTCGCCTTGCATCGGCAACGAGAGCAGGGGACCGGATCCGAGCTCCGCGGGGAGGGGAAGACTGAGAGGTGTCCCACGCCAGCGGCGAAACCCGCTCGGACCGTGCAGCAGAACCTCACCGCCCTGGCGCGCAGGCTCGGGCGCGAGAAGGGAACACTCCGAGAGCTCTCGGACGACGAGTCCGCCGAGGGTGAGATCCGGTCTCTCCTCCATCCTCAAAGCGCCAGCCCGCCAGGTCGCCACCGACAACGAGGTCCGGTCGCGCCGCTGCCAGACGAGGACGACGGCGGTCGCGCTTAGAACTCTCGCCACATAGGCCAACTGCTCGGTGACCAACTGTTCGATCGTCTGCGGGATAGCCTGAGGCCAGGCGGCGAGCAACGAGACTTCGAGTCTCGACCGCTCCTCGTGCACGCCGAGGTAGCCGAGGAGAAGCGCGACGACCGCCATGTAGAAACCGCGGATGATGAACTCGTTGAGCTCGAAGGCCGAATCCTGCAGGACCTCGGCGAAGTAGTAACCGAGTCCGAGGAAGCTCGCGAGACTCGCAATCGCTGTCCATAGGGTGCCCTGCCACTGCCAACGCAGCGTCGCGCAGACGAGGGCGAAGATGTAGTAGGCGATGAAGGGGCTGGCCGGGCCCGAGGTGAAGTACATGAAGGCCGAGAAAAAGGCGAGGTCGAAGACGTGGGTCAGCCAGCCTTGCAAGCGCGTCGGGGCGCGGTTGCGCCAGACGACCAGGGCGACGGCGACCGCATAGATGACATAGGCGAGCAGCAGAGAGTAGGCGATCGAGGCGTACTTCGCTGGCTCGGAGGGATCACGCCAGACGGCGAAGAGCGAAGAAATCGCCAGCACGACGCGCCCGCCGGCGATCAGCCGTTCAGCCCTGCTCCGGTGCGAAAACAGCGATTCCATGGCCCGCAGTCATCGTAGCAAGCCGCCGCTTCCCCGCCGAGCGATCGAACGATGAGGTCGATCTATATCTTTCGTTGGATTCTCTTCCTGAGTGCCGCCACCTATAGTGATCGGCGCTGCGCCGACTTTGCGTGGTGACTCCGGGCCACCCCCGATCCGGAGAGACCCTGTCTGGAGTGTGAGGTCATGAAGCCGATGAACCGGATGCTGATTCCTGTCCTGGCGATCGTCGCTGCAGTTTCGCTGGGTTGCCCGAAGAAGGCGCCGAAGGTCGCGCCGACGAGCCCGCCACAGGCTGCGCCGGTCGAGGTTGTCGCCCCGCCCGCGACTCCGACGGCGAGCGATCCCAAGGCGAGTCCCCTCGACGCCGATCTCGAGGCCGCGAATCAATTTGCGCGGGAGCAGGGCCTGTTGGCCGACGTCTACTTCGACTTCGACAAGGCCGAGCTGCGGGGCGAAGCGCGGGAGCGACTGGCGAAGAACGCGAAGTTCCTCGGCGAGCGCCGGGAGTTCCAGGTGACTCTCGAGGGCCATTGCGACGAGCGCGGCACCAGCGAGTACAACCTCGCGCTTGGCCAGAGCCGGGCAACGATGGCGCGCAACTACCTCGTCTCTCTGGGCATCGCGCCGGAGCGCTTCGTGGTCATCAGCCTCGGCGAGGAGCGGCCGGTCTGCTCGCAGAACGATGAGAGCTGCTGGCAGCAGAACCGGCGGGTGCACTTCGTCCTCAGCGGCCGCATGTAGGGAGCTTTCGGGCCGCTCTCAGGAGTCCGGGTCGCGCGACCGGGCGGTGGCCGGTGCGATCCGCGCCCCGCGCCTCCGACCCCAACGGGTGGCGGCGGCAAGCCGGCTGCTCCCTTAGGATTGCCGCCGAACCGCAGCAGGTGGCGCTCGCTCGAGGAAGCGCGGGCCGGCGATCTGCGCGAATGGGGGTCGCGATGCCGTCGGGGATGCGTTGGGGAAGGGCTTTGCTCTGGGTGCTCGGCCTGGCGCTCGTCCTGCCGGGCCTGGCGGGGGCGTTCACCAGCGTCGCGGCGCCGCAGCCGATCGAGGTGGCGGGGATCCCGCTCGAGTTCATCCTCTTCGCGCTGACCCTCCTGGGGGTCGCGCTGTTCCACAACAAGACCCTCCAGGTGGCCATCACCGGCGTCTCGGCGATCACGATCTACAAGGTCATCCTTTCGCCCTTCAAGGAGGGTGTGGGTCTTCCGGGACTCCTGTACCACTTCGAGCACGAGTGGGTGGTGATCGCCAACCTCTTCGGCCTGCTGCTCGGCTTCGCCCTCCTCGCGCGGCACTTCGAGGAGAGCGCGATCCCCAAGATCCTGCCGCGCTATCTCCCGGACGATTGGAAGGGACCGCTCGTCCTGCTGATCCTCGTCTTCGTGCTGTCGGCGTTCCTCGACAATATCGCCGCGGCGCTCATCGGCGGCGCCATGGCGCACACCCTCTTCCGCGGCAAGGTCCATATTGGCTTCATCGCGGCGATCGTCGCGGCGTCGAACGCCGGCGGCTCGGGGAGTGTCGTCGGCGACACCACCACCACCATGATGTGGATCCACGGCGTACCGCCTTCCGCCGTGATTCACGCATACGTGGCAGCCGGTCTGGCGCTCTTCGTCTGCGGCATCCCGGCCTCGTTCCAGCAGCACAAGCACTCGCCGATCATCAAGGGCGCCGTACCGGGCGTCCGTATCGACTGGGCGCGGGTCGGCATCGTCGCCTTCATCCTGACTGCGGCGGTGACTACCAACGTCGTCATGAACGTCCGGTTCACCGAGCTCTCCGACAGCTTCCCCTTCATCGGCGCCGCCGTCTGGCTGGCGCTGCTGCTGACAGCGCCGCTGCGTAAGCCCGAATGGTCCCTCCTGCCGGGGGCTTTCAAGGGGGCGATCTTCCTCCTCTCGCTGGTCTTCGCCGCGACCATGATGCCGGTCGAGCGGTTGCCGGCGGCGGCCTGGCAGACAGCGTTCGGTCTCGGCTTCCTGTCGGCGGTCTTCGACAACATCCCGCTCACCGCGCTCGCTCTGGCGCAGGGTGGCTACGATTGGGGGATGCTCGCCTACGCGGTCGGCTTCGGCGGTTCGATGATCTGGTTCGGCTCGTCGGCCGGCGTCGCGATCTCGAGCATGTACCCCGAGGCGAAGTCGGTCGGCAACTGGCTCAAAGATGGCTGGCACGTAACGGTCGCCTACGTCCTCGGCTTCTTCCTGCTGCTCGCGACCCTCGGCTGGCAGCCGCACGGCGGGCACTGAACGGCGGCCTGTGGTCTGGGACCCCTCGCGGTGCGCGCCGTCCGTTCGTATAATCCCCCTGTTCCGCGCAAGCGAGCGTCCTGCCGGCGGCGTGCTTTCGGCCTCCCGGGAAAACCCGTTCGAAAGGGGCTGCAATGTCGAAGGCTTGGCGCAGGGTGGCTAGGGCAATCTGTCTGCTCGCGGCGCTGCTGGCGTGCCCCGGTCTGGCGTCGGCGTCAGAGGGCGCCGAGGCGGTCCAGGTCGTCGGCATTCCGCTCGAGTTCATCTTCTTCGGCCTGACGCTCCTCGGCGTCGCCCTCTTCCATCACAAGACTCTGCAGGTGGCGCTCGGCGGACTGGCCGTCATCGCGCTCTACAAGATTCTCTTCAGCGGCTTCAAAGGAGGCACGGGTCTTGGCGGCTTCGTCACCCACCTCGGGCACGAGTGGGTGATCATCGCCAACCTGCTCGGTCTCCTGGTCGGTTTCGCGCTCCTCGCCCGGCACTTCGAGGAGAGCGAGATCCCGAAGGTGCTGCCGCGCTACCTCCCCGACGACTGGCAGGGAGCGTTCGCCCTGCTCGCCATCGTCTTCGTGCTCTCGGCTTTTCTCGACAACATCGCGGCGGCCCTGATCGGCGGTGCGATGGCGCACACGCTCTTCCGCAAGAAAGTTCATATCGGCTACATCGCGGCGATCGTGGCGGCCGCGAACGCCGGCGGGTCGGGGAGCGTCGTCGGCGACACCACGACGACCATGATGTGGATCCACCACGTGCCGCCGGGCGCCGTTCTGCACGCCTACGTGGCGGCCTTGATGGCGCTGGTGATCTTCGGTATTCCAGCTTCGCTGCAACAGCAGAAGTACTCGCCGATCCTGAAGCACGCCGGTGCCCACGCCCATATCGACTGGCCGCGGGTCGCCATCGTCGGCGTGATTCTCGCCGCGGCGGTGGCCGCGAACGTCTTCATCAATCTCCGCTACGCCGAGCTCGGCAATACCTTTCCGTTCATCGCCGCCGCCGTCTGGCTGGCCATTCTGATGACGATGGGAATCCGCAAGCCGGAGTGGAGCCTGGTCCCCGGCGCCCTGCGCGGTGCGGTCTTTCTCCTCGCGCTGGTGCTTGCCGCCACCATGATGCCGGTCGAGAAGCTCCCGGCGGCCTCCTGGCAGACGGCGTTGGGGCTCGGCTTTCTGTCGGCGGTCTTCGACAACATTCCGCTGACCGCGATGGCGCTCAAGCAGGGGAACTACGACTGGGGCATGCTCGCCTACGCGGTCGGCTTCGGCGGCTCGATGATCTGGTTCGGCTCGTCGGCGGGGGTGGCGATCTCGACCATTTTCCCGGAGGCGAAATCGGTCGGCGGCTGGCTCAAGAACGGCTGGCACGTGCCGGTCGCCTACGTCGCCGGGTTCTTCCTTCTGCTGGCGGCGCTCGGCTGGCACCCGCTGCCCTAGCCTGGAGCGGCGGCGCGAGCTTGATCGGCGGGGGGCTTCGGGTTACCCTTGAAGTCGGCACGAGAAGCTGCGGTTCGCGAAGCGCCGGTGTGCACGCTTGCCTTCTCCGGGGGAGTCACCCATGTTCCTGATCCAAGAAATCGTTGCGCGTGAGGTGCTCGACTCGCGCGGCAATCCGACCGTCGAAGTCGACTGTGCTCTCGAAGGAGGGGCCATCGGCACGGCGCAGGTGCCCTCCGGGGCGTCGACCGGCAGCCGCGAGGCGCTCGAGTTGCGTGACGGCGGCACGCGCTACCAGGGCAAGGGTGTCGTCACCGCGGTCGACTTCATCTACGACGAGATCGCCCCTGAGCTCGAGGAGATGGACGCTCGCGACCAGGCGCTCATCGACCGCACCCTGATCGACCTCGACGGTACGCCGAACAAGGCGCGCCTCGGCGCCAACGCCATTCTCGGCGTCTCGCTGGCGGTGGCGAAGGCGGCGGCGGCGGAGGCCGGGCTGCCCCTCTACAGCTACCTCGGTGGCCCCGGGGCGACGGTCATGCCGGTGCCGATGCTGAACGTTCTGAACGGCGGCGCGCACGCCGACAACTCGGTGGATATTCAGGAGTTCATGATCGTGCCGATCGGCTTCACGCGCTACAGCGAAGGGCTGCGCGCCGGCGTCGAGGTCTACCACACGCTCAAGAAGGTGCTGAAGGAGAAGGGTCTGGCCACCGCGGTCGGTGACGAGGGCGGCTTCGCGCCCAACCTCGGGAGCAATCGCGAAGCGCTCGACCTGCTGATGATCGCGATCGAGAAGGCCGGCTACAAGCCGGGACAGGACATCGCCCTGGCGCTCGACGTCGCCGCTTCGGAGCTCGTCGAGGCGGGCGCTCCCGGCCGCTATGCGCTCGCCGGCGAAGGCAAGAAGGGTCTGACCGCCCAGGACCTGATCGCGATCTACCGCGACTGGGTGGGCGCCTATCCGCTGGTGTCGATCGAAGACGGTCTCGCCGAGAGCGACTGGGAGGGGTGGAAAGATCTGACGCGCGCCCTCGGGTCGAAGGTGCAGCTGGTGGGTGACGACGTCTTCGTCACCAACCCGGAAATCCTCGCCCGCGGCATCGCCGACGGCATCGCCAACGCCCTGCTGGTCAAGGTCAACCAGATCGGAACGCTTTCCGAGACGCTGACCGCCGTCGACCTCGCCAAGGCAAAGGGCTACGCCAACATCATCAGCCACCGCTCGGGCGAGACCGAGGACACGACGATCGCCGATCTCGCGGTGGCGACGCGGGCAGGCCAGATCAAGACCGGCGCGCCCTGCCGCAGCGACCGGGTGGCCAAGTACAACCGCCTCTTGCGCATCGAGGAGGAGCTGGACGAAGTGGCGACCTACCCTGGCGCCGCCGCGTTCCCGCGTTTCCGCGCTTGACGGACCTCCCGCCGGCCGACGAGCCGCGTCCGCATCCGCTGCGCTCCGTGCTGGTCGCGGTAGTGGTCTTTCTCGTGCTGCTCCTCGCCACGTTCGGCCTGAAGAGCTACCGCGACCTCGCCGCCGTGCGCGGTCGCGAACGCCTGCTCACCGCCGAGATCGCCGGCACCGAAGAGCGCATCGCGCTGCTCAAGCACCGTATCGAGAGCCTGAAGAACGACCCCGTCACGCTCGACCGCGTGGCGCGCGAGAGCCTCGGCCTGGTGCGCCCGGAGGATGTCGTCATCGTCATGCCGGCGTTCGCCGTCCCCGTGCCGCCCGCAAAAAGCGGACTGTAGGGGCGACGCCTAGGAAATTCCGAGCGCGCTGACGACCGCGCTCGCCACCGCTTCGACCCCGATGCCTCGCATGCAGCCGTGATGTAGCAGGGGGCAGCGCTTGCGGAAGCAGGGCGAGCACCAGAGGTCGCGGTCGATGACGATGTGGCGCTTGCCGGCGGGGGCCGTGCGGCGGCGGTCGGTGGGCCCGAAGAGCGCCACGCAGGGGACGCCGAGCGCGGCGGCGAGGTGCATCGGGCCGGAGTCGTTGGTCACCAGGAGGTCGAGCTCGGCGAGGGTCGCCGCGAGTCCGGCGAGGTCGAGATCGGGACCGAGGAGAGGATGGATTTTGCCGCTCTCCTCGTGCACCCGGACACCGAGCCAGATCTCCTTCGGGCCGACGAAGATGGCTTCGCGTACACCGGGAATCCGCTGGCGTAGGTCGCGCGCCAGGTCGCCCCAGTAGGACATCGGCCAGCGCTTCGAGCCCCCCCATTCGGCGCCGGGGGAGAGACCGAGCAGCGGCCCGTCGGCGCCCGCCGTCGCGGCACCGAGACCGGCGCGCGCCAACCGCTCGCGGCCGCGCGCCGAAAGCGCCGCCGACAGCTCGAGGCGCGGAATCCAGTCAACTGGCGCTGGTACTTCCATCGCCGCCAGCAGTTCACGGTAGTCCTCGATCTGCGGCCGGCGGCCGCGCGGCCGGGCGACCGCCGGGGCAAGCAGCGGGCCGCGGAAGTCGGCGCGATATCCCCACCGCCGCGCGATGCCGGCGCGTGACAGCAGCCAGGCGGCGCGGAACGAGCTCGGCAGGATCACCGCCTCGTCGAAGCCGCCGGCGACGATCGCCGCGAGGGTGGCGTCGTCGGAGCCTTTCTCGAGTGGCGTCGGAGCGCCGGGAAAGAGCGCCAGCAGCGAGTGCAGCGGTTTGCGGGCGAGCACGGCGAGCTCACGCCCGCTCGCCTGAAGGGCACGGAAAACCGGTTCCGCCATGACGCAGTCGCCGACCCAGTTGGGGGCGACGACCAGCGTGCGCGCAGAGCGCGGATCTGCGGTCATCGGGTGACTTTCATGTTCGCGGCCGCTTCCAGCGGTCGTGCAGCCAGAGCCAGAGCTCCGGCCGCGCGCGCGCGCGCTCC
>JBDTQT010000013.1:0-32957 GCA_039932055.1 Thermoanaerobaculia bacterium
CGGGAGGATTTCCGCATCGAGGTCGACGGCAAGCCGGTGCCGATCGACTACTTCTCGCCGCCGGCCGGCGGCCGGCCCGCAGCGCCGCGCGCGGGAGCGGAGGGCGACACGCCTGTCGTCGACATGTCACGCGCCAACCTCTTCGTTTTCGTCGACCAGAGTGCCCTCGAGTGGCGCACCAGCAAGCAGATCCTCGACGAGGTCAAGGCCTTCGTGCTGCCGCGCGCCGGTGGCAGCGAGCGCATCATGATCGCGGCGTTCGCCGACAATCTCCGCATTCTGTCGCCGCCGACCGCCGACCGCGCGCGCATCGAGCGCGCTTTCGCCGAGCTCGATGCGCTGCGCGGGCGCGGCAGCCTGGTCGCCGCCGAGCGCGGCCAACTCGAGCGCGAAGTGCGCGAGAACGGCCGGCCGCGCGCCCAGGTCGAGGTCGTCAATCCCGATACCGGGCTCGTCGGGGCCGAGCAGGCGGCGCGGGTGGCGGGGCAGGACCAGACCGACACGGCGAACCTCCGCCTGCAGGTCGAGAGCTACGGCGAACAGCAGATCGATCGCCAGGCGCGAGCAATCGCGGCCCTGCGCGAGTGGATCGGCGGCCTGGCGGCGATCGACGGCAGGAAGTCGGTGCTCTTCGCCTCGGCCGGATTCACCTCGCAGCCCGACGCTTTCCTGACCGGCTATCTCGACCAGAAGCGTGGCGGGGTGCCCACCGACAAGGCGCCTTCGAGCCGCATCGGCACCGCGCGTCTGACCCTGCTCGACGATTTCGAACGCGCGGTGAGGTCCGCCGAGAACGCTCGAGTCGCCTTCTACACCATCTCGCCGCGGGAGGCGCCTTCGGCCTCGTCCGGTGCCGAGTACACCAGCTCGGGCGCGAACTCGACGGCCCCACCGCCGCGCGACCCAGCCATCGCCGAAGCGGCGTCGAGCCTGCAGCGGTTGGCGGGAGCGACCGGCGGCGAGGCGCTCTTCCTCGACGCCGGCCTGTCGGAGCGCCTGGCGGGCGTCGCCGACGACGCTGCGGCGTCCTACTCGCTCGGCTTCACGACGACGGACGCGGCGGGCGCCGCCGACCACTCGATCCGTGTTTTCACCCAGGACGAAGAGCTCACCGTGCGCCACCGCGAGAGCTTTCGCCGCAGCTCACTCGGCGAGCGCGCCGAGGCGGCGCTCGTCGCCGCGGCGACCTTCGACACGACGGTCAATCCGCTCGCCATGAAGCTCGAGCTGAGCGCGCCGCTGCCGGAGGGCAAGAAGGGCAAGGAGGCGCGGGTGCCGCTGCTGGTGCGCATCCCGCTCGCGCTGGTGAGCCTGGTGCCTGAAGGCGCCGACGGTCGACGCACGGCGAACCTCAGCGCTCGCGTCGCGGTGCTCAATGAGGCGCAGCACCTCCAACTCGGCGAGAGCGCGCCGATTGTCATCTCGATTCCCGCCGCCGACCTCGAGAAGGCCCTCGGCTCCTTCTGGGCCTACCGTGCCGACGTGATGGTCGGACGCGGCCAACAGCGCGTCGCCGTCGTCGTTAGCGACGAGATCGCCGGCACCATCTCAACCCTCACCGCTACCGTCGAGCGTCCGGCGGAGTAGGCCGGAGCTCGAGGCCTCCGCAATTCGATCGATCCGCGCGCGGCTACCGCTGCTCGAGCGCGACATTCGCCGCCTCGACATCGAGGCGCTCCATGGCGTCGCGCGGCGTTGCCGCCGCGGCCTGCGCAAGGAGCTTCGCGGCCTCCTTGCGGCCCTTGTCGCCTTCGATCTTCAACAGGCCACTGGCGAGCTCGATCCGGCCGATCACGCTCGCCGGGTCGAGCTTCAGCGCCCGCCGGTACATCTCGAGGCCGGTCGCCGCGTCGGCGCCCTGCGTTCTGCCGATCAGCCGGCCGACGTGGTCGATCACCTCGGCGTGGAACGAGCCGAGCGCGATATGCGCGTCGGCGTGCCGGGGTGCCAACGCGATCGTCTGCTCGAGCGCCGCCTTGACCTTGCCGCCGAGCCCCTGCGCCAGAGCCTTGACGACGCTGATCCCCTGGCCGTAGCGCCCCAGCGCGTAGCCCTGCCAGTACCGGGCGTTCGAATTCTCCGGTTCGGTGCGCTGCTGCGCCTCGGCGCGCGCCGCGACCTCGAGGTAGAGCGCGAGCTGCGTCGCGGCGTTCCTCTCGAGGTAGTGAGCGTAGATGCACTGCGCCTTGTTGGCCGCCGTCACTCCGGCACCACCGGCTTTCAGGCCGGCGTCGACGGCCTTTCTGAATTCGCCGGCATGGAAGAGCGCCCAGGCCGCGACGACTTTGCCGTCCTCCGGCCATGACTCGGAATCGCCAGCGTGGAGGCGGGACCATTGCTTCCTGAGCTGGGCGACGTCGTAACTGTAGTCATCTTTGTTCCACGGGAAGGCGGCCCACTTCGCCATCTTCGACTCCCTCGGAGCGCACGTCGGCCGCTCCCGGAGCTCAGTGTACGGCGATCGGACGAGCGGCGTCGAGGCGCAGTCGGCAGTCGGCCGGCGGCGTCCGCAAGGTGATCACGGCATCCAGGCGTAGCCGAGCTTGACGAACAGGGTGCGGTCGGTGGGCAGGGCGTCGAAGCGGTCGGTCTCGAGCTCGGTGTCGGAGTAGCCCAGGTAGAAGACGGTCTGCGGGTTCAGGCGGTAGGAGTAAAGGAGCTGGCTGAACAGCCTGCGGCTCCTCTCGTCGACCGCGGTGGCGTAGAGATCGGCGTCGCGCGTCAGATCACGATGCTGCAGGATGACGCGGGCGAAGCTGCGCAGGTTGAACTGCCAGACCAGGCGCAACTCGGTCAACTGGGCGGTGAAGAGCCAACCCTCGTCGACCACAAGGCGCTGGTAGCGATGTTCGAGCTCTGCCTTCAGATGGCGTCCGGGCTCCCAGGTGAGCCCCGGCGAAAGAGTCAGCTGGTCGGCGGGCCGCAGCTGCTCGAGGTCGACGTCGTCACCGACGCTCCAGCCGAGATGGAGCTCGAGAGAACCGCTCGGGCGGATCGCCGCCTGACCTTCGACGTAGAGCTCGTCGAAACGCCGGCCGTCGATGGTGCGCTCGCGATCGGCCACCTGGGCAAAAAAGCTGGACTCGCGCCGGCCGCGGAAGATGAACCAGACTTCGTTCAGGCGCTCGAGCGGATCCCCCGCCTGCGTGTCGGTGCGCGCGCTGTCGACGCCCAGGCTGAGGCGAAGCCAGCGGGCGTCCGGAGCGGCCCACCAGGTGCGCTCGGCCAGGGCCTTGCCGTAGCGCCGGTCGACCTGCGGCAGGAAGCCCAGGTCGGCGCGGAAGTCGCGGCCGACGTCCTCGTAGGCGGCGGAGAGCCGCCAGTCGCGCGCATCGTGGTTGTAGGAGAAGTAGAGCGCATGGTCCGAGAGCTTTCCCGCCGGCTGGTCGAGCTCCGCGACGATCTCGTCGGGGTATTCGGTGCGCGAGCCGAGCGCCTGGAAACGCAGCGAATCGACCGCGCCGAGCCGGAAGAGACCGTCGAGCCCCGCAACCTGGTTCGAGTAGTCGCCGCCTTCGCCCCCTCTCGACCCCGCCCGTGAGGTCGCGACGACGCCGAGCGCGGAGTTGACGCCGAGGTCGCGACGGTAGCGCACGACGGCGTCCGTCGATGCGAACGGCAGCTCGGCGAGCTCGGAGCGTTCGCTGCCCGGAATCAGCAGCGAGGTGCGCGCGTCCTCGGCGACGAAGCCGCCGAAGGCGCTCGCGCCCCGTTTGCCGGTGACTTTTGTGCCCCAGTCGGGGTCGGCGACGTTGCGCGTCGAGACGATCTGCAACGGCGTCGTGAAGATGTCCGCCCCTTCGAGAAAGAACGGCCGGCGTTCGGGATAGAAGAGCGCGAACTGCTGGTTGACGTCGAGCTGAAGAGCATCGGCCTCGACCTGGGAGAAGTCCGGATTGACCGTGCCCGAAAGGATGATGTCGGGCGTCACTCCCCAGGTCGCCGTCAGGCCCGCCTCGACGTCGATCTCCCCGGCTTCGAGCGGCCCGTCCGGAACCTCGTCGCGCCTGTCGGCGCGCTGAATCGTCACGGTCGGATCGAGCTCGAGGTGGCGGCCGGGGGAGATCCCTGCAAAGCCCGCGATCGTCGACAGCTGGCAGACCGAGCAGTTGCGGTTGCGGTCGACCGGCTCGCTCGCGAGCTCGAGCCGGTCGCGACGCGGCTGGACGCGGGTAAAGCCGATTCCCCAGGTCTGCGCCGCGCTGCCGGGGGGAAAGCGCAGCGAGGAGAAGGGAATCGCGAGCTCGATCCGGTAGCCGTCGGCAGTGATCTTGCCGGCCGAGTCCCAGATCGCGTCCCAGGAGGTGTCCTCGCCGTCGTCACCCCCCTGCCGCTCGGCCGCCAGGTCGTCGCGGAAGAGGTCCATCTGCACCCCGAGCGGGCTGACATAGAACTCGAAAGCACGCCGGCGGTCGAGGAAGGGGTCGAGCCGCACGCCGACGAGGTCGCCGTCGAAGGCCTGGTCGCGGTCGGTGAAGCGGGCGCGGATCTCTTCCGGGTGGGGATCCGCGGCGTCGCAGCCGACATAGAGCTTCTCGCTGTCGTAAAAGATGCGGCAGGTGGTTGCGATTGGCGCCACCGTGTTCTCGCCCGGCTGCGTCTCGTAGGCCAACGCGACGATCTGGGCCGCCTGCCAGGCTGGCTCGTCGAGCACCCCATCGATGCGGATCGCCGCCGTGGCGCGGGGGGCCTGCAGGGTGAGGCCGGGCAGCTTCGCGCTCGGCGTCAGCGCGGCGACCGGCGCCGTCGGCAGGGCGAACAGGGCTGCGGCGAGAATCGGCAGAACGACGCCGCCGATCGGGCGCCGCGCTGTGGACCGGGAAACACGCACGACGGCAAAACTACCATTCCGAGCCGTGAAGCGGACGCTCGATAACGGCGCAAGGCTGACGAAGTTGCCGGTTGGATCGGCGCACGGACTTGCCTTCGTCAGACCGGCCTCTTTGCGTCTGCGTCCTTGCCAAACGTGCCGCCGTCAAGCAGCCACTTCGGAGTTCCTTCTGCCGGAGCGGGATCGCGTTCGCGCGACGGGCTGCGATTCGACCCGATCGCCAAGGCGAGCGCGCCGGCGATCAGGAATGCGGCGACGGCGAAGGTAGTTCGCATGCCGGTGGCGACGGCTTCGGGGCTCGCGGTGGTGATTTCGGTCGCCGCCGCGGCCAGCGCGAACACGGCGCCCATCGCGGAGGCGCCGGTCACGAGGCCGAGATTGCGCGACAGGCTGAGGAGGCTGGAGAGAAGGCCGCGTCGGTCGGCGGGCGCGCGCGTCAGCACGGCGGTGTTGTTCGCCGTCTGGAACAGCGCATAGCCCGCGGTCATGAAGACGATGGGGGAGAGGTATCCAGCGACGCCGGCCCTCGCCGGCATCCGCGAGAGAATGCCGGCGCCGAACACCAGGGTGATGAGCCCGACGAGAGTCAGGCGCCGCGCGCCGAAACGGTCCACCAGCCGGCCGGCCGGGATGCCGGTCAACGCAGCGACCAGCGGTCCGAGGGACAGCGCGATTCCGACCCGCGCCGTACCGAGCCCGAGCGCCCGCGAGAGATAGAACGGTCCGACGACCAGCGTCGCCATCATCACCGTCGAGACGAGCGCGCTCATCGCGAGGCTCGCGGCGAGTGCCGGCTCGCGCAGCATCGCCAGGCGCAGGAGGGGCGATGCGACGCGCGCCTCGACCCGCGCGAAGAGCGCGGCGCCGACGCCGGCGGCGATGAGCAGAAGGAGGTTCCGCGGGCCGAAACGGCCGTGGCCGCTCGTCATGGCGAGCGCGTAGGCCGCGAGCGTCATCGCCAGCACCAGCATGCCGAGACCGTCGAAGCCCTGCCGGGCGGGCATCGTCTTCCGCTGATCGACCGACAAGTGCTTGTGTGCGAGAAGCAGATTCAGAGCTCCGAGCGGCACGTTGATGAGGAAGATCGAGCGCCAGCCGAGTCCGGCGATAAGGACCCCGCCCAGCGAGGGTCCGAGAGTCGTGCCGAGCGCGGACATCGTACCGAGCAGCCCCATGGCGCTGCCGGTCTTCGCCGGCGGCACCGTTTCGCCGACCATCGCCAGGGCGAGGGCCATCTGGATCGCCGCGCCGAGGCCCTGCACCGCGCGTGCGGCGACGAGCAGCCCGAGCGTCGGCGCGAGGCCGCAAAGGAGCGAGGCTCCGGTGAAGATGCCGATGCCGAAAAGAAGCAGCCGCCGGCGCCCGACCAGATCGCCGAGGCGGCCGACGCCGACGATCAGGGTCGTCACGGCGAGGAGATAAGCCAGCACGATCCACTGCACTCCCTGGTAGGAGGTCGCGAAGGCCCGCGCCAGTGTCGGCAGGCCGGCGTTCGCGATGCCGGTGTCGAGCGACGGCAGGAGCATTGAGAGCGACAGGCTCGCGAGCGCCCAGCGCATCGCGGTTGCGGGCGTCCCCTCTCGACCTGCACTCGTTTCTTTGCCAAATCGGTTTGCCATGCGAGAAAGGTAGTGCTTCTTCGGCTATAGCGGAAGACGCACGAGTTACACTGAATAAGTGCAGGAAACGCCATGTCAGGATAGGGTCCCGACATGGCGACCGCCGATTTCAACTTGCTGCGAACCCTGGATGTGCTGCTCGCGGAAGGCAGCGTCGCGCAGGCGGCCCGCCGCTTGCGGCTCAGCCCGTCGGCGATGAGCCGGGCGCTGGCGCGCTTGCGGACGACAACCGGCGATCCGCTCCTGGTCCGCGCCGGGCGCGGGCTCGTCCCCACGCCCCGCGCCGTCGAACTGCGCGAGCGGGTTCGGCGACTCGTCGAGGACGGGGAAGCCGTCCTGCGTCCCGCGGCCAGGCTCGATCTCGGGAGGCTCGTCCGTACCTTCACGCTGCGGACGCGCGAAGGCTTCGTGGAGAATTTCGGGCCCGATCTCCTGGCTCGCGTCGGCGAGCAGGCTCCCGGCGTGCGGCTGCACTTTCTGCTGAAGGTGGACCGGGACAGCACGCCGCTGCGCGATGGCAGCGTCGATCTCGAAACCGGTGTCGTGGGACCGGCGACGGGTCCGGAAGTACGTGCCCAGGCGCTCTTTCGCGACCGCTTCGTCGGTGTCGTGCGCGCGGGGCACGATCTCTGCCAAGGCAAGATCACACTCTCCCGGTTCGCAGCCGGCAGGCACATCGCCGTTTTGCTCCAGCATTTCGACAAGGGGCTGATCGACGACGCCTTGAAGTCCTCGGGTCGCGAAAGGGAGATCGTCACGATCGTCGGCGGCTTCTCGGCTGCCCTCGCTCTGGCGCGGGGCTCCGACCTGATCGCCAGCGTTCCCGAGCACCACACGGGCGTCCTGCGCGCCGGGATGCACAGCTTCTCCCTGCCGGTCGCTCTGCCGGAAATCACTCTCTCGCTGCTCTGGCACCCGCGCCTCGATGCCGATCCGGCGCATCGCTGGCTGCGCGAGTGTGTCCGCGAAGTCGCCGCAGCGCCGCGCTGACCTCGTAGAGCCGGCCCGGCGATGGGATCCGCGGCGAGGGTCCGACCGAGGCGCCGCTGTGGATTCCCGCGGCGGCGATGGCGGGCGAGCCACTCCGGGTGATCGAGGAGACCTGCCGCGCCCGGCGCGTACCCCGGCCGTCCTGAGCAGCGGAATCCGCGCTTGCGTCGTCCGGTGGCGGGGCTATGATGCGAGGTTCCGATGCCTCGCGCCACTGGCCAGGGCCCAACCGTAGGCGACTCCGGCGTCCTCGTAGCGCCGTCGATGGAGCCGGTTCCGACACCGCGCTCCGACCGCGCCATCGAAGTTGAAGACGCCTGGACGCACAACCTCAAAGGGGTCTCCTGCCGTATTCCGCACGGCCAGCTGACCGTCGTCACCGGCCCGTCGGGGGCCGGCAAGTCGTCGCTGGTGTTCGACACGATCTATGCCGAAGGTCAACGGCGCTTCGTCGAGTCGATGTCGACCTACGCCCGGCAGTTTCTCGACCAGATGGAGCGCCCGCCGATGGGCGACATGCGCAACGTCCTGCCGGCGGTGGCCCTCGAGGCCCGGAACTCGGTGCGAAATGCGCGCTCGACCGTCGGCACGATCACCGAGATCCACGACGTGCTGCGGCTGCTGTTTGCCAACCTCGGCGAAGTGAGCTGTCCGGCCGGCCACGGTGCGGCGCGGGGCTTCACCGCCGGCGAAGTCGCCGCGGAGCTTGCGGCGGGAGCGGCGGGGGAGCGCTTCCTGCTCGCGGCGCGGATCTCCCGGCCGTTCGAGGAGGCCGATCGCGCGCTCGCCGAGCTCGTCGCCCAGGGCTTCGCCCGCCGCCTCGAGAAGGGAGAGGTCGTTCCGATCACGGCGCTGGAGGGCTGGCCCGCGGAGCGCGACCCGCTTGTCCTGACGCTCGGGCGCTTCCGGGCCTCGAGCGACGCCTCGGCGCGTATCGCCGCCACCGTCGAGGACGCCTGGAGGCTGGGCACACGCACCGTCGAGGCGATCTCCGCGGCTGCGGACGGCGGAGTGCGCTTCTATTGCCGCGATCTCGCCTGCCCGGTCTGCGGCCTCGCCCTGCGCGCCCCGACGCCGGCGCTCTTTTCGTTCAACTCGCCGCTCGGCGCCTGCCCGACCTGCGAGGGCTTCGGCCGGGTCATCGGCATCGACTCCGAGCGCGTCGTTCCCGATCGCCGCAAGAGCCTGCTCGAGCGGCCGATCGCGCCTTGGAATACGCCGGCTTACGAGGAGCTCTACGACGGCCTGGTGCGCGCCGCGCGCAAGCGGAAGGTACCGCTCGATGTGCCGTGGCAGGACCTCGCCCCCGAGGATCGCGACTGGATCTGGCGCGGTGAGGGACGCTTCACCAATCTCGAGGCGTTCTTCCGCTGGCTCGAGGGTCGCACTTACCGCGTCCACGTGCGCGTCCTGCTGGCACGTTATCGCGCCTACAACACCTGTCCCGACTGCGCCGGCGGGCGGTTGAACGCCGAGGCGCTGGCGGTGCGCTTCGAGGGCCGGACGCTGCCGGAAATCCTGGCGATGTCCGTCGAGGATCTCGCGGCCTGGTTCGCCGCCCGCCGCCTTGCTCCGCAAGCGCTGGCGATCGGCGTTCACCTGCTGGAGGAGATGCGCGAGCGCCTCTCCGTCCTTCACCGCGTCGGCCTCGACTACCTCGCGCTCGACCGCCAGGCGCGGACGCTCTCGGGGGGCGAGACCCAGCGCATCCATCTCGCCGCGGCACTCGGTTCCGGGCTGACCTCGACGCTCTACGTCCTCGACGAGCCGACTATCGGACTGCATCCGCAGGACAACGAGCGCCTGCTCGCGCTGCTCGGGGACCTCGCGCGCCGCGGCAACACGGTGCTCGTCGTCGAACACGACCGCACGATCGTCCTGGGTGCCGATCACCTGATCGATCTCGGCCCGGCGGCGGGCGACGGCGGCGGCGAGATCGTCGCCGAGGGAACGGTCGCCGAGGTCATGGCGCATCCGACCTCGCTCACCGCGCACTACATGCGCGAGCAGAACCCGACCGCGGCGCGGCAGCATGTCGCGCGATTCCGTCGCGAGCGCGGCCGGCTGAGCATCGAGGACGAGCTCGCCGGGCGCCCCCGCATCCGCATCCGCGGCGCGCGCGAACACAACTTGCGCGGCGTCGACGTCGACTTCCCGCTCGACGCGCTGGTCGCCGTCACCGGTGTCTCGGGCTCGGGGAAGTCGACGCTGGTCGAGGACGTCCTCTACGGCACCTGGCGCCGGTCGCAGGGTCTCGCTGACGTCGAGGCCGGGCGCTGCGACGAGATTCTCGGTTTCGATCTGATCGCGGATCTCTCGTTGGTCGACCAGAGGCCGATCGGCCGGTCGTCGCGCTCGAATCCGGTCACCTACATCAAGGCGTACGACGACCTGCGGCGGATCTTCTCCGGCACGGAGGAGGCGCGCCGCCGGGGCATCACTCCGGCGCATTTTTCCTTCAACGTCGAGGCCGGTCGCTGCCCGGAGTGCGAAGGAACGGGTGTCCTCGAAGTGGACATGCAGTTCATGGCGCCGGTGGTGGTGCGCTGCGAGGGCTGCCAGGGGCGGCGCTTCCGGCCCGAGGTCCTGGCGGTGCGGCATCTCGGCCGGGATATCGCCCAGACGCTAGAGCTCACGGTCGACGAGGCGCTCGAGGTTTTTGCCCGCGAGCGCCCGCTGGTGCGGAAGCTCACGCCGCTCGCCGAGGTCGGGCTCGGCTACCTGCGCCTCGGCCAGCCGACCTCGACGCTGTCGGGCGGCGAGGCTCAGCGGCTGAAGCTCGCGACCTTCCTCGGGCGCCCATCGACAGCCGGCCGCCAGCTGTTCCTCTTCGACGAGCCGACCACCGGGCTGCATCTCGCCGACATCGATCTGCTCTACCGGACGCTGCGCCGGCTGGTTCAGCGCGGCGACGGGGTCGTCGTCGTCGAGCACAATCTGGACTTCCTGGCGCGGGTCGACTGGATCGTCGACCTCGGTCCGGGCGGCGGCATGCACGGCGGCGACCTGCTCTTCTGCGGTCCGTTCGCCACCTTCCTCGACGAGGCGGAGTCGCCGACGGCTCGCCTGCTGCGGGCGCAGGTCGCCTGGCACCGCCCCGACGCGGCTTCGGGTACAATCCAGCCCAGTTCAACCCCCAGCAGGCGAAGAAGCACGAGGGCGTCTTGAGCCAGGTGAACCAGGTGAGTCAGACCGATTGGCAGATTTTCGTGGAGGTTCCGGGCAAGGCGCCGGTCGAGCTTCCGGCCGGCGAATCGGTGATCGGACGCAGCCGCGCCTGCCTCGTGCAGATCGCGGAGACGACGGTCTCCCGCCAACACGCCATCTTCGTCGTCGAGCCGGGCAAGGTGAGACTGCGCGATCTCGGCTCGAGCAACGGCACCTTCGTCAACGGACAGCGGGTCGACGGCGAGATCCCGCTCGCCGACGGCGATCGCGTCGTGGTCGGCGAGGCGGAGCTGGTTGTGCGAATGCTGGCGCCGCTGGGTCCCTCCGAGGCCACCGCGAGGCTGGTGATTCCGCCGATGACTGCGCCCGCACCGGTGACGGCGCCACCGCTGCCGGCGTCCGCGCCAGCCAGTGCGCCCGCGGAGCTGCGGTTTCCGCCGCCGCCGAATCCGCTCTCTTCGCCGAGCCCCAGCCGTGCTTCGGACTCCCAGGCGCCGTGGAGCCCGACGCCGCTGTCGCGCATCCCCCCCGCTCCGCCAGCTCCCCCAGCACTAGGCGCAGTCTCTCCTGCGCCGGCGGCGACGGCAGAGAAGGGCGGCGAGCTCCTGTCGTCGATCCGCGACATCGACCTCGCGCCGGTGCCGCCGCCGGTTCCGCGCCCTGCCGCTGTGGTCGCGCCGGTCGCCAAAGTCGGCACCAGCGGGAAGATCGAGCCGGCCGGCTTCTGGCTGCGGGTCGCGGCCACGCTCCTGGACAGCATTCCGTTCCTGGTTCTGGCGGGCATCCAGTTCCTGGTTGCCTTGTACGTCTCGCCCAACCTCGCCAGCATGATCACCTTGCTGACGGTCGCCTACGGGCTGGCCCTCGTTCTCGTGCTGCCCGCGCTGTGGGGCACGACACCGGGGAAGCGCCTGCTGAAGCTCTGGATCGTCTCGGAGAGTACCGCCCCGGGCATGGGGCTGGGTTGGGGCACGGCGGCGCTGCGTTGGGTGGGCTATCTCGTCTGCTCGGTCACTTTCGGCCTCGGCTATCTGCTGGTCGCCTTCAGCGCCCGCAAACAGGGCCTGCACGATCTGATCGCCAAGACCAACGTCGTCCGCAAGCGCTGAGCGCCACTCCGGCATTGGCAGGGTCGGTACCCGGCTGCTAGATTCCCTGGCGATGACTGCGCTGGCGTCACCCGCCGCGGGGCGCTCCCGCGAAAGTCCCGCTGCCGATCCGCGCGCCGCGCGGGCGGGTTCGCCCTGGCCCGGCCGCATCGGCTTTCTCGGCGGGTCCCTACTGGGCCTTGTCCTGCTCATCGCCGCCTACGCCAAGGCGATCGATCCGGAGGCCTTCGCGCAGCAGATCCGCGGCGAGGGTCTGGCTCTGTTCGGCGCGCCGTTCGCCTGGGCGGTCGCCATGGTCGCCGTCGAGGTCGGGTTGGGGGTGGCGCTCCTCATGAACCTCCGCCGGCGGTCGGTGCTCGTGCCGGCGACGCTGCTCGTAGCGCTGTTCGTTTTTCTGACCGCTCGCACCTACTGGCGGGTGACGCACGGCGGTCTTTCGGCGGCCGATGCGGCGAGTTGCGGCTGCTTCGGCAACCTGGTCGAGCGCACGCCGGCGGAAGCGTTTTGGCAGGACGTTCTGATGCTCGTGCCGACGCTCGCCCTGGCCTGGATCGGGCGACCGGCCGCGGTGCGACCGCCGGATCGGCGCCGGCGTGCCGTCCAGACCGCTGTCGCGGGGCTCGCCGCCCTGGCCGCCGGCGTCTTCGCCGCCCTCGCGCCCGGTCTGTCGCTCGACGATCTGGCGACCCGACTCCGGCCCGGCGCGACCCTCTCCGGCATCTGCGCCGGGACGGGCGACAAGCGGATCTGTCTCGACACACTTGTGCCAGGGCTCGCTCGCGGCAGCCGCTGGGTGGTCCTCGCCGACATCCGCTCTGCCGGTTTCGCGGAACTGGCGGGGCAGCTCAACCGCTATGTCCAGAGCGCTGCTGCCGGTTCGCGGCCGACGGTCGCCGTGCTCGCCGACTTCACCCAGGAAGAACAGATGGAGCTATTCTGGCGCCTGGCACCGGCATTCGATTTGCACGAAGTACCTGCGGCAGTGCTTCGACCGCTCTACCGCCGGCTTCCCCGGACCTTCTTCGTCGAAGAGGGCCGCGTGACCCGCACCATTCCCGGCCTGCCGGAGGAGATAGTCTCCCCGGCTGACCCGAACAACCGAAAAACGGACGATCCCCAACCATGAGAACTCTTCGCTTTCGCGGGTGGCATCGAACACTGGCCCTGGTGTCCTTCCCGGCGGCCCTGGCTGTCAGCCTGGCCTGTGGAGCCGATGCGGCTGTACCCCCCGCATCTCCCGCCGGCGCGCAGTCGGTCCCCGCCGACGCCGTACTGCGCAACTTCGAGCTCTCTGGCGACTGGGTGGTGTCGATCGACGGCAAAGACCAGCCGAAGGCCGAGATCTACTTTTCGGAGACTGCGCGTGCCTTCGTCCTGATCACTTCCGATTTTCCCTCGCCGATCCTCATCACCGCCGCGACCCAGAGCGTCGACACGATCGACCTCATGAAGGTCGCGAAACAGCCCACCGGGACGATCGACCTGCTCGCTGACGCCGTCATGCAGCCGGCCGGGAAGTATGCGGTCGATGGGCCGAACATCTCGTTCTCCTACTCGAACCGGAAGCTGCGCATGAGTCCGCGGCCCTACCTGCTCGGCAAGCACACTGGCGCCGAGCTCCTGGCGCACAATCCGGCCTATGTCCGCAAGGCCAACGCCTACACCCCCGATGCCGCGATCATGAAGCGTCTCAAAGCACAGAAGGAGCCGGTGCGCATTCTGACCTTCTTCGGTTCATGGTGCCCGCACTGCTCGGCGCACGTGCCGCTCCTGGTCAAGGTGGAGCAGGGCCTGGCCGGCAGCAAGATCCAGTTCGACTACCTGGGCATGCCCAAGGGGCCGGAGTTTGGCGAGGTGCCGGAGGCCAAGCAGTACAAGATCGACGGCGTGCCGACCTCGATTCTGTTCATCGACGGCAAGGAGATCGGCCGCATTCCGAACTCGCAGTGGTCGAGCCCCGAGGTCGCCCTCGACCTCCAGTTGAATGGCCCGAAGTCGGCCAAGTAGAGAGCGCCCCGAAGTCGGTCGAACAGGGTTAGGATCCCCCGGTCAAACCGAGTCGCAGACAGCGGGATGCCCTGGGGGGGCCGCATGATGAACCGACGAGCGCTGGGATGGATGTGTGCAGCATGTCTGGCCGCCGGCGGCCAGATCCTGTCCGGCGACTCCGCGGCAGCGCAGGGGGCGGCCGAGGCGCCAGAGGCGATTGCCTCCCCTGCGGTCGAAGCCGCCGCGCCCGAGGCGGCGGACGATCCGAACGCTTTCAGGGTCCATTTCGGTTTCGAGGGCAAGGCGCACTACCGCGACAGCGAGCATTTCCGTATTCCCACTCCGTTCCCCTTTCCGCCGGAGTCTCTGCCGCCCGGCGCCACCCAGGGCTTCCTCGAAACGGTCAACGTGGGCAGCCACTTCGAGCTCTCCGTCCTGACGCTCTTCGCCGACGCCTCGTGGGGGCCCGGTATCGAAGCGCACGCCAAGCTCGACTTCATCGACCTCTACGATCGCAACCCGACGTCGAGCGACAAGCAGTTCGACGTCGACGAGCTCTGGATCCGCTTCGGCGGCGACCCGTTGTCGCCCTCCGATGGCTTTGGCATGTACGCCAAGGTCGGCAAGTTCGGCCACTTCGAGCGCCAGAACGATCGCCACACCGAGAGCTATGGTCTGGTCTCGACGGCGTTCAACCGCTTCGAGGACCAGGGACTGGAAGTCGGCACCCGCTTCGGTGGCCACTTCTATCTCGTCGGCTCGCTGACTCAGGGGAACCCGGTCTTCTTTCGCGATCCGAACGCGCTCGCCGGCGACAACGGCACGCCCGAGAAGGATCCGAGTCTGCATACCCACCCGGTGCCGGAGCTCCAGAGCGGCTTCCCGATTCTCTACGACGCCGAGGTCGAGGACCTGGACGTCGACGGCGACCTCGAAACCGGCTACGGCTTCGGAGTGCGCTTCGGTGAGCCGGGTTCCGGCCACGAGGTGAACTTCCTCGCCTGGTCCTACCAGCGCAAGATGGCCGAGACGGTGGCGCTCAACGGGACGTTCTACGGCGGCGACATCGACCTGCTGAACGGACCGCAGAATCTCTTTGGCCTGCCGATCCACGGCAACGACAAGAAGGAGGTCGGCGGCAATCTCTGGATCTACGAAGGCGGATTCAGCTTTTTCGGCCAGTACGTCCAGCAGGAGATCGCCGGCATGGACCGCACCGGCTACGAAGGCGAGGTCGCCTGGCGCTTCGAACTGCCACTCGCTCTCGCCGCCGGCGGGCGCCAGCTCTTCCCCTATCTCCAGCCGGTAGTGCGCTACTCGTTCCTCAAGCCGGAGTTCGCTGGTGGCTCGCCGCGCTATCCGGCGCCGTCGGTGCGCTGGGAGTGGACGAAGCTCGACTATGGCCTGCGATTGGGGCTCATCGAGGGGGTCGACCTGACGATCGAATTCGCCGACAACCAGATGACGCTCGCCAACGGGCGCCAGGTCTCGAACGACGAGTTGCTGTCGACGCTGCGCTTCCGGAGGTAGGAGCCGGTCGAGAACGCCTGCCGTCCGCGCGCGCCGCATGCCGGCGCCCGCCCTTTCTTTTCGATTCTGCAAACTTCACCTTTGGGGCGCTCTCCGCAGCCGCCACCGGCGCCCGAGGCCCGTCTGGATGGGGCTTGTCTGCCGGCCGGGGTCTGGCACGACAACTGCTCTGGTTGTGCGGCAGACAGTACAACGCAACCAAGCCAGGAGGATTTCATGCGAACCATCACCTATGCCGCCTTGCTGATCGCCCTGATGGGTGCCACGGTCGCCTGCAACCAGAGCGCGCCGGACACCGTCAAGAGCGAGAGCCGCACCAAGGTCCAGACGCCGGAGGGCACCCAGACCACCACCTCGACCACCGAACAGGTCGGATCGACGTCAACCTCGAAAACCGAGACCGAGGTCAAGACGCCGGAAGGCACCGTCGAGAGCAAGCTCGAAACCGTGGTCGGAACGGTGACCCTCTACACGGCGGGCAAGAAGATCGAGATCCTTACAGGCGAGAGCGACACGCACTCCTTCGACCTGTCGGATGCCAAAGTGCGCTTCACCATCGATCCGGCGGTTGTGGTGGGCTCGAAGGTCAAGCTCGATCAGCGTACCCAGGACAACGGCGACAAGGAGGTCGAAGTCCATCTCCTCGAGGTCTGAGTCGTCGTCGGCCGAGCATCTGCCGAGTTGTTTCTGCAGCAGTCTCGGGCATTCCCGCGCCGCTGCTGGCGAGAAGGGTGTTAGCCACCCTTCTCGCCTTTCGCGGATTCTCTGCCGAGCCGAAGATCCCGCAAGCTACTTCCGGATATCCTTTGGATCATGCCCCGACGCCAGCACGCCCGAGAAGATCTGATACGCATCGCGAATCGTGTGATGCGGGAGAAGGGCCTCGAGCCCGAGTTCCCGCCCGCCGTGCTCGACGAGCTTCGCGGCATCGACGGCGCCGCCCGCGCGCCGGGAGTGAAGGACCTGCGGGCGCTTCTGTGGTGCTCGATCGACAACGACGACTCGCGGGACCTCGACCAGCTCTCGGTCGGCGAGCGCCGAAGCGACGGCGCTACCCGCCTGCTGATCGCCATCGCCGATGTCGACGCGCTGGTACCCAGGGGCTCGGCGGTCGACCGCCACGCCGGCGTCAACACCACCTCGGTCTACACCGCGGCCAGGATCTATCCGATGCTCCCCGAGCGCCTGTCGACCGATCTGACTTCCCTCGTTCAGGACGAGGACCGCGTGGCGGTCGTCATCGAAGTCGTGGTCGCCGCGGACGGCACCCTCGACGGCTCGGATGTCTATCGCGCCACCGTGCGCAATTGCGCCAAGCTCGCCTACGACAGCGTCTCGGCCTGGCTCGAGGGGCAGGCGCCCGCGCCGGCGGCGCTCGCCGCGATCCCCGGGCTGGAGGAGAACCTGCGCTGGCAGGACGATGCAGCGCAGCAGTTGCGCGAGGTACGCCACAACCAGGGCGCCCTCGACCTCGAGACCATCGAGACCCGCGCGGTATTCGTCGGCGACGAGATCGCCGGCCTCGAGCAGCCACTCAAGAATCGGGCGCGCCAGCTGATCGAAGACCTGATGATCGCGGCGAACGCCGTGACGGCGCGCTTCCTCGATCACCACAAGTTGCCGTCGCTGCGCCGCGTCCTGCGCTCGCCCGAACGCTGGGACCGCATCGTCAACGTGGCGCGCGAAGCGGGCGAAGAGCTACCGGACGTCGCCGACGCGGCGGCGCTCGAGGTCTTCCTGCGCAAGCGCAAGCAGGCCGATCCGCTGCGTTTTCCCGATCTCTCGCTCACCATCGTCAAACTGATGGGTTCCGGTGAGTACGCGGTCGACCTGCCGGGCGCCGAACCCGCCGGGCATTTCGGACTGGCGGTGCGGGACTACGCCCATTCGACGGCGCCCAACCGGCGCTATCCCGACGTCATCACCCAGCGCTTGCTCAAGGCGGCTCTCGCCGGTGCTCCGTGCCCCTATGAAGTCGCCGAGCTCGAGTCGCTGGCAGCGCACTGCACCGAGCAGGAGGACGACGCCACCAAGATCGAGCGCCAGGTGCGCAAGTCCGCCGCCGCCCTGCTGCTCGAAGGCCGGATCGGGCAGAGCTTCGAAGGCATCGTCACCGGCGCTTCGGAGAAGGGCACCTGGGTGCGGGTCCTGGATCCGCCGGTGGAAGGCAAGGTCACCCAGGGTGCCGTGGGCCTCGATGTGGGCGATCGCGTGCGAGTCAGGCTGACCGGCACCGACGTCGAGCGCGGCTTCATCGACTTCGCCCGCCTCGGACACTGAAGGCCTCCAGCGGGTCGATGCCACCGTTGGCCCACGCGGCGTCGGCGGATTGCAGCTCGCCTGGGGGGGCGAGGCGCGAAAAGCCCAGTAGAGGGAGGCTGGCTGAGAGCGCGTCGGCAGCTGCTCCGGCGAGCGCTGCTCCCTGCAGGCGTCCCTTCCACGGCGCGAGCGCCGGCAGCGCATCGCGCAGGTCTCGGACGTCATGCACTCGGACGGTTCGCAGGCCCGGCACCGGCCGGAAGAAGGTCTCGCGCTCGATCAGGACGGTGCCGACGGCGAGCTCCGATTCAAGCTCCGAGCGAGTCCCATGCCGCAGCTCGGCTTCGGCGCGCAGCTGCTGCACGGCGGCGGCCGTTGCGGGATCGATCGGTCCGTGGGGCAGGCGGGCGCTCTCGAGCCGCAGCGCCCAGGCGAGCGCCGCGGCGAGCTCTTCGGGGTCGCCCGCGGTATAGATCGCCTGCACCGACAGGCAGCCGCGCTGGTCGAAGAGCGCGATATCCCTCGCCAGGCCGCGGGCCGTGCCGACCAGGTCGACTTCGGCGCTGACGAACGCCACGCTCGCTTTGGGACCGTGCGCGACGAGGCGCTCGCCGAAGCGGGCGGCGAGACTCGCGGCTGCTTTGGCGCCGCCGTAGGCGAGCAGGGAGGCGACGCCCCCGAACGCCGCCATCAGGGCTTCGTCGTCGGCACCGGAAAAGGTGACCGCCGCGTAGGCCTCGGCGAGCGCCGGCTCGCGGGCGACGAGCGCCGCGACGAGCGCCGGTGCGAACCAGGGCTCCGCAGAGGCGCTCTTGAGCAGCAACGGGCGCCCGAGGAGCAGCGCCGGCAGGAGGCTTTGCACCGCGAGCCCGGGAATGTTGCCGGCGAGGACGACTCCGGCCAGCATCTCGGGCGCGGCGGTGGTAAGTGACTGCGCGCGCTGGGCGAGCTCCGCCGCGGCGGCGCCGGCGGCCCCGCTGAGGACGATCTCGAGCGCCTCGGTAAGACCTTCAGCGGAGAGGCGCGAGCTCTCCAGCAGGCGGGGCAGGAGCGCCGAGCGCTCCGGCGAGCCGGGCTCGAGGAGCGCCTCGATCACCTGCTCCCAAACCTCGAGACGACGCGCGACCGGGATGGCGGCGACGGCCTGCGGACCGCGCCTGGCGAGGTGGCCGGCCAGCACCTCGAGCTCTTGAGGTCTGGAGCGTGGCGCGCGATCGGCAGAATCCCGCAGGTCACTGAATTCGGCAGGCATCGTCGCTGCTATGTTACGGCTCTTCGCGGGAGATCGTCGTCATGCCACGGGCTACGCTGTCGCAGGTGGAAATCGCTTCGCCGGATCCGGCGCGTGCCGCGGAGTTCTTCCTCCGGGTCTTCGGCTGGAGCTCGCTGATGGTGCCGTGGGAGGGGCCGGCCTACGTGCGGATGTTCCCGCCGGAGGCGACCGAACCGGTGGGCGCCGGCATTCTCGCGCCGGACGCGAGCGGTATCCTGGACCGTCTGACGCTCGTCGTGCGCATCGAGGGCGAGCCGCTCGAAGCCGTCCTCGCTCGCGTTCGCGCCGCCGGCGGCCGCGTCGCCCTCGAACCGATCCCGATCGCAACCTCCGGCCTCTACGCCCGCTTCTTTGATCCCGACGGCAACAGCTTCGGTCTCTGGCAGGCGGTCGGCGCTGTCGACGAGAGCGCAACCTGATGGCTGCCCTCACGCAGCAGCAGCTTGCCGCGGCGGAGGAGTTCGCCGACGCCACGCTTGACGAGCTCGAGACGGCGGAAGGTGTCCATCCCGAGACCGCCGTAGCTGCCGTGGCCGGCATGGCGGGATCGTTTCTCTTGCGATCCTTCGGCTTCGAGCTCGAAGCGCTGGCGCCTGGCACGGTGGTCCTCTCGGACGAGGCGAACCTGCAGGGGACGCGGCTGATCCAGATCCTCGGCGGCGTTCTGGCGCACGGTGGCGTGGAGCTCGATCGCGAGATCCTCAGCCGCGGGCCGGATCCCGACCGCCAGCCGCGCCTCGATTTCTTCGCGCGCCAGGCCGCTCTCGAAGCGGCGTTCGTCGCCGTCGGTGCGCGCCAGAAGCTCGCGCTGCGCGAAGCGGCGGAGGCCGCGGCCGCCGCGACCGGCTTCCTCATTCAGCAGTTCGCCGAGGAGCTCGACCCGAGCGTCGCGTTCGGCATCGCCGTCTACGGATTCATCGAGGGGGCGAAGACGGTCCCGGGACCCGCAACCCACTGACTGGATGAGGAGAATCGCTACCATGCCCCATTGCATCCTCGAATACTCCGGCAACGTGATCGACGAGCCCGATGGGTCCGCAACGCTGGCGGCACTGCACCGGGTGCTCATGGCGACAGGACTCTTCGTCCTCGACGACATCAAGAGCCGGCTCGTCCGACGGGACGACTTCCTGGTCGGCGATGGCCGCGGCGATCGGGCCTTCGTCGCGCTGGAGATCCAGATCCTCTCCGGCAGAACGGACGAGGTGAAGGGGGAGATCTGCGATGCGGCGCTGCAGGTGCTCGTGCGGGCCTTCCCCCGAACCGTCGAAAAGATGACCACCAGCCTCACGGTGCAGATCAGCGATATTCACCGTCCGAGCTATCGCCGGGAGATCCGCTCCGCCGGCTGATCGCGCTTCGCGAGCGCCACGGCGCAGGGTGCGTGCGGTCTTCATGCGAGAACTTATACGCCGGATATCTCAAGTCGGCGTATAAGTCGTCTGGGCCGGAGGCCGGGTCAGCGCGTCGCGCCGCCGAGCTCTTCGGCGAGCAGCGAGCAACCGCGGAGATCGGCTTCGGGTGCGCGGCCGGCGAGGCGGAAGCCGGCGCTCCCATCTGCGGGGCGGCTCCCCAGGTCCTCGGTCAGCAGATGCAGCGCCGAGCCGACGTTGGCGAGGTCGAAGAAGGCGAGCAGGCCGGTGGCTCCCGGCGGAAGCTCGGCCAAGGTGACCGGATCGAGCACCCGCAATCGCATCCAGTGCGGCGGCACGAAGATCTCCGGATCGCCGCCGGCCAGCGTCGCGGTGTAGCACTGGCTGGTGAGCTCGGTCATGCCGTATTCGCCGACGATCGACTCCGCACCGACGAAGAGCTGCTCCTCCAGCCGCCGGTGAAGGTCGGCGCGTGACAGCTTGCGCTCGCGCCCCTTGAAGCCGCCGGTCTCGAAAACCGCCGAGCCCGCGGCGAGCCGGAACTTGAGATCGATGCGGCCGAGGAAGTCGAGCAGATCGGCGAGCGCGAACGAGGTGCCGAGGATCATCACCGGCCGGCCCTCGCGCTGGCGCGCGCCGAACCAGGAGCGCGCCTTCGGCCCCTCGATGCCACGCTCGCCGAAAGCGCAGGCGCTCGCCGGACCGCCGAACTTCGCCAGCAGATGCTCGACCATGAAGCCGAGGCTCGAGTCGGGGACGACGGCGCGCGGCGGAACCAGCGCGAGCATCGCCGGAAGGTCGGCCGGCAGGTCGCCGCGCGGCAGGCAGAAGGGCGGGAACGAGGCGTCGATGGCGGCGCGATAGAGCTCGGGAAACGGGTGCTGGTGAACGCTCCTCGCCTCGCCCAGCGTGCCGCTCGAGCGGAAGGTCTCCCGCGGCGGCGCGGTCGCGAGCTCGACCGACGCGAACGCCGCCGCCGGGATCATCGGCACATCGCGCCACGAAGCGACCGCGGCCGGAGTCCGTCCGGCGCGCTCGCACATCGCGCGATAGGCGGGGAGGCGTTCGAACTGGTAGGCGAAGGCGTCGAGCGCGAGGCGCTCGAACTCCGCCGGCGAAGGCGGATGCTGCTGCAGATGGCGGGAAATGCGCTCGACGATCACCGGTTAATTCTGTCACGGCGATGTCGCCGCGCCGCCCCAGCGAAAGGCCGCTGCCGCACTGCGCTTGACAGCGAGCGCGCCGATGTCTTATAAATCGCCCTCCATGAGTTCCGGTCGAAACGCCTTCCAGCCGCTGGCCAGCATCAAGGCCTGCCCCATGTGCATGTGTTGTATGCATGCGCGCGGGCAAGGAGCGTTTACCGAGTAGAAGAGCACTTCCACCGGTTCAACGACCTCGAGACCCGCGACGGCACAGCCGAAGCGGGTCTTTTGAATTTCAGGTCCTCTTCGTCGCACCGTCGCAGCTCTCCAGGGTTCGGGACCACTTCCCGTACGAGGAGAACACGATGAGCGCAACGCCCCAGAGCAGCCCGAAGAGCCGGCCGTACCATTACGACACTCTGCAGATCCACGCCGGGCAGGAGCCGGCGCCGGGGACGAACGCGCGTGCCGTCCCGATCTACCAGACGACCTCCTACACCTTCCAGGACTCTGCCCACGGCGCGCGCCTCTTCGCGCTGCAGGAGTTCGGCAACATCTACACCCGGATCATGAATCCGACCACCGACGTCTTCGAGAAGCGCATCGCGGCGCTCGAGGGCGGTGCGGCGGCGGTCGCCGTGGCCTCCGGCCAGGCGGCGCAGTTCCTGGCGCTCGCCACGCTCGCCGGCACCGGCGACAACATCGTCGCCACGAGCTTCCTCTACGGCGGCACCTACAACCAGCTCAAGGTCGCGCTGCCGCGGCTGGGTATCACGACGAAGTTCATCGACGGCGACGACCCGGAGGCCTTCCGGCGCGCCATCGACGAGCGGACGAAGGCGGTCTACGTCGAGACGATCGGCAACCCACGCTTCAACATTCCCGACTTCGAAGCGCTCGCGGCGATCGCGCACGCGGCTGGCGTGCCGCTCGTGGTCGACAACACCTTCGGCGCGGCCGGCTATCTCTTTCGCCCGATCGCCCACGGCGCCGATGTGGTCGTCGCCTCGGCGACCAAGTGGATCGGCGGCCACGGCACTTCGATCGGTGGCGTGATCGTCGACGCCGGCACTTTCGACTGGGGGAACGGCCGCTTTCCGGCGTTCACCGAGCCGGCGCCGGGGTACCACGGCCTCAACTTCTGGGAGGCCTTCGGACCGAACGGACCGTTCGGCAACATCGCTTTCGCCATCCGCGCCCGCGTCGAGGGGCTGCGCGATCTCGGGCCGGCGCTCTCGCCGTTCAACTCGTTTCTCTTCCTGCAGGGGCTCGAGACCCTCTCCCTGCGCGTGCAGCGGCACGTCGACAACGCGCTCGCTCTCGCTCAGTGGCTCGAGGCGCATCCGGCCGTGGAGTGGGTGAGCTACCCCGGCCTCGAGTCACATCCCTATCATGAGCGCGCCAAGCGCTACCTGAAGAACGGCTTCGGCGGCGTGCTCGCCTTCGGTATCCGGGGCGGTCTCGAGGCCGGAAGGAAGTTCATCGACGCGGTCAAACTCGCTAGTCACCTCGCGAACGTCGGCGACGCCAAGACACTGGTCATCCATCCAGCGTCCACCACGCATCAACAACTTTCGAGCGCCGAGCAGGCGAGCGCCGGCGTCTCGCCGGAGTTGGTCCGGGTATCGGTGGGCATCGAGCATCTGGGCGACATCCAGGCAGATTTCGAACAGGCGTTTGTCCAGGCTCTCGCTCCGCTGGCGCCACTCGACCCGTTGTCGGTCGAGGTCGGGACGTGAGCTTCCATCTCCACATCTCCCCGGAGACGCGCTTCCTGCGTCTGCCGGGGAGCTTTCTCCTCGACTCGGGCGCCCGACTGCGCGACGTCGAGGTCGCCTACCGTACCTGGGGAACGCTCGCGCCCGGGCGGGACAATGCAGTCGTGGTCTGCCACGCGCTCACCGGTTCGGCCGACGTCGACCGCTGGTGGAGCAAGCTTCTCGGTAGCGGCCGGGCGCTCGATCCCGACGTCGATTTCGTCGTCGCCGCCAACCTCCTCGGCAGCTGCTACGGCAGCACCGGCCCGCAGTCGCCGCGAACTCCCGCCGTCTCCGCTGGCTCCGGGGCCCTGCCCTGGGGAGCCGACTTCCCGACAGTCACGGTGCGCGATCAGGTACGTATGCAGCAGCGCCTCCTCGACGCGCTGGGCGTCGAACAGGTCCGGCTCGTCGTCGGCGGCTCGCTCGGCGGGATGGTGGCCCTCGAGTTCGCGCTCGGCGATAGCGTGCGCGTCGAAGCGCTCGCGGTACTCTCGGCGCCGGCGTACCACGGGCCGTGGGGGATTGCGCTTTCGGAGCTCGGCCGGCGGGCGCTCGCGCTCGATCCGAAGTTCCGCGGCGGGCACTATCCGGCGGACGATCCGCCGACGGCCGGACTCGCTCTCGCGCGGGCGATCGCCATGACGAGCTATCGCAGCCGGCCCGGCTTCGAGCAGCGCTTCGGGCGCGACCGCCGCGACGGCCGCTTCGAGGTGGAGCGCTACCTCGAGCACCAGGGGAAGAAGCTCGTCGACCGCTTCGACGCCAACAGCTACCTCACTCTCCTCGGGGCGATGGACAGTCACGACGTGGCGCGCGGGCGGGGCAGCCGCGAGAGCGTGCTGCGCGCTCTCGCGCTACCGGCACTCGTGCTCTCTTCGTCGACCGACGTCCTCTATCCTCTGGAGGAGCAGCTCGAGCTCGCGACGCTCCTGCCGGCTGCCGACTATGTCGAGCTCGCGAGCGTCCACGGCCACGATGCGTTCCTGATCGACCAGGAGGCGGTCAACCGCATCGTGGTCGATTTCCGCCAGCGCGTGCGTGCCGCGAGGGAGTGCCGGCCAGCGCTCGCGGTGGCGGGAGACGCGCGGTGAGCTGGCGGGTTCTCAAGTTCGGCGGCACATCGGTCGGTTCGCCGGCGGCGCTGCTCGCCGCCTGCGAC
This sequence comes from Thermoanaerobaculia bacterium, assembly GCA_039932055.1. Taxonomy (GTDB): domain Bacteria; phylum Acidobacteriota; class Thermoanaerobaculia; order Multivoradales; family JAGPDF01; genus JAGPDF01. Next base: position 24,206 of record JBDTQT010000013.1, read on the forward strand.
ATCGTCCGCGTGGCAGCCGCAGAGGCGCGAATCGTCGTCGTGGTTTCCGCCCTCTCGGGTGTGACCTCGGAGCTCGCCTGCCAGCTCGAAACAGCGCTGGTGCGCGATCCCTCCTGGCGAGACGGATTGCGCGTTCTGCGGGAGCGCCATCGCCACCAGCTGGCGGCAGTGGCGCGCGGCCGCGCCGCGGTAGCGGCTGCGGACGCGCTCGACCGCGGGCTCGAGCGCTTGCGCGAGCTCTTGCGCGCAGTCGAATTGCTGGGCGAAGCCTCGCCGCGCACGCGTGCTTGCGTGCTGGCCGGGGGCGAGCGCATGTCGACGCCGATCTTTGCCGCGGCGCTAACGGCGGCGGGGTTGCCCGCCGAGTCAGTGGACGGCACGGAGGTCCTGGTGGCCGATGGCCCGCACGAAGACGCCCTGCCCGATGTCGCCGCGAGCCTGCCGAGGCTCGCGGCGCGGCTGGCGATGATCGGCGGCGCACTGCCGGTCGTCACCGGTTTCTTCGGCGGCGACGTAGCGGGCGAGGTGCGCCTCTTCGGCCGCGGCGGATCGGACACTTCGGCGACCGCGCTCGGCGCCGCGCTGGCGGCGGAGCGGGTCGAAATCTGGACGGACGTCGACGGTGTCGCGACCGCCGATCCGCGTCTCGACCCGGCGGCCGCGCTGTTTCCGCGGCTCTCCTACGACGCGGTCGAAGCGCTGGCGCGGCGCGGGGCGAAGGTCCTGCACTGGAAGGCGGTGGCGCCGGCGCGCGCCGCGGGCGTGCCGATCGTGGTGAGGAATACCTTTCGCCCCGGCTCGCGCGGCACCTGGATCGGCGAAGATGCAGCGGTGCCGGCGGCTGGCCAGCCGGCGCACGCCTGGAATGGGGGACCCCCTCTGTTATGCTGATTTCCAGCTTCCATGCGCGCGCAGTCGAGACTCCTCACGGCGACCGTCGCCGCCGCCTTGATGGGCGTTGTGCCGGCTCCGGCGGCCGAGCTGACGGGCCGCGTGCAGCTGCTCGAAAAGGGCAAGCCGTCGACCGACAAGACGCTCGCTCTCGACGCCACGGTGGTGGTCTTCGAACCGGATCGCCGGCCACCTCCGGCGAAACCGGTGGTGGTCGAGATGGCGGCCTTGCGCAAGGCGTTCACGCCGCACATCCAGGTCGTGCCGGTTGGCTCGACGGTGCGCTTCCCGAACCAGGATCCGATTCTGCACAACGTCTTCTCGGTCTCCGGCCGGAACTCCTTCGATCTCGGTCTGTCGGGCAAGGGGCCCGGCACGGGCGTGGTGTTCCGCGAGGCCGGCATCGTGCGCGTCTTCTGCAACGTCCATCATGGGATGTTCGGCTACGTCTTCATAGTGGCGTCCCCCTACTGGGCGAAAGTGGCCGCGGACGGCACCTTTCGCATCTCTGACGTTCCGGCCGGAGCCGGCAAGCTGACCGTCTGGAACGAGCGCAGCGCGCCGACCACGCGAGAGCTCACGCTGCCGCTGGCGGCGCCACCCACGATCGGTATCGAGGTCACCATGCCGCGCATTCCGCCGCACAAGAACAAGCTCGGGAAACCGTATTCAGGAGGGGGCTATGGCTGAGCGACACCGCGGGCTGTCGCTCGGGACGCGCATCTTCATGGTGACTGGACTGCTGCTGGTGCTGGCTCTGGGAGTGGCGATCTTCGTCACCTCCTATCTCGGCAACCGCATCGGACTCGCCACCGCCACGGAGCGCATCCTGGCGAGCAACTCGGTGCAGTCCGTTTCGCAACAGGAGCGCTATCAGCAGCTCTCGCTCCTGACCCAGATCCTGACCGCCGATCCGGAGCTCAAGGCCTACCTACTGCGGGCGATCGACGAGCACGACCAGCTCTCGCTGCTCGACCAGCTCGACGAGCGCCAGGCCGACCTCGGCTATGACTTCGCTCTGATGGTCGATCCGCAGGGCAGGCTTCTGGTGCGCACCGACCAGCCGGATGCACCGCCGGCCGACCTCTCCGAGCGGCCGCTGGTGAAGAAGGTGCTTGTCGACTTCGAGGCCAGCGGCGTTTGGCAGGAGGGCAACAAGATCTACGAGGCGGTGGCGGTGCCGCTGACGCTGAGCCAGAACGTCTTCGCCTATCTCGTCGTCGGCTTCGCCATCAACGACGTGCGCGCGCTCGAGGTCAAGCGGGTGACAGGCACCGAGGTTGCCTATCTCGCCGGCACTTCGGCCGGCGTCGCCGTCGTCGCCTCCACCCTCGCGCCGGCGCAGCAAGACCGCCTGCTGGCGGCGCTGCGTATGCGCGGCGACCTCCTCTCAAGGGTCACCGAGCGCGGCCAGGCCGCGGATCAGGTGGAGATCGCGCTCGAAGGCGGGCGCTGGCTGGCGCTCCTCGCGCCGCTCAAGGATGCGACGGGCGCCTCCGCCGGGGCCTCGGTAGCGCTCGCCTCGCTCGACAAGGAGCTCGTCGGCTATACCCGCATCCGCAACATCCTGCTCGGGCTCGGCCTGGCGACGATCGTCGCCGCATTGATCATCTCGTACCTGGTCTCGCGGCGCGTCTTCAAGCCGGTGCGCCAGCTGGTGGCGGCGGCGACCGCGGCGCGCTCCGGTAACTACGACGTGCCGATGCCGACCGGCGGTCCGGGCGAGGTCGCCGACCTCGCGACCGCCTTCAACACCCTGCTCATCGACCTGCGAGAGCGGCGCGACATGGCGGCGTACGTTTCGGCGTTGTCGCGCAGCCTGCCAGAACCGATGGCCCGTGGCGAGGTGCCGTCGAAGGCGGAGCGCGCCCGTTTGACGCTCGTCGGTGTCGACCTGCGCCGCTTCGCCAGCCCGCGGCAGAGCGCCGATCCGGAAGCGCTCATGCAACGGCTGTCGCGCGACCTCAAGCGGATTCTGAACGCTGTCGAGGCCCACGGCGGGCACCTCGAGGCGGTCTTCGGGCATCGCGCGATCGCCAGCTTCTCGGGCGGTATGCAGTCGGATCGCGCGCTCGCCGCCGGCGCCGAGATGCTGGCGGCGATCGCGAAGGGCGAGCACGCGCTCGACGAGGCGCAGCCGCCGGCGATCGCCATCAGTTCGGGCGAGGCGGTGACCGGGGCGGTGAACTTCACCGACAATCCCGAGCGGACGGTGATCGGGCTGCCGTTGCAGCAGGTCGAAGGACTGCTGCGCGAGGCCGCGGCCGGCGACATCCTGCTTTCGCCGACGGTGCATGCCGAGGTCCAGGCGGGTCTCGCCGGGGCCGGCATCGAGCTCAGCCCGCAGCGCGGACTGCTGTCGACGCAGGCCATCTACATTCTCGCCGGCGACGACGCGACACGCGTCGCCAGCCGCTCGATCTCGGCGGCGCCGACCGCGATGACCGATCTCGCTGCCGGCGGCTCCGGAACCTCCTTCGACACCCTCTCGGACGTCGGTCCCGGCACGCTCCTGGGCTCACGCTTCGAGATTCTCTCGACACTCGGTGCCGGCGGCATGGGCGTCGTCTTCAAGGCCCGCGACCGCGAGCTCGACGATCTCGTAGCGCTCAAGATGCTGAAGCGCGAGGTCGCCGGCGACGCCGTGCTGGTCGAGCGCCTGAAGAGCGAGCTCAAGCTGGCGCGCAAGATCACCCATCCCAACATCCTGCGCACTTTCGACTTCGGCGAGATCGACGGCAATCCGTTCATCTCGATGGAATACGTGCGCGGACTGACCCTGCGCGCCATGCTGGAGCGCTCGGGCCGGTTGCCCTACTCGGCGGGCCTGAGGCTCGCCCGGCAGCTCACCTCGGGCCTCGCGGCGGCGCACGCGCTGGCGATCATCCATCGCGACATCAAGCCCGAGAACATCATCCTCGATTCGCAGGGCAACGCGAAGCTGATGGACTTCGGCCTGGCGCGGCCGGTGACCCGCCTGACGCCGGGGCAGACCCAGGCCGGCTTCATCGTCGGCACGCCGCACTACCTCGCCCCCGAGCAGCTCGAGGGCAAGGAGCCCGACCAGCGCGCCGACGTTTATGCCTGCGGGGTGGTGCTCTTCGAAGTCTTCACCGGCCGGCTGCCGTTTGGCGGCAACAATCTCATGGAGATTCTCTCCCAGCACCTGCGCGCAGCGCCGGTCGCGCCGCACGAGTTCTGGCCGGAGATTCCGCCGGCACTCGAACACCTCCTGCTGCGCTGCCTCGAGAAGGACCCGGCTGCGCGCTACGCTGACGCCGCCGCGCTGGTGACCGAGCTGGACAAGTTGACCGCCTGAGCGTTCGCCCGACTTCCTGGTGGCGCGCAGGAGACCGACCTCTGCCGGGTTGCAGAGGTGGAGTCCGGCAGCTGCCGGACTCCAGAGAGCGAATGAGAGCGAATGGCGGCGAAGATCCCTCAAGCGGGAGAAGTGGACGCGGACTGGGGACTGCTGGCGCGCGCCGCCGGCGGCGACGGCGACGCCTTCACTGCCCTCGTCGAGCGCCATCAGGAGCGTCTGGTCGGCCTGTGCTCGCGATGGCTGGGCGGGCGCGAGGAGGCGCGCGACGCTGCCCAGGAGATTTTTCTCAAGGTGTTCCGCCATGCCGAGAGGGTTGAACCGCGCGGGCGGTTCTTCACCTGGCTCTATCGCATCGCCATCAACCATTGCCTGAACCAGGTGCGGCGGCAGAAGATCGCCCGGTTCTTCTCCTTGCAGGGGATGGCTGGCGGCCGGGAGGGGGCGGCGACAGCCGGCTTCGATCCGCCCGACGGCCGACCGGATGCCGAGACTGAGTTGCTGGCGCGAGAGCGCTGGCGGAGGACGCGGGAGTGCCTCGACCGCCTGCCGGAGAACCAGCGGGTCGTCGTCGTGTTGGCCAGGTTCGAGGGACTGTCGGGGCGCGAAATCGCCGCGACGCTGGGGATAACCGAAGGGGCGGTCGAGAGCCGCCTGGTGCGGGCGATGCGCCGACTCTCGCCGCAGGAAGCGCGCGCGCCGGGGGTTCCAGTCAAGGAGGGGGGAGTCGGATGAATCGCCGGGAGCGGGAAGCGGCGGCGGCGCGCTGGGCGCGCTCCGTGCTCGACAAGGTCGCGACGGGGGCGCCCGGAGATTGCGCGCCGGAGAGTTGGCCGGCGGCCTGGGCGGCGCTCGAGCTGCCGGCGGCGCCGCCGGTTCCGGTCGGTTTCGCGCGCCGAGTCGCCGGCGCCTGGGCGACCGAGCAGGTGGCGGCTGCGGCGCCGATCCTCGGCGCGGCCTGGATGCGCGCCGCGGCGCTGGCCGCCCTGCTCGCCGGCATTGCGCTCGGCAGCACGCTCTCGTACGGCAGTGGCGCCACCGATGCCAGTGGCGAGAGTGCCGATTCCTGGCAGCCGACCTCGCTCTCGGAGGAGTACCTGTCGGCACTCGCCAGCCCGGAGACGATTCTCGCGTCGCCGGCGGGCGCCAACGACTCCCCGGGCGTCGCCGCGGAAGAGCCGCCGGTGAGCGAACCGTGAGGCGGAACCTGCTCTTTCTCGCGCTTCTCCTCTCGGTAGGGGTGAACTGCGGACTCCTCGGCATGGGGATCGCGCGGCATCGCATGTTTCAGGGGTTGCCGCAGTCCGCCCGGGAGAGTGACGCCCGGTCGCCCGGCCGCGATGGCGCGCGCCTCGCCGACCGGCTGGAGCTTTCCGGCGAGGCGCGAGAGGGCTTCCTCCGCCTGCAGCGCGAGCTCGCCGAACGGGTCCACGCCGGGCGGCAGCAGATCGACGAGGCGCGGCGCGAGCTACGCCACGAGCTCACCTCGTCGGCGCCCGACCGCGCCCGCGTCGAGATTCTCCTCTCCGGTATCGCGCGGGAGCAGGACGCGCTCGATCGCACTTTGGTGGCGAACGTCTACGCGGCGCGCGAGCTGCTCGACGGCCCGGCTGAGCGCGAGTACCTGCGCTTCGTCGAGCGCTTCGGCGCCGCGGTCGCCGGCCCCCGGAACCCTGGCCCGCCGCCGGAGAGGCTGCGTCCGCTGAAGGGCGGTCGGCGGTTGCGTGGTCCGGCCGGCCCCGCTGGCCCTGACGATCGCTCCGGCCCGCCCTAGTGCAAGCCGGGCGCGCGTCCTCGGCCGCGTGATAATTTCCCGGCGATGATCCGGGTGATGATTTTCGATGCCGAAGGCGGCGTGCGCTGCGGTGGAGCGGAGCTCGTGCCCTTGGCGCTCGATCCGGCGATCGCCGGCTGGATCGACCTGGAGGGCGAGGCCGAGGCCGCCGCGCAGCTCCTGCTTGAGCAGAACTTCCATCCGCTCGCCATCGAGGACACCTTCACCCTGCAGCACCAGCCCCGCGTCGAGGAGTACGCCGATCACCTCTTCGTGATCATCCGTGGCATCGACTTCAACTCCGATCGCGCCGATCGCGAGCTGCAGACGCTGAAACTGGCTGCCTTCCTGCGTCCGAACCTGCTGGTCACCATCCATCGCGCCGGCCTGCGCAGCGTGCGGATGGTGCAGACGCGGGTCGAGGAGAGCGGCCGGGCGATGCACGGCGGAGTCGTCCAGCTGCTGTGGAGCCTCTGCGACGAGATGATCGACCTCTACTTTCCGATCGTCGACGAGATCGGCCTGCAGATGGAGGTGCTCGAGCAGGAGGTGCTGAACGATGCCGAGCGCGAGGATCTGCAGACCATCCTCGACATGCGGCGGAAGCTCGGCGTGTTGCGCCGCACGATGCTGCCCCACCGGGCGGTTTTCAGCCATCTCGCGAACTCGCGCGACGCGCTCTTCGACGCCACGGCCTCGCTCAACTTCCGCGACACGCTGGAAAACGTCCTGCGCCTGACGGATGCCGTCGATCAGCAGCGCGACCAGCTCTCGAACGTCAAGGACACCTACCTTTCGGTGATCTCCCAGCGCACCAACGAGATCATGAAGGTACTCACTCTCTTCTCGGCGATCATGTTGCCGCTCACCTTCATCGCCGGCGTCTACGGCATGAACTTCCAGTACATTCCAGAGTTGGCGACCCACTACGGCTACTTCGCCGTCCTCGGCGCCATGGCCGTCGTCGCCGCCGGCATGGTGGTCTGGTTCCGCCGCCGCAAGTGGCTCTGAGCGGGGTGCCGCGGACAAAAAAAGGCCCCGCGACGCGCGGGGCCTGAAGGAGGGTTGAAGAGGGAGGAGACCTCGGCGCGGTCCCTGCTCTCATGAACTCTTACGCGCCGCCGGGCGCCGCCGTCTAGGGTGAAGGCGACCGTTCAGCTTCGGCGGGCGGGTTCGGCGAAGAACTCGCGCGCTGCGGCCACCAGGTCGCCACCCAGGGCCGCCGCTTCCCCGCCGGCGAGCCAGTCGGCCGGCAGCCGGTCGACGTAGGGACGGTCGAGGAAGCGGCGGTCGAGCAGGGCGATCACGCCGACATCCTCGGCCGAGCGGATGAGGCGGCCGGCGGCCTGCACGACCCGCGTCATTCCTGGAACCACGAAGGCGAACTCGAAACCGCGCTCGAAGCGTTCCTCGTAGTAGCTCTGCAGCAGCCGGGTCTCGATCGTCGGCACCGGCAGGCAGGGGCCGACGATGGCCACCGCCTTGAGCATCTCGCCGGGATAGTCGACACCCTCGGCGAAGACCCCGCCGGCGACCGCGAGCAGCATCACATCGCCGAGGAGGGCGTTGCGCAGCGTTTCGAGCAGCGCCTCGCGGTCACGCTCGCTGTCGGTGCGTTGCTGGACGAAGAGGCGCTTCTTCTTCGCCTGGATCCGCGAGGCGACGTCGGAGAGGAACTGGAAGCTCGGGAAGAGCACCAGGCAGTTGCCGGGGACGCTGTCGGCAAAGGCGCCCAGGCGGTCGGCAATCGGCTGGCAGTTTACCGCCCGTTCGCGCCAGAGGGTGGTTACCGAGCGGTCGACGACCACCCGGCGATGGGCGGCCGGGAACGGGCTCGGCAGGGAGAGCGTGACCGTCCGCCCGGGCTCGAAGCCGAGCAGGTCGCGGTAGAACTCCGGTGGGCTCAAGGTCGCCGACAGGCCGATCGCCGAGTGGACGCGGCCGAGCACCTGACCGAGGAAGGCGCCGGGGTCCTTGCAGAAGATGCGCAATTTGCGCTCGTCGCCGCGGCGCTCGCAGAGTCGCGCCGACGCGCCGGACTGGTTCGAGCCGCCGTTCTCCGCCGCCATGCCGTTGAGGAAGCGGAGGAGCTCGAAGTAGAGCGCGACGAAGGTGTCGTCAGCCTGAAAGCTCTTCGTCTCGCGGCGGTGCTCGAGGTAGTCGACGAAAGCGGCGTCGAAGTCGGGACGCAGGCGCCAGAGGCGCTCCTCGGGCAGCGCCGCTTCGACCGCCCCCTCCTGTTCGCCGATCTCCTCGAGCGCGGCGTCGCAGGTGCTTTCGATGAGCGTCGCGAGCTCGCCGGAGAGCCGCTCGAGCTCGCGGTGCACCGGCCCTCCGCCGTGGGCGGCGGCCTCGGCCGAGCGGCGCGCGCTCGACGACGAGAGCTCGGGGGAGAGGTAGCCGCGGCCGCGCTCGACCAGATTGTGGATCTCGTCGATGACCAGCACGACGTCCGAGAGGTCGTGCTCGACCGAGAAGTCGGCGAGCGCGACGTAGGGGTCGAAGGCGTAGTTGTAGTCGCAGACCACGACCTGAGCCTTGCCGGCGAGGTCGAGGCTGACCTCGAACGGGCAGACCTCGGCCTGCGTCGCGGCGGAGAAGACCAGGTCGGGATCGAGCACCGCCTGCTCGCGCAGCAGCCGCGGGACGACTCCCGAGGAGGCGAGCTTGGCGTAGTAGTCGCGCGCGAACGGACAGTAGTCCTCGTGGCAGATGACCTCGCCGTTGGCGCACATGCGGCTCTTGGCGCGCAGGCGCAGGGCGTGGAG
>JBDTQT010000014.1:0-31937 GCA_039932055.1 Thermoanaerobaculia bacterium
TGCGGTCGCCGGAGTTGATCAGCAGCTTGCCGATGAGATCGAGCGCCTGCTGCGAACCCGATGTGATGAGCACGTTCGCCGGCGTCACGCGGATGCCGTAACGCTCCATGTGACGCACGAGCATTTCGCGCAGCGGCAGGTAGCCCTCGGTCGCCGAGTATTGCAGCGCCAACGTTCCTTGTTCCGCCAGCACCTTGCGGCAGGCGGCAGCTACCTCGGTCACCGGAAAGACCTGAGGCGCCGGCATACCGCCGGCGAACGAGATCACCTCCGGGTCCTGCGTGTACTTGAGCAGCTCGCGGATGATCGAGCTCGTGAGCCCCTCGGTGCGCATCGCGAAGCGGTCGCTCCAGGGGGTATCGACGTAACCGTTGCCGTTCGAAGTCGAGGAAGTCGCGAGGACCCCCCGCGCGAGTTCCGCAGTCGAAGCGATGGGCATCAGAAAAACCTCCTCTTCCTCGCCGCCGCACGCAACTCCTCGCGGAAGTCGGGGTGGGCGATGGAAATAAGCTCCTCGGCACGCTCGCGCAGACTCTTGCCGAACAGGCTGGCGATGCCGTACTCGGTCGCGACATAGTGCACGTCGGCGCGCGATGTGACGACACCGGCGCCTTCGGCGAGTACATCGACGATGCGCGACACCGTGCCCTTCTGCGCCGTCGACGGCACGGCGATGATCGGCTTCCCGCCCTTCGAGCGCGCGGCGCCGCGGACGAAGTCGACCTGGCCGCCGAAACCGGAGTAGATCCGCCGGCCGATCGAGTCGGCGGAGACCTGGCCGGTGAGATCGATCGCGATCGCCGAGTTGATCGCCACCATCTTGTCGTTCCTGGCGATGATCGTCGGGTCGTTGACGTAGTCGCTGGGATGAAACTCGACGAACGGGTTGTTGTGCAGGAAGTCGAAGCTCTTCTTCGTGCCGAGCAGGAACGAGGCGACGATCTTGCCGCGGTGGAGGGTCTTGGCTTCGTTGGTGATGACTCCCTTTTCGAAAAGATCGATCAGCCCGTCGGAGAACATCTCGGTGTGAATACCGAGGTTGCGCTTGTGGGTGAGAAACAGCAGCACGGCATCCGGAATTTCGCCGATGCCCATCTGCAGCGTGGCGCCGTCTTCGATGAGCTCGGCGATGTGCGAACCGATGGCTTTCGACACGTCGCTCGGGCTGCCTGGCACCGGCAACTCCACCGGCAGGCGGTCGATCTCGACCACCCGTGAGAGCTTCGAGACATGGATGAAACTGTCGCCGAGCGAGCGCGGCATCTGGCGATTGACCAGCGCGATGACCGTCGCCGCCCGTTCCGCCGCCGCTTTCGTGCACTCGACACCGACGCCGTAGGAGCAGAATCCGTGCTCGTCGGGAGGCGAGACGTGGATGAGGGCGACATCGACCGGCTGCAGCCCGGAGCTGATGAGGAGCGGGATCTCCGACAGGAAGATCGGCACGTAGTCGGCGCGACCATCGGCGACAGCTTCCCTGACGTTCGCGCCGGTGAACATGGCGCGGTGACGGAAGGCGTGTGCATGTTCGGGCGCCGCGTATCCCGCCTCTCCCAGAACCATGAGGTGGATCACCTCGACGCCCTCGAGCTCGCCGGAGCGCGCGGTCATCGCCTGGATGAGCTCGGTCGGAGCGTTGCAGCCGGCGTGAATCCAGACGTGGTCGCCCGAGTGGATGATCTTCACCGCCTCCTCGGCGGACATCACCTTGCGGCGAAAGGCCTCGTTCCACTGCATGATCAGTTTTCCTTCCCGGCGGAGGGCGTCCGGGACGTCCCCCAGGGCGGTCCCGGGGTGACGGCGAGACCGTGGACACGGGCGAGCGACGGGTGCACGCAGGCGCCCTGGTAAAGGTAGACGCCGCGCGCGAGACGCGGGTGCTCGAGCGCGGCCGACTCGATGCCGTCGCGGGCGACGGCCGAGATGTAGGGCAACTGGACGCTGGTCAGGGCAAGCGTCGCCGAGCGCGCCGCCACCGATGGAAGATTCGGCACGCAGAAATGGATGATGCCGTCGACGGTATAGGTCGGGTCGGGGAACGAGGTCGGACGCGAGGTCTCGAAACAGCCGCCCATGTCGATCGAGAGGTCGAGGATGACGCTCTGCGGCCGCATCAGCGCCAGCATCTCGCGCCGCACAAGCAACGGCGCGCGCTGGCCGTGCACCGATGCGGCTCCGACCACGACGTCGGCGAAGGCGATGGCCTTCTCGATGTTGGGCGGGGTTGCCAGCATCGTGGTCAGTCCCGGGCCCAGCGCCTCGCGGGCGCGGCGCAGCGGTTCGATCGTGATGTCGAGCATCGAGACCTGGGCACCCAGACCCATCGCGGCGCGCGCTGCGCTCGTCCCGAGGACGCCAGCACCCAGCACTACGAAGTGCGCCGGAGGAACACCGGGAGCGCCGCCCAGGAGGATGCCGCGTCCGCCCTGTCCGCGGCCGGTGTTGAGCAGAGCCCCGGCGCCGAAGACCACCGCCAGCCCGCCGGCGATCTCGGACATCGAGGTCAGGATCGGGGCGTTGCCCTTGGAATCCTCGATCGCCTCCAGGCCGACCGCGGTGACGCCGCTCGCGAGGAGCTGCGAGATCTCCTCCGGCTGTGCGGCTGGCAGACCCCAGAAGGCGAAGACGGTCTGCCCCGCGGGCAGCAGCCGGTATTCCTCGGGCCGCGGCGGATGGACGCAGGAGAGCAGCTCAGGACGCAGCAGGATCTCCATCCGATCGAAAACGATCCGCGCGCCGGCAGCCTCATAGAGGGCATCGGCATGGCCGGCTTCGGTGCCGGCGCCGCTCTCGAAGTAGAGCTCGTGCCCCTCCTGAACGAGGGTCCGCACCGCCGACGGCGTGAGCGCCACCCGCCGCTCATGGGCGTGGGTCTCCCTGGGAACTCCGATCCTCATCGCCGGTCTCCTTTCGATCCCGCACTCCGACAGGACAAAGATACCGTCCCCTGACGGGCCCTCCACCATCCGGAGGGGTGGCGACAGCGGACTCGAACCCCCTCCCGCGGGGCACCATAGCGGCCGATTGCGCCATACTTGTCGGGTCATGGACTTCGCCCTGTCGCCCCTCGCCGAGAGCCTGCTCGAGCGCCTCCGCGCCTTCCTTGTCCGCGAGATCGCGCCGGTGGAGGACGAGATCCTCTCCGCCCGCGTGCGCCACTGCGCCGGCCCGCATTGGCGGACCTGGCAGGACTCGCCGCTGGTCGCGCGACTCCAGGCCAAGGCGCGCGCCGCCGGCCTGTGGAATCTTTTCCTCGCCGACTCGCAGTTCGGCGCCGGTTTGGCGAACCTCGACTACGCGCCGCTCGCCGAAGCGATGGGTTGGAGCGCGCTGGCGCCCGAGGTCTTCAACTGCAATGCCCCGGACAGCGGCAACATGGAGGTGCTCCTCCACCACGGCACGGCGGAGCAGCAGGAGCGCTGGCTACGGCCCCTTCTCGCAGGCGAGATCCGCTCGGCCTTCTGCATGTCCGAGCCCGGAGTCGCCTCGAGCGACCCGACCAACCTCGCGGCCACCCTCACTCTCGAGGGCGACGAGCTCGTCCTCGAAGGACGCAAGTGGTGGGCTACCGGCCTCGGCCATCCGCGCTGCGAGATCGGGCTGTTCGTCGGCGTCTCCGACCCGGAGGCCGACCGGCATCATCGGCACTCGCTGGCGCTCGTGCCGCTCGACTCCCCCGGCGTCCGCATCGTCCGCATGCTTCCCTGCCTCGGCGAGTTCGACCCGCCGGCGGGGCACGGCGAGGTCGAGTTCGACCGCGTCCGGGTGCCGCGCTCCAACCTCATCGGCGAGCCCGGCCAGGGCTTCGCCATCGCCCAGGGACGCCTCGGCCCGGGGCGGGTGCATCACTGCATGCGCGCCATCGGCGCGGCGGAGCGGGCGCTCGCCCTGATGGTTCGCCGGAGCCGCGAGCGCAGCGCTTTCGGGCGGCCGCTGGCCGACCTCGGGGGCAATCGCGAACGCATCGGCGAGCTCCGCATCGCCATCGACGGCGCGCGCCTGCAGGTACTGCATGCCGCCTGGAAGCTCGACCAGGCGGGCTCCCGCGGGGCGCGGGGCGAGATCTCGGCGATCAAGGTCGTTGTCCCCGCCATGCTGCAGCGGGTCGCCGACGAGGCGATCCAGCTCTTCGGCGGCGCCGGTCTGACCAACGACCTGCCTCTCACGGCCTGTTTCGCCATGGCGCGCGCCCTGCGCATCGCCGATGGCCCCGACGCGGTCCACCGCGACCTGATCGCGAAGCTGGAGCTGCGCAAGTACGATCCGCCCGCCCCGGGCCGCGCGAAGGCCTGAAAGGGCCGCGGGTGGCGAAAGGCGGGTTCCGCGGCGAAGAACTCGAAGGCGACCTCGATTCGGGCGCGATCGCGCGCCTCGACGCCTGGCTCCAGAACCGGCTTCCGGCCCTCGCCGGAAGCCCGCTCCCCGCCGTTACCCGCTATGCCGGTGGCGCCTCGAACTGGACCTACCGCCTGCTCTACCCGACGCACGACCTCGTGCTACGCCGCCCGCCGGCGGGCACCAAGGCCAAGTCCGCCCACGACATGACGCGCGAGTCGCGGATTCTCGAGCGTCTCGCGCCGCACTACCCGCTAGCGCCCGGAATGATCGGCCATTGCGCCGATCCAAGTGTCCTCGGCGGCGATTTCTACGTCATGCGGCGCATTGATGGGATCATTCTGCGGCGCCATCCACCGCCCGACCTCCAGCTCGCGCCGGAGACCATCCGCCATCTCTGCCTGAGCTTCCTTGATGCGCTGGTCGCGCTGCATCGCGTCGATCCGCAAGCCGCCGGCCTCGAGGAGCTCGGCCGCGGCGACGGCTATGCCCGGCGTCAGGTCGCCGGCTGGATCGACCGCTACCGCCGGGCGCGCACCGGCAACGTTCCGCGCGCCGAGAAGCTGATGGTCTGGCTTCAGGCGCACGCCCCGGCAGACGTCGGCAGGTGTGTCATCCACAACGACTTCCGCTTCGACAATGTCGTCCTCGACCGACAGGAGCCGACGCGGATCGTCGGCGTCCTGGACTGGGAGATGGCGACGGTCGGTGACCCGCTGATGGACCTCGGCGGCGCCCTCGCCTACTGGGTCGAGGCCGGCGACGACCCGCTCTTCCGCACCCTGCGCCGCCAGCCGACACACCTGCTTGGAATGCTCACCCGGCGCGAGGTCGTGACGACCTACTGCCGCAAGGCTGGGCTCCCCGAGCTCAGCGCGTCGGACTGGACCTTCTACGAGGTCTTCGGTCTCTTCCGCCTCGCCGCAATCGCGCAGCAGATCTACCTGCGCTACCACCGCAAAGAAACCCGCAATCCGGCCTTCAAGCACTTCTGGCTCTACGTGCACTACCTGATCTGGCGCTGCAACCGGATTCTCGAACGGAGCGGCGGGTGAGCGCCGCAAGTCCTCCGCCGCGCGAGGCGGCGGACAAGAAATCAAAAGCTTCAGTAAAGGAAAGGCTCCTCAACCTGGCGCTGTATGAGGCCGGCTGGTTCGCCTGCGTCCTCGGCGCGGCCTGGGGCCGCGGCGGCGCAGGCGCCGCCCTCGCAGGGGGCCTGTTCCTCATCCACCTTGCACTCGCCAAGGACAGAATCGCCGAAGCATGGATCGCCGCGTTCTGCGGCGCCGTCGGCTTCGCCCTGGACAGCGCACAAGCGCTGACAGGACGCCTTTCCTTTACCGGTCCTTTTTTCACTTCGAACGCCGCGCTCGCGCCAGTCTGGGTGGTAATGCTCTGGCTGCAGCTGGGAACGACGCTGCGTTACTCGCTCCACTGGCTGCGCGGTCGCTTCCTCCTCGCGGCCGCCTTCGGCGCCATCGGCGGGCCGCTCGCGTTTCTCGCCGGCGAGCGCCTGCGAGCGGCGACCTGGGGCGAGCCGCGCTGGCTGACGGCGTTGTCGCTCGCCGTCGTCTGGGGCGTTGCGACCCCGCTCCTCGTCTTCGCTGCCGACCGGATCGGCACCGGGCGCCCGTCCGGCTACCGCGGCATCGGCTGAAGCGGGCTCAGCCGGCCGCCGGCACCGAAAAAAATGGCGGCGAACAGCACGAACAGAACTTCCCGCAGCGGCTTCTTCCTGGTTCTCTTCGCAGTCTACGCAGTTGTCGCGCGAAAGGACTCGCACAAGGTATCGCGCTATCGTTCGACCGTGGCTTCGTCGAGCGTCGGCGCCGGAACGATCTATCGCGAGCGAGCTGCTGCCGCCGCGGCAGCGGAGCGGCGGGCGGCGGCCCTTTCGCTGCGCATCTCCTGGGCGCGTTTCGCGGCCTTCGTGCTCTTCCTCGTCGGCGGTGGTCTCGGCGTCGCAGACCTCGGATCGGGCCGAGCGGCACCCTGGATCGCCTGCGGCGCTGGGGCGCTCGCGCTCGCCGGCTTCATCTCGTGGCACGGACGTGTCATCGGGCGCGAGCGGGCCTGCGCCGCGCAGCGGATCGTCAACGAGCAAGCGCTCGCTCGGCTGGAGCGTCGCTTCGAAGCTCTTCCCGTGCGTCCGTTCCCGGAATCCGCCACGACCTCGGCGACCGCCAGGGACCTCAACCTCTTCGGGCCGGGTTCGGTAGCGCAATGGCTCGGCGCGGTCGCGACACCCTCGGGCCGCGAGACGCTCGCAGCCTGGCTAACGGAAAGCCAAGCCTCGGTAAAGGAGGTCGTGGAGCGCCAGGGTGCCGTCGGCGAGCTCGCGCCGCTGCTCGACTTCCGGCAGGAGCTCGAAGTCGCGGCGATGCCCCTGGCCGCAACCTCGGCGGCGACGGCGCGCTTCGTCGAGTGGGCCTCGGGAACACCGTTCGCCGAGCTGCACCCACGTTGGTGTCTGGCTGGCCGACTCTCCGCGTTCGCCAGCCTCGCGGCGTTTCTGCTGGCGACGGCCGGGCTTGTTCCGATCCACCTCTGGCTCCTCGTGCTGGTCGCCAACTACGCCTGGACCTGGACGGTGAAGGGCGCGCTCGAAGCTGAAATGAATCGCCTGTCGGCGCGTGAGGGGGCCTTCTCCGGCTATGCCGAGCTCTTGCGGCTGATCGGCGACCGCGAATTCACCGCCGCGGGCCTCGCCGCGATCCACTCGCGGCTGGCCGCCTCGGGCCTCGACGCGGCAGCCGAGCTCGCGCGCCTGCATCGGCTCTCCGAGCTTTCCGACGTCCGCCATTCGAGCGTACACACGCTGCTGCAAGCGGCCATGGCGTGGGACCTGCTGCTTCTCGAACGCGTCGGTGCCTGGCAACGCCGGGCTGGGCGATTCGCCGGTGAGTGGCTGTCAGCGGCCGGCGAGCTCGAGGTGCTGGCGGCCTTCGCCGGCGTGCGCTTCGCTCATCCCGACTGGGCCGTCGCCGCGATCGATCCGACAGCGGCATCGCTGACGGCGACCGGTCTTGGGCATCCGCTGTTGCCCGACGCCGTCCGTATCGGCAACGACGTCGAAGTCGGCCCGCGGGGGCGGCTGCTGCTGGTCACCGGGTCGAACATGTCGGGCAAGAGCACCCTCCTGCGAGCGATCGGTGTCAACGCGCTTCTGGCGCAGGCGGGGGCGCCGGTCTGTGCAAGAGCGCTACGCATGCCGCCCGTCGCGGTCGAGACCAGCGGGCGGATCGACGATTCGCTGCTCGAGGGGGTGTCGTTCTTTCTCGCCGAGCTCCGGCGCCTGCAGCAGATCGTCGCGCACGCGAAGCGCTCCGCCGGCGACTCGCCTCGGGTGCTGTTTCTCCTCGACGAGATCCTGCGCGGAACGAACAGCGAGGAGCGCCGGGTCGCGGTCGCGAAGATCGTCGAGCGTCTCCTGGCCTCCGGCGCGATCGGCGCGGTCTCGACGCACGACCTCGAGATCGCGGGTGTCCCGGCGCTCGCCGCACGCCTTCACAACGTCCACTTTCGCGAGACCGTCGAAGAGCGGCCGGACGGACCCCGCATGACCTTCGACTACCGCCTCCGCGAAGGACTGGCGACCACTACCAACGCCCTAGTGCTGCTGCGCCTTGTCGGGCTCGACGGCCCACCCGACGGGCCGGGGACCTAAGCCGCGCTTGCGCTTAGAATCTCCTCCGGATCCGCAGGCCGCCGACGAGAAACAGGAGCGAGCGATGCCGACGAGCAGAATGGACGACAATGCAGCGGCCGGAATCGGAACCATGGACCACGAGCACGCGCTCGAGCTGCAGATGGTGCGCGCGCTTCAGGCAGCGCTGACCGAGGACGATCGCGTCAGAGTCGTCGTCCTGATGGACCAGCTCGAAACCTTCGCCAACGCCCATTTCCTGGCGGAACAGCACCTGATGCGGCTCCACGCCTACCCCGGGTTCGCGTCGCACCTGGTCGAGCACGACCGCCTCATCGCCGAGCTGCGCGAGCTCTCGACCCGGATCCTCGCCGATCCGGCGACGGCTGCCCAGGCCGCCATCGAGAGCCTCGAGTTGTGGATGCTGACCCACATCCATACCGAAGACGAGGCCCTGGCCGAGTTCCTGCGCAAGCCGGCGGGCGCCGCGCCGCGTTCCTGACGGGTCGGCGCGCGCGACACCGAGCGGCGTCTGGTTCGAGCTGCGGCGCTTGATGATCTCGACACGCGGTTTGCCGATCCCCTGCGGGGGCGCATTCCGCGGGTCGCCAATCGCTAAGATGCTCCTCGCCGACCGATGATGCGCCCAGGCACCACTACCCTACTGGTCGTTCCCCTGCTCATGCTGCAGGCTTGCGGCGGGCCTCGTCCGCTGGAGCCGTCGGCTTCACCGCCGCTGACGCCGTCGCCAGCGACCAACTCAGCCTCTCGCGCCGCACGCACGGTGGGCGAGCTCGCGAAGCGGGCAGTGGCAAAGCCGCCGATCCTTTTCATCGGCCTCGACGGCGCCGACTGGCAGCAGCTCGAGCCGCTGCTGGTGGCGGGAGCCCTGCCGAATCTCGCGCGCCTGCGCTCGGGGGCGGCCTGGGGCGAGCTCGAGACCGAGGTCCCCACGCTCTCGCCGCTTCTGTGGACCTCGATGGTGACCGGGGTGTCGCCGGTCGATCACGGCATCCTCGACTTCGCCCGCTTCTCCGCGCCGACCGGCGTGCGGGAACCGATCGGAAGCGACGAACGCCGCGCGCCGGCGATCTGGAACGATCTCACCTGGGCCGGCAAACACGCCGACATCCTCGGGCTCTGGGCGACCCATCCCGCCGAGCCGGTCGACGGTGTGATGGTCTCCGATCGCCTTTTCGGATTCCTCAATGTCGAATCCGCGGTGCCCGCCGGAGCAGTGTTCCCGCCGGAGCGCGCCGACTGGGCGATCTCCCGGCTGCGGGCTGCCGAGGCTGCGACCGATCTCGTCGCCCTGCGGTCCTTTCTCCCCTGGCTCACTGCGGCGGACTGGAGCGCGCATTCGGAAGCCGCGCGCGCTTACGATCATCCGATTTCGGCCCTGCGCCGCATCCTGATCCAGACCCGCCTCTTCGGCGGCATGGCGGAGTCGCTTCTCGGCGACGCCCCGACGACACCGGACCTGACCCTCCTCTATCTCGAGGGCACCGACTCGATCGGCCATGTCTTCGCGCCGTTCGCACCGCCGCGCCAGGCGACGATCTCCGCGACGGACTTCGAGCGCTACGCGAAGGTGCCCGAGCTCTACTTCCGCGAGATCGACGGGCTTCTCGGACGACTCCTCGCCCTGGCGGAGCGCTCGCACTCGACGGTCGTCGTCGCCTCCGATCACGGTTTCTTCTGGGGCGAGGGCCGACCCGACAGGTTCGCGAGCAACGCCACGCAGACGGCGGCCCGCTGGCACCGCAAGTTCGGAATCTGGTTGGTCCGCGCCGCCGGAGTGACTCCCGGGAGAACGGAGAACGGCCGCCTGCGTCAGGTCTACCCCACGCTCCTGGCGCTCGCCGGCCTGCCGGCCGCCGCCGGAGCGGAAACGCGGCCGCTCGCCGCGATCCCGCCGCTCGCCGTGCCGCCGTTCGACTACGGCCGGGTCTTTCGCCAGCTCCGGAAACAAAGCCCGGCGGAGCCGTCCCGGCCGGCCACCGCGGCGGCGAGCGCGAGCGCCGCGCAAGCGGCGCAGGAACAGATCGCCCAGCTCCGCGCGCTGGGCTACATCGGCGCCGGCGAAGCGACCCGGGCGACCCCGGCAGCCCTCGCCGCCGGCTCGACGCGAACCGCCAGCTCGTTCAACAACGAGGGCATCGTCCTGCGCGGCGAGGGCCGCGACCGCGAGGCCCGCGCGGCCTTCGAAAGAGCGGTCGAGCTCGAGCCAGGCCTCGCTTCGGCGCAGTGGAATCTCTCCGAAGCCCTCTTCCACGCCGATGAGCTCGACCGTTCGGACGAGGCGCTGGCGCGGGCGTTCGCCAGTGGGCTGCCGGATGGCGCGAAGCTCGTCGTCGGCAGGGCCGCGTCCTACGAGAGCGGCGGCAAGCTGGCCCGCAGTATCGCGCTGCTCGACCGTGCGATCGCGGCGAAGGCGGACGAAGGCGAGCCCTGGCTCTACCGCGGGCGATATCGCGTGCAGGGCGGCGACTGCGCAAACGCCCTCGCCGATCTCGCTCGTGCCGCGACACTCTTGCCCGCGAGCTCCGACGTCTTCGCTACCGCAGCCCTCGCCCACCTCTGTGCCGGCGATCGCGGCTCGGCGATCGTCGCCTTGCGGCGCGCGATCGACCTCGCGCCGGGCGAGCCCCGCCTGCGCGACCTCCTCGCTGAGCTTCAGCACGCTCCTTGACTTAGCCGCTGCCTGCACCCCAGAATCCTGCTTTCTCAGCAAATTCAAGAACCGGATTTCCGGGTTTGTCGGGTGCTGGCCGCTGCATGCGCCGCAGGCAGCGCGAGCGCCCAAGCTCTCAGGGAGGAAGATCCATGATGCGAAGCTGCCGCCTCATCGTCCTGTTCGCGCTCGTGCTGTCCACCGTCGCTGCCGGAGCGGTCTCGGCCGCCGGCCTGCGCGCCACCCTCGAGGTGGATCGCGCCTGGCTCGCCGCGGACGACGACGTCGTCGCCGCGGTCACGATCACCAACGACAGCGCTCGCACGATGGTCATGCCGCGCTGGCAGGTTCCCGGCGCGCGCCTCGAGGCCGACTTGTTTCAGGTGACGCGGGACGGCCAACCGGTCGACTACACGGGCATCCTGGTCAAGCGGCCGGCGCCGACACCAGCGGACTTCGTCGCCATCGCGCCGGGCCAGTCGATCTCCGGCCGCACCGAGCTCTCGCGTCACTACGACATGGCGAGCGGCGGCGAGTACCTCGTCTCCTACCGCCTGGATCTCGCGGCCGGCAATCGCCTGGCCGAGCTCGCCGTCGAGAGCGACATGGCGGCCTCCGATGCCGTGGCCATCTGGCGCGAAGCGCCGGTGCGTGCGCCGCTCGACCTAGACGCCTTCGCGGCAGCGCCGGGCGGCGAATCGCTCTCGTACACCAACTGTTCGTCGAGCCAGCAGAGCGGCGTCGCGAGCGCGGTCTCCGGCGCGACCACCTACTCGACTGGCGCCAAGAACTATCTGAACAGCAAGACCTACTCGACCGTCGGGCCGCGTTACACCACCTGGTTCGGCGCCAAGAACAGCGGCCGATTCGCCACCGTCAAGGCCCACTATGTGGCGATCGAAAACGCCTTCATCACCAAGCCGGTAGTGGTCGACTGCGGCTGCACCCAGAGCTACTACGCCTACGTCTATCCGACGCAGCCCTACAAGATCTACGTCTGCAACGCCTTCTGGTCGGCGCCCAACACCGGCACCGACTCGCGCGCCGGGACGTTGGTCCACGAGATGTCGCACTTCAACGCCGTCGCTTCGACCGATGACCGCGCCTATGGTCAGACGGCCTGCAAGAGCCTCGCGATCCGCACGCCAGCCAAGGCGGTCGACAACGCCGACAGCCACGAGTACTTCGCCGAGAACACCCCGGCCCAGAACTAGAGCCCTTCCGCGGTGACTCGAACCGCCGGCCCGGCAGCTCCGGGACCGGCGGTTTTTCTTGGCGCCCTCGCGCTCGCGGCGCTTGATACGCTTTCAGCTCCATGAGCCTCCCCCGCTTCGCCGCCACCTCCTACGACTTCTGCGAATACGTCCCGGCGCGCAACTGGATCGGCGGCGCCTGGCGCGAAGCGGCCGGAGAGCCGGCCTCGCAGCCAGTGCCGAATCCACGCTGGGGCAGGCCGATGTCCGCCGTGCAACTGTCGTCCGCAGCCGATGTCGACGCCGCTGTCGCCGCCGCCCGGGCGGCCTTCCCCGCCTGGCGCGACCTTCCCATCCGCGACCGGGCCCAGGTTCTCTACAAGACGCGCGAGCTGCTGCTGCGCGATCTCACCGAGCTCTCCTGGCTGGTGTCGCACGAGAACGGCAAGATCTACAGCGAGGCCGAAGCCGAGGTGCTGAAGGCGATCGAGTGCCTCGAATACGGCTGTTCGCTGCCAAATCTGGCAACCGGGAGCGAGCTCGAAGTCAGCCGCGGCGTCACCTGCGGGCTGGCCTACGAGCCGCTCGGCGTCGTCGCCGGGGTGGTGCCGTTCAACTTCCCCATCATGGTGCCGATGTGGATGCTGCCGCAGGCGCTCGTCGGCGGCAACGCCTTCGTCCTCAAGCCTTCCGAGCGCGTGCCGCTCACCACGATGCGGCTGGCCGAGATCTTCGCCGAGGCGGGTCTGCCGCCGGGCATCTTCTCGCTCGTTCAGGGCGGCAAGGAGGTCGTCGAGGCGCTCTGCGACCATCCGGAGATCGAAGCTCTCGGATTCGTCGGCTCGACGCGCGTGGCGGGCGCGGTTTACGCGCGCGCCTGTGCCTCGGGCAAGCGCGCGCTCTGCCTCGGCGGCGCGAAGAACCATCTGATTCTCGTCCCCGACGCCGACCCCGATGTCGCGGTCGAGAACATCGTCGCCTCGTTCACCGGCTGTGCCGGCCAGCGCTGCATGGCGGCCTCGGTGCTGCTCGCGGTCGGTGCCCCGGGAGAGGTCGAGCCGCTGATCGAGCGCATCGCCGCCCGCGCCGCTGCCATCCGCCTGGGAAGCGAGATGGGTCCGGTGGCGACCGCCGCCGCCGCCGAACGCATCCACGGCGCCATCGCCAACGCCGAAGCGCACGGCGCGCGGGTGCTCGTGGACGGACGCAACCGCCGACCTGACGGGAGCAACCAGGACGATCCGAACGCCGGTTGGTGGGTCGGACCGACGATCCTCGATGCCGTCGACCCGTCCTCGGAGGCCGGCTGCGAGGAGATCTTCGGCCCGGTCCTGTCGATCGTCCGCGTTCCCACGCTGGAGGCGGCGCTACGCATCGAGGGAGCCAACCCCTACGGCAACGCCGCCACCGTCTATACCACCTCGGGCGACGTCGCCCGCCGCGTCATGGCGACGGCGGAGGCGGGAATGTGCGGCGTCAACGTCGGTGTGCCGGTGCCGCGCGAGCCGTTCGGCTTCGGCGGCTGGAACGACTCCTGTTTCGGCCATGGCAACATCACTGGCTGGGACGGCTACCGATTCTGGACACGGCAGCGCAAGATCACCACCAAGTGGGCAGTGCAGCGCGACAGCAACTGGATGAGCTGAAGCGCGCAGATCTGACGAACGAACCGAAGCGGTTCGCCACGCAATCGGGAGAAACCGGACATGGACGGTCAGGAAATCGTAGACCTCTGCCTCGCGCACACGATGTACTCGTGGTCGGCCACCGGCGCGGTGCAGCCGCTGCCGATCGTGCGTGCCGAAGGCATCTACATGTACACGGCGTCCGGCCAGCGGATTCTCGACTTCAACAGCCAGCTGATGAGCGTGAACATCGGCCATTCGCACCCGAAAGTCGTCGCCGCGATGAAGCGAGCCTGCGACGGACTCCTTTTCGCGCACCCCGGGACGGCAACCGAGCCGCGGGCGCGGCTGTCCAAGCGGCTCGCGGAGCTCACTCCCGGTGATCTCGACGTCTTCTTCTACACCCTGGGCGGCGCCGAGGCCAACGAGAACGCGATCCGCGCGGCCAAGATGTTCACCGGACGCCAGAAGATCCTGTCGCGCTACCGCAGCTACCACGGCGGCACCAACGCCACCCTCCAGTTGACTGGCGATCCGCGCCGCTGGGCGAACGAACCGGGCATGCCGGGCGTCATCCGGGTAATGGACCCCTGGCCCTACAAGTACTCTTTCGGCGACGACCCGGAGGCGGTGACGCGCAACAATCTGACCTACCTCGAGGAGGTCATCGACTACGAGGGCCCGCACACCATCGCGGCGATGATCGTCGAAAGTGTCACAGGCACCAACGGAATCCTCATTCCTCCGCCCGGCTACATGAAGGGACTGCGCGACCTGCTGTCGCGGCACGGCATCCTGCTGATCTGCGACGAGGTGATGGCCGGCCTCGGCCGCACCGGCAAACTCTTCGCCTTCGAGCACGAAGGGATTCAGCCCGACATCGTGACCATGGCGAAGGGGCTGACCTCATCCTACGTGCCGCTGGGTGCGATGGCGGTCTCGACGCCGATCGCCGAGCACTTCCGGAAGAATGTCTTCCACGGCGGTCTGACCTACAACGCGCACCCGTTCTGCCTGGCGGTCGCCGAGGCGGTCATCGAGGTGATGCTCGGCGAGGGTATGGTCGAAAACGCCGCGCGCCTCGAGCCGGTCATGCGGGCGGAGATGGAGAATCTCGCGCGCCGTCATCCCTCGGTGCTCGGCCACAGGAACATCGGCCTCTTCGGCATCGTCGAGCTGCGCAAGGACGCGCAGGGCTCACCGCTCGCCCCCTACAACGGTAGCCATCCGGCAATGGCGAAGTTCAACCGGGCTCTCCTCGAAGCCGGGCTCTACACACTCTGCCGCTGGAACAGCTTCATGACCAATCCGCCGCTCTGTATCACCGAGAGTGAGCTCCGCGAGGGCTTCGCGCTCCTCGACAAGAACCTCCACCTGATCGACGAGGCTTTCGAAGGATGAGCAACGACATGACCGAACCCACAGCGGCCCGTTGCGGAGACCGACCGCGGCGTCGAATCGCCGCGATTCTCCCTCTACTGGTCTTCCTTCTCGCCGCAGCGACGGAGGCCGCGCCGGTCGACCGACTGGCGCCAGGGGACGAAGCGGCTGCCGTCATCGCCGGCCTCCCATGGCGACTCATCGGTCCCTTCCGCGGCGGGCGCGTCCTCGCCGTTGCCGGTGTCCCCGGCGAGCGCGAGCACTTCTATTTCGGCAGCGTCAACGGCGGCGTCTGGGAGACCGGCGACGCCGGCCGGACCTGGAAGCCGATCTTCGATGACCAGCCGATCGCTGCGATCGGCGCGATCGCCCTCGCGCCGTCGAATCCGAAAGTGATCTACGTCGGCACCGGCGAGGCCGACATGCGCTCCGACATCTCCCAGGGCGAGGGTCTCTACAGGTCCGCCGACGGCGGCAAGAGTTGGTCTTTCTCCGGCCTCGCCGACAGCCAGCAGATCGCGCGCATTCTCGTCGATCCGGATGACGCGGATCGCGTCTACGTCGCCGCACTCGGCCACCCTTACGGCCCGAACAGCGAGCGCGGCGTCTACGCCTCGCGCGACGGCGGCAAGAGCTGGCAGCGGATCCTCGCCAGCGACCGCGCTCCGAACGACACCGGCGCGGTCGACCTGGCCTTCGAACCCGGCAACTCGCAGGTGATCTACGCCGCACTCTGGCAGACCCGCCGCACGCCCTGGAACATCTACCCCCCCTCGACCGGCCCGGGCACCGGGCTCTGGAAGTCGGTCGACGGCGGCGAGCACTGGCGGGCGATCACCGGATACGGCTTTCCCGAAGCACCTGGCCGCATCGGCCTCGCCCTGGGGCGTACCACCCCGAATCGCGTCTATGCGATCGTCGACGGTACCGGCGCCGGCGCGAATGGCGGCCTCTACCGCTCCGACGACGCCGGCCTGACCTGGACGCATGCCAGTTCCGACCCGCGCATCTGGGGGCGCGGCTGGTACTTTGGCGGCATCAAGGTGGACCCACGCGACGCCGACCACCTCTACGCTCTGAACACGGCGATATTCGAGTCCAGCGACGGAGGCAAGACCTTCGTCCCGACGAAGGGCGACCCCACCGGTGACGACTTCCACGAGATGTGGATCGACGAGACCGATCCGGCGCGCCAGATCCTCGGCGTCGACCAGGGCGCGATCGTGACCCTCAACGACGGCGCGACCTGGAGCTCCTGGCTCAACCAGCCGACCGGACAGTTCTATACCGTTTCGACCGACAACCAGTTTCCCTATTGGGTCTACGGTTCGCAGCAGGACTCCGGCGCAGCCGGCGTGCCCAGCCGCACGACGCAGCGCGACGGCATCAACCTCACTCACTTCCGCGAGTCGACCGCCGGCGGCGAGAGCGACAACATCGTCCCCGATCCGCTCGACCCGCAGATTCTTTACGGCGGGAGGGTCGAGAAGCTCGACCTGCGGACCTTCCAGACGCGCTCGGTCGACCCGACGCTCGCCCTGCCCGACCACTACCGCAGCGTCTGGACGATGCCGCTGGTCTTCTCCCACCGCGATCCGCGCACCCTCTATTTCGCCAATCAGCGCCTCTTCGGCACCGTCGACGGCGGCGAGCACTGGTCGGTCATGAGCCCCGACCTGACACGCGAGGATCCCGGCACGCCGGCCAACCTCGATCCCCCAACGGCCGCCCATCATCTGCAGATCGGTCCCCGCCGCGGCGTTGTCTTCACCATCGGACCGTCGCGCCTGCGCGACGCCGAGGTCTGGGTCGGGACCGACGACGGCCTCGTCTGGCGGACGCTCGACGATGGCGCCCACTGGGAGAACGTCACGCCACCGACACTCACCGGCTGGTCCAAGATCGGCAGTGTCGAGCCGTCGCACCACGACGCCGAGACCGCCTATGTCGCCGTCGATCGGCACCGACTCGACGACTTCGCCCCCTACATCTTCCGCACGCACGATGGCGGCAAGAGCTGGCGGCTCGCCGCCGCCGGCATTCCGGGCGGCAGCTTCGTCAACTGCGTGCGCGAGGATCCGCGCCGGCGAGGGCTGCTCTATGCCGGCACCGAGCGCGGCGTCTACGTCTCCTTCGACGACGGCGAAAAGTGGCGTCCGCTGCAGACCGGCCTGCCGGTGACCTCGGTGCGCGATCTCGAGGTGCACGGCGACGATCTCGTCATCGCCACCCACGGCCGTGCGTTCTGGATCCTCGACAATCTCGCGCCGCTGCGCCAGCTGGAACCCGGCAACCCCGAGCGCCCGGCCGAGACCGCCCGGCTCTTCGCGCCGGCCGTGGCGACGCGCCTCCGGCCCGCCGGCTTCACCGGCACGCCGTTTCCGGCCGAGGAGCCCGCGGCGAAGAATCCGCCGTTCGGCGCCGCCATCGACTACTACCTGCCGCGGGGGACCGAGCGGCCGGTCGAGCTCGAAGTCAGGAATGTGCAGGGGGAGCTGATACGCCGCTATACGAGCGCCGACCGGCCGAAGCCGGCCGACCTCGGCAAGATCGGCTCGGCCCCCGAGTGGCAGAAGGTGCCGGTGGCGCTCGAGGCGTCGCCCGGATTTCACCGTTTCTACTGGCCGATTCGGCAGGCGGCAGGCGCCGGACTCGGCCAGGGCGATCCGTTCGCCGATGGCGTCTGGGCGCCGCCGGGAGAGTACCGGATCACTCTCGTAGTCGATGGGAAACGGCTCGACCAGCCGCTCACCGTCCAGCCCGATCCGCGCCTCACTCTCGCGCCCGAGACCTACCGTGCGCAGTTCGAGCTGGCGCTCGAGATCGAGACGGAGCGCGCCCGGCTGGCAGAGATCGGCCGAGCGATCGATCGCACGCTCGGGGGGCTGGCGACGACCCTGAAGAGCGTCGCGGCAGACGAGCGCAAGCGACGCCTCTCACGGGACCTGACCGCATTTCGCGACCGCCTCCTGGTCCTCGCCGGAAAGCCACCGGCGGGCTCACCGGCGAACGCCTGGTGGCTCGGAACGCGCGAGCGCGAGAGCGTTCAGTTCGCCGAAGGCCAGCTCGCAAAGCTCGCCGAAGCGGTCGATGGGGCCGACGCCCAGCCTTCGCCTGACGCGCGGCAGGGGCTGGCCGCCACCCGCCCGCTCGTCGATACCGTCGAGCGCACGTGGCAGGAACTTCTGCAAAAGGAGCTGCCGGCCCTCGAACGGATGGTGCGCGCCGCCGGCGCGCCGGCCATCGGACGCGCGCAGCCGGTCAAGGGCTGACGAGGATCAGGGTCGCAGGTACCAGCCCCATGGCTCGGTTGAGTCGTAGCTCGTGACCTGCTTCACCTCGAGGTAGTTCGCCAGCCCCCACTCACCGAGCTCGCGGCCGATGCCGCTCTGTTTCATACCGCCCCACGGCGCCTGGCTGAAGGTCGGCTGCGAGCAGTTGATCCAGACGATGCCGGCGCGGAAGCGCCGAGCTACCCGGCGGCAGCGCTCGAGGTCGGCCGACATCACCGCTGCAGCGAGGCCGAACGGCGTGTCGTTGGCGAGCCGCACCGCCTCCGCCTCGTCGCTGAAGGTGCGCACGGCAAGCACCGGGCCAAAGACCTCTTCACGCCAAAGCTCCGACTCGACCGGCACGTCGACGAAAATCGTCGGTTCGAGGAAATAGCCGCGTTCCCGGCCAGCAGGGCGGCCGCCCCCGGTGAGCAGCGGGATACTCGCCGCCCGCGCCCGGTCGATGAAGCCCAGGACCTTGTCGTACTGGCTGCGCGAGACCAGCGGGCCGAGAAGCGTTCCAGGCGCCAGGCCATCGCCGATGGGAATCTTTCTGGCCTCCTCCGCCAGGCGCGCGAGGAGTCGCGGCGCCAGCGCCTTCTCGACCAGAAGCCGCGAAGTGGCGCTGCAGACCTGGCCCTGGTTCCAGAAGATGCCAAACATCAACCACTCGACCGCCGCCTCGACGTCGGCATCGGCGAAGACGATGAACGGCGACTTGCCGCCGAGCTCGAGCGAGACATTCTTCACCTCCTGCGCCGCCGCCATCATCACTCGCCGGCCGGTCGGTACCGAGCCGGTGAAGGCAAGCTTGTCGACTTCGCGGTGCAGCGTGAGCGGTTCGCCGGCCTCCGGTCCGGTTCCGGAGACGACGTTGAGCACTCCCGGCGGCAGGCCGATCTCCTCGGCGATCACACCGAGCTCGAGGGCGGTGAGCGGCGTGAGCTCGGAGGGCTTCAGCACCACCGTGGCGCCGGCCGCGAGCGCCGGGGCGACCTTCCAGGCGGCCATGAGAAGCGGGTAGTTCCACGGGATGATCTGGCCGGCGACACCGACCGGTTCGAGCCGCACCCGCGACGAGAACCGTGCATCGGGCAGATCCACCGACTGCTCCTGGCGGCCATCGAGCCCTATCGCGAGCTCGGCGTACATGGCGAAGCAGCCGGCAGCGTCATCGATGTCCCAGAGAGCCTCCGGCAGCGGCTTGCCGTTGTCGAGAACCTCCAGTCGGGCGAGCTCGTCACGGCGGGCGGCGATGCCGTCGGCGAAGGCCCGCAGGAAGGTCGCGCGGTGGGTGCCGGTCGTCCCTCCCCAGCCGCCCTCGAAAGCCCGCCGGGCGGCGACAACGGCGCGATCGATATCCGCTGCCGTGCCAGCCGGCGCTTGGTGAAAGACCTCGCCGGTCGCCGGGTTCTCCACCTCGAGGGTCCCACCCCCGGCCGGGGCCTGCCACTGTCCGTCGATGAAGAGCCGATCCCGCATGCGCCTCCCCCCTCTCGCAGCCGTCAGGTCACGCGCCAAAGCTACCATTTGGGCCGTCGCAGGGTGCCCCGATGTGTTACTTTTTAGGATCGGTTTCCCATGATTTCAACGAACCAGAAAAGCCAACCGGCGGGCAGTGCTCTGCTCCAGTCGTTCCGATTCAACGGCCTTGAGGTCGGAGAATGGTGTGCCCTGCCGCCACCAGGCGGCTCCGGTCTCCCACCGTGCGACGTTTTGCTGGCGCTGGACTTTGCGGGTTCCGTCGGCGGATCGCTGGCGGACCGCCTCGCGGACGCCCGGCAGCGCCTCGGTACCGACGGCGTGCTCCTCCTGGCGCTGCCCAACCGCTTCGGCCTGCGCTTCTGGTCGGGCTGCCCCGAGCCGGCGACTGGGCGCCTCTTCGCGACCCTCACCGGCCCCGGCGCCATGCCGGCCGCAGCCGCCGAGGCCGCCGGTCGCCCGCGGAGTTTCGTCTCGCGGCGGGAGCTTGCGGAGGCCCTGGCTGAGGCCGGATTCACCGCCCTCGAGTGGTTCTTCGCCGTGCCGCAAGGAGCCGAAGCTCGCCGGTCGGGATCGCTGATCTCCGAGCAACTCGTGGCCGCCGCGCCCGAGCTTGCCGCCGACCTGGCGTCCGCTCAACCCTCGGCCGACGCTCTCCGGCCCCGTCTCGACCTCTTTCCGGAAGCGCTGGTCTACCGCGAGTTGGCCCGCGCAGGGCTCTTCGCCGAGTTCGCGAACTATTTTCTCGTCGCCGCCGCGCCCAGCCCGGCCACGCCCGGCTCGTCGATCTGGCCGCGCCTGCGGCCATCCGCCGCGGAGGTCGGCTGGCACTTCGCTGCGGAACGCCGCCAACCGATCGCCACTGTTTTCGAGCGCGGCGCCGAGGGCATCACGGTTGGCAAGTGTCGCACCGATGGCGGTGCCGACCCCGGGGTGAACGCCGCTGGCGCCTACGTCTGGTCGGCGCCGGAGAGAACGACGCTCGCCCCCGGCGAGCCGTTGCGTTTGCGGCTGCAGGAGCACCTCGTAGCGAGCAGGAACGAGCCGTTCCTCGACGAGTTCGTCCGCTTCGCCGCAGCGATCCGGGAGCGTTTCGGCGGCGGCGAAGATCTGGCGGCGGAAGCCCTTGACGCCACTTTGGTCAACGCGACACGCGATCAGGGCGGCGTTTATCATCTCTTCGACCTCGAGTGGCGGGCCCCGGCCGGTGTCCCCCTTTCCTGGTGGCTCCTGCGCAACGTGCTCTCCCTCCTCGAGATGCGCGGTCCCCGATTCGCGCAAGTGGCCACAGGAGCCGACCTCTACGCGACGCTCTGCCAGCGTCTCGCCATCGTGCCGCGGCTCGCGGTCGATCTGGCGCGCGAAGCGGAGTTCGGCGCCGCCGCGCGCAACCTTTCGCCAGAAAGCGGAATGGCGCGCCTGACTGGCGCCCTCGAGCAGCCTTGGCCCGTGCCGGTGGCGCTGGGGCTCGACACCGCCGAGCTTCGTTCCGCGTTCGAGCTCGGCGCCGCTCACCAACAGCTCGTCGCGGACTACCACAAGCTGGAGCTCTGGGCCGAAGAGACACAGCAGAAGTACGCCGCCACCGAGTCCGCTTACCGGCGGCTCGAGAGCTGGGCGATGGAGGTGCAACAGGCAAACCAGACCGTCCTCACCGACTACCGCAAACTGGCGGAGTGGGCGAACGGACTACAGGCCGAGCTGCAGCAGAGAGATTCCGGGCACCGATCGTGACTGCCGCGACACCGTCGGAGCAGCTCACCCCGGGCCGGCAACCGCGCGTGCGCGCGGTGGTGATCCACCATCGCAATGCCGAGCTCCTCGACCACTGCCTGCGCGCCGTGCTCGCCAGCAAGGGCGTGGAGCTCGACATCGTCCTGTTCGAGAACGAATGCCGCGAGGCGCTGCCCGAGTGGGTTGCGCGCGAGCTGCGCGTGCACCGCGTCGCCTCGCCGGTCACCGTCGGCTTCGGCGAGGCCAACAACCGTGCCGTCGCCTGGAGCCTGGCACATCTGCCGACGGTCGACGCCTACTTCTTCCTCAACAACGACGTGGTGGTGCGCGACGACACCCTGTCGCGGCTGGCGGCGGTCCTCGCCGAGAAGCCGGACGCCGCCGCCGCCGGGCCGCTCCTGCTGATCTGGGGCGCCGAAGACCACCTGAACAGCATGGGACTCAACCTCTCCACCGCCGGGGAAGCCTGGGACGAAGGCATTGGCTTGCCGCTCGCCAGCCACCTCCCGCTCCCTGGACGAACGGAGGTCCTGGCGGTAACCGGCTCGGCCGTTCTGATCCGGCGCAGCGCCTTCGAGGCCGCCGGCGGTTGGAGTCAGCTGTTCGATTTCTACATGGAAGATCTCGATCTCTGCCTGCGCTTCCGGCGGCGGGGGCTTTCCATCTGGCTGGTGCCGGACGCCGTCGCTGCCCACGCTGTTTCCGCGACTGCCGGACCGGACTCCGAGTTCAAGCTCTTCCTGTTCTGGCGCAACCGCTGGATCCTCATGCTCCTGCACTGGCCATGGTGGCGCCTGCTGCGGCTGCTTCCCGGACAGGTCGGGATCGAGCGCTCGGCCTATCGCCACCGGCTGGAGTCGCAGGATCGCGCAGCTGCGGCGCGACAGAAGCGAGCCTGGCTAGGTGCCTTGGCTCTGCTGCCGCGGATTCTCGCCGCACGACTTCGCCACGGCAGCGACGCATCGTGGTGGAGACTGCTCAAGCCCTCGGGATCTGTCCCGATCATCTCTCTTCCGCGGGTCGTCTCGCGCGGCCGGCCCTGGGAATCAGCCATCACCGGAGACGTCCGACCATGAGTCGAATCCTGATCTGCGGCGTCGCTCCGCTGCCCTTCGAAAACACCCGAAAGAACTACGGCCCTGGCATCCGGACCTGGCAGTTCGCACGCTCGCTTGCTGAAGAAGGTCACGAGGTTCAGCTGCTCGCCGTCACCCTGGAAGATGCCTACGCCGTGCCGCCGGTGGAGCTCGAGACGATCGAAGGCGTGCGGATCGAACGCCTCCCCCCGGGGCTCTTCGTCAACCAGGAGCGCATCCGCTCTCAGGTCGCGGAGTTCGCTCCCCATTGCGTCATCGGCGCCACGATCTACGGCTCCTATGCCCTGGCGATCGCGCGGCTCGGCGTTCCTTTCTGGGCCGACCAGTTCGGCCACGTCATGGCGGAGGCCCAGGCCAAGTCCGCGCTCGACGGACATGCCGACGTCGTGCCCTACTTCTGGAAGTTGGTCGAGGAGGTCCTCGGCTCGGCGGATCGGTGCTCGGTCGTTTCCGAGCGCCAGAAATGGGCGGCGGTGGGCGAGTTGGGGGCGATCGGCCGGTTGAACTTCCGCACCATCGGTCAGGACTTCATCGCCGTCGTACCCTGCGCGCTGCTTCCGGTGAGCGCGAAGAATCCGGCACCGGCCGCGCGTCGACGCGCCCATCCCGGGGAGCCTTTCCAGGTCCTCTGGAGCGGCAGCTACAACACCTGGAGCGATGTGCAGACGCTGGTGGGCGGGCTGGAACGGGCGATGGCGAGAAACAGCCGGATTCGGTTCGTCTCGACCGGCGGCGAGATTCCCGGTCATGACGAGATCACCTACAGCGGCCTCGTCGAGCGCGTCAGGCGATCGCGTTTCGCCGATCGCTTCGACCTGCTCGGCTGGCTGGTGGCGGACCGACTGCCAGCCGTCGTGGCGGACTCCGATCTCGGAGTCCTGACAGAGAAGCCGATCTACGAAGGAATGCTGGGGAGCAAGAATCGGATCGTGCAGTGGATGAGCTCCGGTCTCGCGGTCGCCTACAACGAGATCGGCGACCTGGGAGAACTGCTGGAAAGCCGTCGCCTCGGATTGACCTTTCCGGTCGGCGATGCCGACACGCTGGCCGACCGGCTCGTCTGGGCGGCCGACCATCCGCTGGAAGTCGCCGCGATGGCAGAGCGCGCGCGCCGGTTCGCGCAGGAGCACCTGAGCTTCAAGGCGACCACGAAGGCGCTCGTCGCCTGGGCTGCGAACCCGACCTTCGCACCCGACCGCGGCTTCAAGCCGGGCGAGCGCAAGCTGGAGCCCGTCGCTCCCTGACCCGGAGAGCACCGGCGGCGCCCGGCGCTCAATCAGCGCCGAATGCGAAGTAGAGCGACAGCGCCGCCCCCGCGGCTCCGAGCGCGAGGTCGGCGATCGAGACCGGGAGCGCTCCTTCCCGCCCGCGCCGGCGCACGGTCTCGATCGTCCACGCCACGCCCAGTGCCAGCAGCGGCAGAAGCGTCAATCGGTAGCGTGACTTGACGTGCACGAACCAGAACAGTGCGAGTTGGTAAGCGAGCAGGGCGGTGACCCAGGAAGCCCCCGGGCGGCGCTCGCGCACCAGGCGCACCAGACCGAACGGCGCCATGAGCAACAGGACGGTGTAGATCCCGACCTCGGCAGCGCCGAACAGTCGGGCAAGAAGCGGCGGTGCATCACGGTAGCCCTCGCCGGCGAGGAACCGGCTGCCACCGGGCGGAAGCGCGGCGCTGAAGTACGATTCGCGGTCGAACAGTCGGAAGTACTGGCGCGGGAACTGCCCGGCCACGAGTGCTGGCAGACCACGCGCCTGGACGAGATCGCGGAGGCGCTGGGTGATCGCACTCTGGCGCTCGGCGAAGGTCGCTCCGCCGGCGCGATAGCGCAGATACTCCTCCCAGGTCCGATCCTCGGCGAGGCTCCGCGCTGAGCGATCGGTCAGCCCGACCCAGAGGTTGAAGCGCGCGCTGCCGCCCAAAGTCCAGACTCCGTTCCGTGCGTGCTCGAACAGCAGCACCGGCGACAGCACGGCGAGGAGCGGCAGTCCCACGAGCAGACCGCGAATCCAGCGCGGCCGCCAGCGCGAGGCACCCGGTACAGGCTCCTCCGCGGCCCGGGGAACGAACATCACCGCCAGGAGGAACAGCGGCACCAACGGCAGGAGGAGACTCTTCAGAGCGATCGCCAGGCCGACCAACGTGCCCAGGAGCACCAGTTGGAGCGGCCGCACACGGTTCTCCTGCGCGCGCGTCGCGCGGATCGCGAGCGCGAGCGCCACGCTCAGCAGCGCGAGATGCAGGGCCTCGGGACGGTAAAGTCGCGCGTACACCCCGACCTCCGGATCGACGACGAGGAGCGCCGCCGCCAGCGCGGCGACCGGTGGAGAGGCGCCGACTTCGAGCGTGATCCGGCCGAGCGCGAGGCCGGCAACGAAGAGCGCCACGACCTGCAATCCGACGATCCAGGAGAGCGTACCGCCGCAGCGCAGTACCAGGGCGATCGTCGCCGGATAGCCGGGGGGCCAGAGCGGATCGAGCTCCGCCGGCTCCCCCGCCGCCCAGGCGCCCGCCACCTCGACGTAACGCTTCTCGTCACCGGAAAGCGGCCGTTCCGACGGCGTCCAGAGCGGCCCCTCGAGCAGCGCGAGGCCGAGATGAAGCAGAACGGAGAGCAGGAGGAGAACGGCGAGCGCGACAACCGGCTTCGGCTCGATCGCAGCCGGAGCTCCGGGCGGTGGGCCCGGGATCGCTCTAGCGCCCGCTCGGCGGGCCATCGACGGCCGGCGCGGCGGGCGATGGCGGCAGCGCCAGGCGCAGCGCCGGATCGCCAAGCAGATTGTACTGACGGATCAGGTCGGGAGCCGTCGAGCGCCGCTTCACGCGCTCGATCGCCTCACCGACCGTGCCGGCCAGCATCAGCTCTTCGAGCAGCATGCGGCTCCACTCTTCGCGCGGCCCGTTGCGCCACGAGGCCGCGAAGACGGCGATCGCGCCCTTGCCGGGCTCGCGCAGGAGTTTCTCGCCGATCGAGTCGGCCGTCGGGTGATCGAACGGCGCCGAATAGCAGGTCATGCTGAGCACCAGCGGCAGCTTTCCGGTGGGCGCCAGCGCCTCGACGTCGGAGAGGTCGAAGAGATCGCGCTGCGAGGCGAGGTCAGGGGCGGCGGTGCGCCAGATGTAGCGCCCGCCGTGGCCGAAGAAGTGAACGATGAGCGCGCCCTCGTCGAAGGCGCCGCGCAGGGCGACCTGGTCGTCGGAAGTCGGCGGGACCACCGACACCGGATAGACCTTGCGCGCCGTGAAGCCGCGCGGCGCGAGCTCGGTGGCGAGCGCGTCGCTCGACTTCTGCGTATAGCTTTCTTCGTTGGTCACCCAGAGGATCCGCGAATGCCAGTCGCCGGGAACGGGCGCCGTCTCGTAGGCGACGATCTTGGCGACGATCGCCTCGACCTCGAGCGGCGCGATCACCGGGAAGCGACCGACGGCGAGATCGGGCAGCTCGTCGTCGCCAACGATGGCGACGAAGGCGTTGTCGCCGGCGGCATGCCCTTCGGCGCTGCCGTAGCCCCAGGTCGGGATCAGATTGCGCGTCGCCGCGACATCCTTGGAGGCGTAGGGGGTGCTGCCGTTCTGGATGAACTCGGCGCGGTCCGAGAGCTTGAACGCCCAATCCGGCGAGGCGCCGGCCAGATGCTCGTTCTTGCCGTCCCAGCTGGCGTCTCCGACCAGCAGGAGGAAGCGCGGCACCGGGGCCTGCCAGTGATGGAAGGCGTAGTCCACGAAGTCGCGGATGGCGCGCGGATCGGTGACGCCGGCGCTCCACTCGTCGTAGATATCGCGCACGTCGATCTCGGCCACTCTGAGTCCCTGGCTACGCCGCAGAGCGACGAGCGGCGCCACGGCGGCGGCGAGACGAGGGTGCGCGACGAGCAGATAGTCGGCCTGTTTGTTCGGGTTCTTCCAGTCCGACGGCCGGTCGAGCTCGAGCGCGCGCGGCGCGAGGTAGCTCCCGGCGGACACCACCCAGGTCCCGCTGGCGGCGGGAACTTCCGTCCGCCGGACCACGCCGGGCGGCGCGGCCAGCTGGAAGCGTTCGCCGGTGTCGGTGAAGAGATCGTAGCGGCTCCCCCCCGGCAGAGAGACCGTCGCCGGTCGCCCGGCGTGCGACGGCCTGGGCTCCATGCGCAGCTGCGCCGGAGCGGCCGGTGCGGGCGAAACCGTTGGCACCGGCGCTGCCAGCGGTGCGAGAGGAGCCAGCCGAACCATCGGCGCGGCGCTGGCGACCGACTCCACGCGCGGCGCGACGATCTCGAGCCAGTTCAGGATCGAGACGTCGACCAGCGGCAGATTGTCGATCGCCGGGCGTTCGGGCACGCGCAAGCCGAGCTTGTGAATTCCCGGCGCGACCCCGGCGCGCGGCAACTGAACCTCGACCCGCTCGGCCCGCTCGGTGCCCGACCACTCGCGACGCCCGACGACCGCACCGTCCCAGAGAACCTCGACCGCATGGTCGGCGAACTCCGGCGAGGGCTTGGCGCGCGGCCTCGACCAACCGCGCAGCTCGACGGTGATCCCGATCGCGCTTTCGGCAGGGTTAGCGCCGGCTGCGGAATTCGCCGGAGCGCCGTCGAGGTCCGAGAGGTCCACCGGCACCTCGAACTGGTCGGCGTCGAGATAGGACAGCTTCTGCCAGTACCAGAGCTCCTGATCTTCGAGGCCGGCGTTCGGATAGCGCAGCAGCAGCCGGTCCTCTTCCTGGCGAATCCGGCGCTGCCAGCCGGACAGAGCGGGTGTCGACGGCGACTTCACGACGCCTTTGCCCAGCCGCAGGCGCGCCGCAGTGCCGGCTGGGGTCCCCGGCGTCGCTGCTGTCGCTGCCGTCGCGGCGTCGTCGAACAGCCAATAGACGTTGAGGCTGGTGTATTCGTTGTAGTAGCCGTGCTCGCCGGGCAGCCGGTCGCCGGCGAAGAGCACCGCGTCGCCGGGGCCCAACTCGCCGTCGCCGCCGTCCTCGACCCAGATCGGTACATCCGTCGCGCCGTGGCGCAGCGCGAGTCGCGCACTGGCGATCCCACCTGCCGGCCATCCGGCCGCGACCAGATCCTCGTGGGTGACGCGGTAGACGCCCGGCTCCGAGAGGAAGATCTTCATCGGGGCGGCGCCCGCGGCGACTGTCGTGACGAGGAGGAGGGCCGCCGCCAGAGCGGCGCGGGAGGTCAAGGCGCCGGGGCCGGCGCTGGCGCGAGCTTGGCGCGGGCCCGGTTCACCGGCGTGAACTTCTCGCGCACACCGTCGATCGCGATGCTCTCGACGTAGTAGAAATACTCCTTCGTCGGATCGATCGTCTCGTCGACCCAGGCGTAGGCGTGACTCTCGTCGGAGGTGCCGGCACCGGCGATCGGCTTGGCATTCAGGCGCTCGAACGGCCCATCCTCCTGCTCGCCGCGGAAGACATCGAAGCCGAAGCTGTCGACTTCGCTCGCCGTCGTCCAGCGAATCGTGTTCTTGTAGGGCGGAGCGACCTGCGCCGACGATGACGAAGGGGAGGACGGTACCGGAGCCAGCGGCGTCGGCCCTGCGGCCGCGGGTGCAGCGACGGTGGCGGCCAATTCCGGCGGACGGGCCGGCCGCGATGGCTCCGGCGTCGCACCGGACCGGCAGCCGGTCCAGCAGAGCAGCGCGAAGGCTGCTGCGAGCCTTGCGGATGATCGGGGCAGACGAGTGCAGCTGGACATGGTCGCGTCGGTTCCTGTCGCCGGAGCGCCCGATTCGCCTCGAGGCCCGTGGGCCGCGAAGCCTAGCATGGCGGCCGGGGCGCCCCAAACGCCGCGAACAGCGCCGATCGTATACTTGCGGTGTCGATGTCCGCGATTTCCGCACCCGTCCGCGCTGCCGTCACCGTGCAGCATCTGAACAAGGTCTATCGTGTGCACGCGAATCCGCTGAGCCGCGCCCTGGAGCTGGTGACCCGGCGCACTCGGCACCGTGCCTTCCATGCCCTCGAAGACGTCAGTTTCGAGGTGCCGGCCGGCCAGGGCTTCGGCCTCATCGGCGAAAACGGCGCCGGCAAGAGCACACTCCTGAAAATCCTTTCCGGCATCACCGCCCCGACGAGCGGCGAGGTCGTCGTGCGCGGCAAGGTGGCCTCGATCCTGGAGCTCGGTTCGGCGTTTCACCCCGAGCTCACCGGCCGGCAGAACATCGTCCTCAATGCCGCCCTGCTCGGACTTTCCGAGAACGTCATCCGCGAGAAGACGCCGCAGATCATCGCTTTCAGCGAGCTCGAGGGATTCATCGACCAGCCGGTGAAGACCTATTCGACCGGCATGGCGATGCGCCTCGGCTTCGCCATCGCCACCCAGGTCGAACCCGACGTGCTGATCGTCGACGAGGCGCTCTCGGTCGGCGACGGCTATTTCCAGAAGAAGTGCATCGACCGCCTGCTCGAGTTCACCTCCGGCGGCGGCACGCTTCTCCTCTGCTCGCACGCCATGTACTACATCTCCGCCTTCTGCACCCAGGCGATCTGGTTGCAGAACGGCAAGGTCGCGGCCTCCGGCCCCTCCCAGGAGGTAGTGCGCCGGTATGAGGAGTTCCTGCTCGCCAAGGCCGGCACGAGCCACGCCGACGACGCCCTCGTCGCGGGCCCGGCGCGGATCGGCGACGTCCGCCTTCCCGGCGGGACGCTCGCCCGCCAGGGCGAGACGCTGGCGCTCGAGATCGACTGGAAGACGGACGACCCCGGCCTCGAGTTCCATGTCGGCTTCGGACTGAATCGCATCGACGGCGTCGAAGTCTGCTCGTTCAGCACGCAGCTGGACGGGCGGGCGCCGTTCTCCGGCGACCGGAGCTACTCGGTGCGCCTCGAGCTCCCGGATCTCCAGATCCTCAAGGGCCGCTTCACCATCTACGCTTTCCTGCTCGACCGGGCGGGACTGCACATCTACGATCGCCAGATCCTCGCCGACGCCTTCGCCGTGGAGTCGCCACGCTACGCGATCGGTCTGGCGCACTTCCCGCATCGCTGGAGCGGCGGCTCCGCAGGCACGTCAGCCGTCTCATCGGAGAGCTCACTTCATGTCTGATTCGCCGAACACGCCGGCCCCGGGGCGGGTCAGCCCCTACCTGCACACCACCGCGGAGCGCTTCTATAACCCGCTCACCGACGTCACGCTGGCGGTCGGCGATCCGCTGTTCGCGGCGCTGCGCAACTTCGAGCAGGGCGGCAGCCCGGCGGCGGGCGACCTCGCTGCGCTCTCCGCCAGCGGCTGGCTCGTCGCCGATGCCACGCAGGCGTCGCAGTCGTTCCACCTGAAATACGCCTCGCTCGAAGCACACACGGTCTGCAACCAGTCGTGCTACTTCTGCCCGGTGTCGATCGCGCCGCGCGCCAACCACTTCATGCCGACGGAGCTCTACGAGCGCATCCTCGGCCAGCTCTCGGACTACAAGTCGACGATCGAAGCGCTGTTCATGATCAATTACAACGAACCGACCGCCGACAAGCGCTTCGTCGAGCAGGTGCGAGCGATCCGCGCCGCGGGACTGCCGCCGGCGGTATTGACGAACGGCACCGGCTTGACGCCGGACCGGGTGGACGCGCTGGTGGCGATGGGAGGCCTGCGCTTCCTGTCGATCAATCTCTCGACGATCGACCGTGAGCGCTACGCAAAGGAGCGCGGCGGCGACCACATGAACGTGGTGCTCAAGAACCTCGACTACGCCAAGGACAAGATCCTCGCCGAGCAGATGGATATGGTGGTGCTGGGCACCGGCAACGAGAACCACAAGCGCGACTTCGAGGAGATCACCGCGCGCTTCGCCGGCAGCCGGTTCACCGTCAAGTACTTCGAGGTCATGGATCGCGCCGGTTACCTGCAGATCGGCATGAAGCCCGCTGCCCCGATCGGCAAACTCTGCGGCTGCGACAACGTCGGTTCACGCCCGTTCCAGCATCTCCACATCACCCCGCACGGCAAGTGCATCCTGTGCTGCGAGGACTATGACGAAAAGTACGAGGTCGGCGACCTGAACGTCGAGACGGTCGCCGCCGTCCTCGCCGGCCCCAAGCTCGCGCAGATGCGCCGCTGGGTCTATGGCGTCGAAGAGGCCCCCGCCGACTTCATCTGCCGCGGCTGCACCTTCGCCCTGACGCGCCCGGAGTAATCCGGCGGAAAGAAAACCAGTTCTGTCGCTTCAGATGTGGGCGAAGCGCGGGGTCGCGGGCGCGGAGGTGAGGCCACTCGCCTCCGCGCGGCGGAGGAACTCGGCGAGGCCGGCCTGTTCGGCGGGACCCATGCGGTAGCGGAGGTTGCGGGTGAAGTAGTCGCGCAGGATCGCCGGCGAGAGGCCGGTTTCCGCGGCGGTCTCGGCGACGATCTGGTCGAGCTCGGCGAGGCCGATCTCAAGGCTCTCGGTGAAGGGAGCGACGAGCTCGGCGGTAGCGACCTCGTCCCGCACCGCCCAGACGGCGAAGACGAACGGCAGGCCGGTCATCTCCAGCCATTCCCCAGCGAGATCGAGAACCACGTATTTCTCGCGCGGCACGGTGAGCGCCGGGTCGCCGATGATCAGAGCGGCATCGGCCGAGGCGAGCATCTCTTCGATGTCGGCATGGGCCGGCCGGAAGCGCGGCGTGAGACCGTAGCGATCCGCGAGAATCATCCGGACGAGCGCGGCCGAAGTGCGGCTGTTCTCGTCGAGCGCCACCGAGGCGATCTCGCCGATCGGCACTTTCGAGACCAGCAGAACGCTGCGAACTTCGTGGGTGGCGGCGATGGCGAGCCCCGGCAGCACCGTCAGGCCGGGAATGCGGGCAAGCTCTATCGAAGGCACCAGACCCACATCGAGCGTGCCCGCCGCCAGCCGGTCGGCGATTACCGCCGGTGGCAGGCTCTCACAGACGAAACCGCCCTCCTGCTGGCCGCGGAGGAGTCCGCGGGACAGGGGGCGGCTGTTGATGTAGTTGACGATTCCGACGCGGATTTGAGTCATCTCTGCCCCGGGGGTGCGAGTTGAGCGACATCGGGGAGATGTCGCTCGAACGAGCACGCGTTATGCGACCGCGAGCGGTCGCATAACGCTACTTGGACATGGCGTTGAGAAAGTCGAGGTTCGTCTTCGCCTTGGAGAGTTTGTCCAGCAGCAGCTCCATCGACTCGACGACCGACAGCGGGTTGAGCACCTTGCGCAGCACCCAGACGCGCCGCAGTTCGTCTTCGGGCATCAGGAGCTCTTCCTTGCGCGTACCCGACTTGTTGATATCGAGCGCCGGGAAGGTCCGCTTGTCCACGAGCTTGCGGTCGAGATGGATCTCGCAGTTGCCGGTGCCCTTGAACTCTTCGAAGATGACGTCGTCCATGCGGCTGCCGGTGTCGACGAGCGCGGTGGCGATGATGGTCAGTGAACCGCCCTCTTCGATGTTCCGCGCGGCGCCGAAGAACCGCTTCGGGCGATGCAGCGCATTGGCGTCGATACCGCCGGAGAGGACCTTGCCCGAGGGCGGCTGCACGGTGTTGTAGGCGCGCGCCAGACGGGTGATCGAGTCGAGCAGGA